>CAZHUY010000213.1:0-10528 GCA_964535465.1 uncultured Myxococcales bacterium
GGCATGAAGAACGTCGAGGTGACCTTCCCTCTCATCGAGGACATCACCATGGAGGTCGCCCGCAAGTACGGCATGATTCAGCCCGGCGAGAGCAACACCAAGGCGGTGCGCGCGGTCTTCGTCATCGATCCCAAGGGGACCATCCGCACCATCCTCTACTACCCGCTCAGCCTGGGGCGCAATTTCGACGAGATCCTCCGCATCGTCACGGCTTTGAAGGCCGCGGACGCCTTCTCGGTGGCGACGCCGGCCGATTGGCGGCCTGGCGACGAGGTCATCGTTCCGACGGCAGGCTCTTGTGGCGTCGCCAAGGAACGCATGGAGAACAAGTCGGACATGAAGTGCTACGACTGGTTCTTCTGCACGAGGGCCATTGCCAAGGACCAGGTACTGGCCGCGGTCAAAAAGAAGCCGTAGAAATCTTCTCTTGCCCGCGCCTTTCCTCGGGCGAGGCGCGGGGCACTCGTTTTCTCCCCTGGTCAGCGCAGATCCTTGCAGCAACGAAAGCCCGCGTAGAGGTCGCTCCAAGATGCGTTGAAATCGCATTGGAAGCGGGCCGAAGGTGAGCCGCAGTTGAAAGCGCCGCCACGCACCTGGTAGCCGCGGCTGTCCTCGCTGGTCGGCGATGCGACCACCTCCCAGACGTTGCCGTTGACGTCGAAGAGTCCGCGGCTGGTGCACTGGGGAAAGGCCCCGGTGGGCATGACGTGGAAGCAGACGTGGCAGGTGTCGCGCCCGTAGTCGGCGGAAAGAGAGCAGGTTTCGGGCGTGTACGAGGACGACAGGACCGAGGCGTATCCGCAGTTCTCTCCCGTGGGGCAACTGGACAGTCCCAGGATCTCGCAGCACTCCTGGCAGTACGTGTCAACGCTGTTGCAGGTGGCCGCATTCCAAACGTCCCCGAAGAAGTAGGTCGATCGGTCCGGACCACGGCAGGTGTCGAGCCATTCGTCGGAGGTGCACAGGCGTTTGCCCGCGGCCTGGCAGGCGACCTGGAATCGGTCGAACGCCGCCGCCGACATGGGATTCACGTACCAGGGCAAGACCCCGGGCCGGCTCAGGGCCATGCTGTCGTCCTTGCCGAGGTTGCGGGGGTGGCGTCCGAGCGCGAAGCCTCCCAGCGATCCACGCAGATCTCCCCCACCTGGACCATGTCGGGCGGACAACCCTGAACCGCGTCTGGGAGGGCCGCATCAACCTCCACACGCCGGGTTTCGTCCCGGCCGGTATCAAGGCCGCCAGGACCATCTGGTGTGAGATCCATCGAAACCTCCACGTGCGGTCTGGCATCCTGGCCGGTCACGCAGCCGCCACCGTCGGTCGTGCTTGGTGCTCCGTCCCCGGACACGACGCCCCCTTCCCTCTCGGCATCGACACCGGCATCAACCGCGACCGGGGTCAGGCAGCAGCGAAAGCCGCGGGCCGAGGGCGTCCAATTGCCTGGGACGTAGTCGCACCTGTGCAAGGTCGCCGAGTCCACGCAGTTGAATGCGCCCCCACGAATGGTCATGTCGTTGCCGCCCGAGACGTGTTCCCAAAGGTTGCCGTTCATGTCGAAGACACCCCAGGCATTCGTGCATCCGGAAAAGGATCCGGTGGGAGCCAGGCCAAAGTCATTGCGTCCGAAGGCGTCGATGCCGTTGCAGATCCTGGGATCGTAGTCGTCGCCGTAGGCATAGTGGGTCCCTTGTGGACCGGTACAGGCCACGCGCCATTCCTCCGACGCGCACAGACGCTTGCCCGACGCCTTGCACGCCGCCTCGGCCGTGGCGTTGTCAACCACCTGCCAGGGCAACACACCGGCCGCGCTCACCGCCCGCGAGCCGTCCTTTCCCGAACTGGTCGAGGTGGCATCGGGCCGCGAGGCCTCGAAGGTATCCACGCAGAAGGTGTCGGCGACCTTGGCCATGTCGGCGGGACAGGTGATGGGCTGCTGGGGGCGCGGGGTGCAGTGTTTGTCGACGCACTCGAATCCCGCATTGCACGGACGGGTCTCATCACATTCATGCTCGCAAACACCGGATGTCTTGTTGCACGTTCGCGATGCAGGGCAGTCCCGATCGCCGTAGCAACGTTGTCGGATGCATGCCGGAGCCAGCAGCGTCGAGAGCAGAACCACCATGCTCGTCCATGGCGGATAGGCGGCGATCGTATTCTTCAGGACGGGATTCTTGCCGCCTCGTGGCGTATCCCCGAAGACGATCGGGCGATCATCCTCAATCGCGTGAAGTCGTTCAGCGCACATGGCGGGAATCCGTTTTGCATGTATCAGGCCAGAACACTCAGCCTCAGACCCAGATGCATCCTCGCCTCGACAGTCCTTCATACGGTTCGCCCCCACACGACACCGTGATTGGAACATTTTGTTCCAACCGGTTGCGACCGAGGAACTGTGGCAGCCATGGATCGAGCACAAGGTGTGGTCCTACTGACCAAGACATGAAAGGCGCGGCACCAACGTGAACCTTCTCCTTATCCTCCTGTTCTCCTTGCCCGGTAGCTTCGCGGTCGTCGCGGCCTCGGGGCTGTCCTTGTTCATCAAGGACTCGATGATCGAGCGCCTGGTTCCCCGCATGGTGCACTTCTCGGCGGGGGCGCTTCTGGGCGCGACCTTCTTTGGCCTGTTGCCAGCGGCGGCCCGGAGCATCGGCGAAAGGCATGTCTTCGCCTACGTGCTGGCCGGGGTCTTCGGCTTCTTCTTCCTGGAGAAGTTCATGCTTTGGCGGCACTGTCACAAGCACGACTGCGAGGTTCACGCCAGCTCGGGGCCGCTGCTGTTGGTCGGCGATTCCCTGCACAACTTCGGGGATGGCATCGTCATCGCGGCCGCGTGCATGGCCTCGGCGCCGCTCGGCCTGGCTGCGGCTCTGTCCACACTCGCGCACGGCCTGCCCAAGGAGTTGGGAGAGCTGGTGGTGTACCTGCACCACGGCTATTCGCGGAGGCGCGCCTTCCTACTAAATTTCGGCATCAGCCTGACCACCCTACTCGGCGCGCTGGCCGGTACGTTCCTGCTGCGCCCCTTCCCGCAGCTCACGGGCGCGGTCATGGCGCTCTCATCGGCGGGATTCCTCTATGTCGCGCTCGCCGATCTGATCCCAAGCCAACGTGGCCGGCGCACCCTACCCGCCACCGTGACCGAGATCGTTCTCTTGGCCGCGGGGGTCCTGACCATGGGGTTACTGACTCATGCCCACCACTAGAAATCCCATGACGAGACCACGGCTGCTGACGCTCGCTCTTTTGCTGGCCCCCTCGGCCGCGTACGAGCAAGAAGCGGCGCCCAGGTCGGTCGCTACCCAGGCGCAAGCTCTACTGGGCAATGGCAAACCCGACCAAGCCATCGCCGTGCTGAAACCGGCGATTGAACAACGGCCGCTGGACAAGCCTCTCCGGCTGTTGCTGGCGCGAGCCTATCTCGACGACGGCAACGACTTCTGGGCGATGCGCACGCTCAATGCCGCGGCTGAGGTCTTTCCCGAGGACTGCACCATCACCCTCTGGCAGGCTTGGATTCAGATCCGGCAGGGTGAGTTGGACCAGGCCCGCGGGTTGCTGTCCGCGACGTGCACCGCTTGGGCGCCCGACCAGGCCCGACGTGCGCTACTGTCCGCGATGTTGGAGCAGCAGGCTGGCGCGACCTCCGCAGCCAAGGCCAAGCTGGACCAAGCCACGGCCGAGAAATTCGCCTATGCCGAGGACCGTGCCGCCATGGCGCGGATGCGAAGCAGCGTGGATGCTGGATTCATCCCTCCGCTATCGGGCCGCTTGGACTTGGCCGCGGGATATACCAGCAACGCCCTGGCCGGCTCGCCGGTTGATCCCACGACCCTAGGAGATGGCGCGCACAGCTCAGTGCTTGCCACCTCGGCCTTCCTGCGCTTTGCGCCTCCGCTGCGCTCTTGGATCAGGCCGGCCCTGGATGTCGAGGCCCGCGGCCTGGGGTTCTCTGCCGAGCAAGGGAAGGACCTGAGCTTTGTCATGCTGGATGCGCGACCCGAGGTCATCTTGGGCGGTTCTGGACCACGCGCAACCCTGGCCTATCGGTATGAAACGCTTCTGCTCGCTGGCGGCGACCGCTACGGAAAGGGTCCTCTCTGGTTCTTCGACGCCCACCGGGGTGAGTGGGAGCTGGAGTTTCTGCGCGTTCTCACGGTCTTCGGCGGTGCCGGTCGGCGGACCTTCCGAGAATACGGCCGCGGCCGTTTCGAGGTGGATGGCGGCGTGGGCACGGCCTTCCCATTGGGATCACGCGTGCACCTTGTGACCGCGCTCGCCGGCCGCTATCACCAGGCCAGAAATGAAGCGTGGAGCCTCTACGGCGGCTCCTTGCTGGCCTCGGCCGACGCGCGCTTGCCGCGCCGCTGGTCGGTGCGTGCCGGGTTGCTGGTCAGCGCCGATCGCTACCCAGATTCTGAGGGTTACTTCGATCCCAAGGCCCCGACCACCGTCCGTCGCGATCTGCTGCTCAAGCTTTCGGCCAGCGCCTTCGCCCCTCCAGTGGCCGAGGGGGTTAAGTTGGGCGTGACCTACGAACTCTCCACACGCGACAGCAGCGCCGCTCCGTACAGCTACGACGACCATCGCATCTTGGCCAAGATCATCTGGACCTTCGCCGTTGATCCTTGGCTCCCGCGCGCAGCCACGCCGGTGGGGCATGTGCCGCTCGATTACCACTTGGGTGAGGCCGAAACGAGTGAACGCGTGCAGGACCTTCTCCGTCAAGACGAGGCCGCGCAAAGGAGCTCGTCGTGCAGGGAATAGGTGGAATCCTCCGCGGGAGACAAGGTTCGCTACGCACTATCGCGCGCGACGCGGCCCTCACGCTGCTCGTCTCGGCGGCCATCGGCGTGGTTTTGAATCTGGTACGGCCCCACGGCATTCCCTTCGTGCAGAAGACCGACTACCAAATTCTGGTCCCGTGTCCCGAGGGCACGGGCGACGCCCCGGCGATTGCGGCGGATGCCCCAGAGCTTCGCGATAAGCGCACATTGTTGGTGGATGCGCGCCCTGCCGTGGACCATGCCAAGGGACACTTGCCAGGCGCCATTAGCCTGCCGTTCGACTATCTGGAGCCAGCTCCGCCCGTGCAGGTGCGAAAGATCGCCTCTTCGGGCGCGTCCCAGGTGGTGGTTTTCGGGGACGGAGGCGACCCAGATACGGGTGAGCAACTGGCGCGCGAGCTGGCCGGCTCGGGAATTCGCAACATCTTCTTTGTCGCGGGTGGTGCTCCGGCGCTGGAAACGAGCAGTGCTGGGAGAGGCAATCCATGAGACGCTTCCTCGACTGGCGCGGACACGTGGTGCTGGCCCTGGCGGCGCGCGTGTATCTCGGAACGATTTTCCTGCTCGCGTGCTGGCACAAACTGGCCGAGCCGGGATCGTTCGCCCTCGACATCGCGACCTACCAGATCCTGCCGCTCGCGCTCATCAATCCCATGGCCATCATCCTGCCCTGGGTCGAATTGTTCGCGGGGACCATGGTGCTTGTCGGATTCCGCACACGTGCGGCGGCCCTGCTGATTGCCGGCATGATGGCCATGTTCTTGGTGGCCATCAGCCTCGCCTTGGCCAAAGGTCTGGAAATGTCTTGCGGCTGCTTTGCCTCCCAAGGAGCGGTCGAGGATCCCATTTCCTGGCGGACCATCGTACGCGATAGCGCCTGGTTGCTCTTGGCACTCTACGTGCTTCTGCTCGACCGGCGACCACTCGGACTCGACCGGGTATGGCCGAAGGAGAAACCATGAACCTACGGACCTGTTCCCTGATGCTGGCTCTTCTTGCGGATCCTGCTGTCACATGGGCGCAGACCCCTGTGTGCGACGGCTTGCCAGCTGACCGCAAGGCCGTCGCGCGAGAGATCTTCGCGGCCCTGCACCCCTACGACGGATGCGACGAGACCTTTGCCCGATGCTTGGCCGCCAAGTCCCCCAAGCCCATTGTGTTGCGGCTGGCCTCGGACATCTGCAAGCAGGTCAAGGCCGGCGACGACCGCAAGCATGTCGAGCGCAACCTGGCGAAACGTGCCCAGACCAGGCTGGCCAGCGGGCCGCGCGCGACCATTGTCCTCGACGAGGCCACCCGCGCGGGTGCTGCGGAAGCGCCCATCGAGCTCGCCGTCTACGCTTGCCCGCGCTGCCCCTTCTGCAAAGGCATGGTGACTGCCCTTTACCAGGCGGTCACGGACGGCCCCTTGGCGGGCAAGGCGCGCCTGTACTTCAGGCCCTACCCTCTGAAGACGCACGCCAATTCGACCGAAGGCGGGCTCGCCATGGTGAGCGCGGCCAAGCTGGGACACTTCTGGCCGTTCACGCTCGCTCTCTACAAGAACTTCGACAGCTACTGCCCGAAACTGCTTGCGGACTGGGCGGTGGCCGCGGGGATGGATCGTGCGGCCTTTGAGAACGCCACCGCGGATCCCAAGACCCGTGAAGCCCTGGTCGAGGTGAAGCAAGAGGGAGTGCGCAACAAGGTGAACGCGACGCCGACCATATTCATCGATGGGCGGCCTTATCTCTACGACCTTTCCGCCGAGTCCGTCATCGACGTGGTGGAAGAGGTGTACGAGGCCAAGACAGCAAAAAGGTAACAGGGCACGGCAATGGCCCGGCTGTTGCATTGCTGGGGTCAGGAGGATGTCATGCAACACCAACCACCCCGTCTAGCCGTGCTGGCCTCGGCAGCGGCGATTCTCTTGGTCTTTGCCATCGCGCTTCCCTACGCATATTCAGCAGACACACGGCCCGCGGCCCTTGTCGCCGATGACCAGTTTCGCGCGGGAAATTCCAAAGCCCCTGTGACCCTGGTGATCTATGCGTGCCCGCGAAGTAAACCATGCGCGAAGCTCATTCCAGACGTCTATCGCGAGGTCACGACGGGCCGCCTCAAGGACAAAGCCTCTCTGGTGTATCGACCGTTCTTTCCCCTCGACAACCGCGAAGCCTTGGAATGCGGGCGCGGCCTGTATGCGGCCGCCTATCAGGGGAAGTTCTGGCCTTACCTCATCCACCTTTGCCTGGAACGAGAGAACCTGACCCAGACCACCATCCGTGACTGGGCGGGTAGCCACGGCCTGGACCGCTGCATTTTCGACCAGACTTGCGAGCAACCAGGCACATCCTCCTGGCTGGAGGCCTCGCGCAAAGAGGGCCTTGCGAACGGGGTGACCACCGTCCCGGCAGCCTTCATCAATGGCCGACGCATTCAGGGCCGCATCGACTCGAAAACCCTCGTCGACTTTGCCGAGGAAGAGTACCAGCGACTGTCTGGCCATGACCCATCCCCTGGTCGCGACCTTGTCCCGGCGGCGAAGGCCCGGGCCAAGAAACGGCGGTAAGCACGCACGATTGCCAGACAATCGCCAATGTCCGTTGCGCTACACTCGGCAGCCATGAGTTTGGGGAAAGGCTCGATTGCCCTCGCGCTCTGTTTGGCCCTGGGTCCCTCTTGTCGCAAGAGCCAGCCGGTGCAGGTTCCCGCCCCTGCAGATAGCGGACGCGGCCCGGTGATCGATTCCCACACGCTCATTGCTCCGATAGAGGATTCCATCGCCACGGCCCTCGACATCTTCAAACGAGTGGGCGTGGTGAAGTTCTGCAACAAGAACGGCGGCTATCTCGGCTCGCGCGGCTTCGCGGCCACGCTGGCCGTCAAACATCACTTGAAGGACAAGTTCGAGTTCTTCGTGAACGCGTCTTGGAATCGAGTGGAAGAGGATGGGTGGGGCGAGAACGAGGCGGATCGGCTGGAACGCGAGGTCGGGTTTGGTGCCAAGGGCATCAAGTTCTTCAAGGCCATGGGGCTCGGGGCTCGCGACGCCAACGGTAAGCTCATCCCCATCGACGATGCCCGCTTCGATCCCATCATGGCCAAGGCGGCGAGGCTCAACGTCGTTGTGGCGATTCATGTGGGCGATCCCAAGGCTTTCTTCGAGCCACCCACGCCGCAGAATGAACGCTATGACGAACTCAAGCTGGCGCCGGATTGGAGTTTCCACGGTCAAGACTACCCGCCCTTGGCCGAGCTATGGAAGCAGACCGAGCGGCTGGTTTCGCGGCATCCGAACACGACCTTCCTCTTCATTCACCTGGGCATGGCCGAGGACATCGCCTACATGGAGAGAATCCTCGACGGCCACCCGAACGTGTACGTCGACACGTCGGCGCGCGTCCCTGAATTCGGCCGCCATCCCGTCGACCAACTGCAGCGGTTCTTCACCAAGTTCCAAGACAGGATACTCTTCGGCACCGACCTCGCGATCAGTCCTGGTCACTGGCAACTCGGGTCGGTGTCTGAGACACCCGTGGGCCCCGATGAGGCGGTGAAGTTCTACCAGGCCCACTTCCGCTTCTTCGAATCCGACGAGAAGAACATCGACCACCCGACGCCTATCCAAGGCCGGTGGAAGGTAAACGCGATCCATCTGCCGCACCAGGTGCTGCGCAAGCTGTACTACGACAACGCCGAGAAGCTGATCTTTGCCCGCAAGGTCACCATCCCCGTGGTCGACCCGGTCGAAGACAAGCCGGCCACTGGGACGTAGCGTTCCAGCACGCGCCGCCCCAGGAAGGATCCATGAGCGAGAAGCAAGACAAGACAAGAGCCTTCCAAGATTTCTACCCGGATAACGTCTCCCACTGCTACGGCTGTGGGCGTCTGAATCAGGAGGGTCTGCAGATCAGAACCTTCTGGGACGGAGACGAGAGCGTCACGCGATACCGGCCGCGTCCCTATCACACGGCCATTCCGGGGTTCGTCTACGGCGGCCTTCTGGCATCGCTTGTCGATTGCCACGGCACGGGAACCGCGGCGGCAGCGGCCTATCGGGCCGAAGACCGCCCCATGGATAGCGAGCCAGCATTGCGATACGTGACCGCGTCCTTGCACGTCGACTATCTCAAACCCACGCCCGCCGGCGTCGAGTTGGAGCTGCGCGGTCGGGTCAAGGAGATCAAGGGACGCAAGGTGATCGTCGCGATCGATCTGCTGGCCGACGGCATTCCCACCGTCCATGGTGAAGTCGTGGCGGTGCAGATGCCCAAGACCTTCCTGGGGCCCTAAACGTGGCATGCCGGTTGCTTTGCGGTAGGAGACGAGGTTCTCGTTTCCGAAGCAACAGAGGAGCATTGATGGAAAGCACAAAGACCGTTGCCATTGCCTGTGAGAGCGCCGCCGGATTGGCCGGAGACGTGAACGGCCATTTCGGACACACCCCCTTCTTCGTGGTTGCCGAGATTGCCGGTGGAAAAGTCACGACCTCGAAATGCGTAGCCTCACCTGGGCACGGCGAGGGTTGCAGCATGCCTGGTTTCGTCCACAGCCTGGGTGTCTCGTCCATTATCGTGGGCGGCATCGGAGGCGGCGCCGTGAATGGTCTCGCCCGTTGCGGGATCGAGGTCATTGCTGGAGCCTCCGGAAACGCCGGGGATGCGCTCCAGTCCTATGCGGCTGGAACCCTTATGTCAGGCGAGCCTGGCTGTGGCGGCCACGGCGGTCACGGTCACGGCGGTCACGACCACGGCTGCGGTCACCACCACTAAACCACCGTTCATGATTCTGGAACACCGCCAAACCAGCCATCTTGCTGAGAATTCACATTTCAGATGGCCAAAGCCGGGTTTTCATGAGAACCCTGGATTTCTCGGAGATCTGTAGCGATCCGGAATCATGAACGGCCATTTAGAGCAAACGACGGCAGCGTCGTGTTCGGGGACCGCCGGGGATGTTCTGGCCGCGCAGGTACGCGGCCAGAACCGTCTCGGCGTCACCCGCCAGGCCAGTGATGACCTGAACCCCGAGCCGCTCGGCCGTGGGTAGATAGGCCCGGTTGAAACCACCGCACAAGAGCGTCCGCACGCCCAGCACGGCCAGCTCGGCCACGCGTCCGGGCAGCCAGGGCGCTCCGAGGGAGATCACGAAACGGCGAGTTTCCCGCCCGCCCTCGACCTCCACAACCAACATCGATTCGGCAAAGCAGAATCGAGGTGACACCTCGGTGCCGAAAAGGGGTATGCCGATACAAGTGGTCACGCAGAAGTCTCGTCTAAGCAATCCACGTGCCCTATCGGCTGGCCCGCTCTCGCGATCGCGATGACGTGAGACCGTGCTCTTTCATTCGTCGCCAGAGCGTGTTGCGCCCGATGCCCAAGCTTTGGGCTGTCTTGGTCCGATCCCAGGCATTGGCCGCGAGCGCATCCAGCAACCGAAGGGCGACGGGATCCTCGCCTGCCCGCTGTCCTGGTGCCGTGGCCGGCGATCTCAGCAGAGCGCGCTCTGACGGCTTTCGTCGGGCGTGCAACCTGGCCTCGGACTGCATCAACCGCGCCTTGCTGGTCAAAATCTCCTCCGGAAGATCCTTGGTTTCGATGCGCGGCCCGTGGCACAGCACGAATATCCGTTCGAAAATGTTCTGCAGCTCGCGCACGTTGCCGGGATAGTCGTGCTCGCACAACGCCGCCATGGCTTTGGGGGCGATATCACGGATGTTCTTTCCCGTCCTCAGCGCCAGTCGGCGGATGAAATGGTCGACG
>CAZHUY010000214.1:0-5589 GCA_964535465.1 uncultured Myxococcales bacterium
CGCTACGACGTGGTGACCATGTTCGACGTGATCGAGCATGTGCGCGACCCGGTGCACACCCTCAACCTACTGCGCACGTTTTTGAAGCCGGGCGGTGTCTTGTTCCTGTGCACGCCCAGCCTGGACAGTTGGTCCGCGCGCGTGCTGAGGGACCGCTGGGTCGAGTTCAAGACCGAGCACCTGTACTACTTCGGTGGCGAAACCATCCAGAACCTGCTGGCCAAGACCGGGTTTCGCGAGGTCGAGATCTCGCCCAACGAGAAGATCCTGACCGTCGACTACATCCACCGGCACTTTCAGCGCTTTCGCGTGGCCGCCGTCTCCGGCCTGCTGGCCTCGCTACGCAGCCTCCTGCCCGGACCCTTCCGTCGCAAGCCCTTCCGCATCGTGGCCAGTGGCATGAACGTGCTGTGCCGGGTGGGCGAGGTCCGCGCGCGGCCCCTGCTCTCGCTCATCGTGCCGGTCTACAACGAGAAGCGCACCTTCTCGCCCATGATGGATCGCCTGCTGGCCAAGCAGATCGACGGCGTGGACCGCGAGATCCTGATCGTCGAGAGCAACTCGACCGACGGGACACGCGACGAGGTCGAGAAGTATCGCGACGTCCCCGGGGTCAAGATCATCCAGGAGGATCGGCCGCGCGGCAAAGGCCATGCGGTGCGCACGGCGTTCAAGCAAGCCACCGGCGATTTCGTTCTCATCCAGGACGCCGACCTGGAATACGACGTCAACGACTACGACCAGCTCCTCGTGCCGCTGCGCAACCACAGCCGGGCCTTTGTTCTGGGCTCGCGCCACGGCGGGAGCTGGAAGATCCGTCACTTCTCGACCCAGCCGCTGGTCTCATGGGTCATGAACCTGGCCCACTGGGGATTCACGCTATTGCTGAACCTGGTGTGCGGATCGTCGCTCAAGGATCCGTTCACCATGTACAAGGTGTTCCGGCGCGACTGCCTGCACGGCCTCACCTTCCGCGCCAATCGTTTCGATTTCGATTGGGAGCTGGTGATCAAGCTGTTGCGCAAGGGTTATCAGCCGCTCGAGCTGCCCGTGAACTACGTGTCGCGCTCCTTCGGGGATGGCAAGAAGGTCGCCTTCATACGCGATCCCCTCACCTGGTTGTGGGCCGTGGTGCGCTTTCGTTGCGAACGGCTGTACCCGCGCAAGCGCCCTACTCGACCTTGAAGTGGAGGTGCACGTCGACGTACCCGCGCGGGACCTGCACCGCCTTGAAGGCCACGTTGGCGCGTGAGATCGCGGTGGGCTGGCCATTGACCTTGGCGGTCCAGCCGCGGAAGTAGGCATCAGCCACCACGAAGGTCCCCGGCTCCTCCACCTTCAGCCAGTAGAACAGGTGGTTGGCGGAGCGCGCTACCGAAATCACCTCGCCCTTGGCGGGCTTGAGGGGGACCCCGCGTAGGGCCGGATCCACCTCGGGGCCGAGCAGCGCGGTCCTGAGCAGGTCGGCGGGGCGCGTGCGCCTGAGCGCCTTCACCGCCTGGAGGCGCGTGTCGACGACCTTGACGATCTCGGGGAAGAAGCCGACGCCTCCCACCTCCGGGCAGATATAGGACTCGGCGCCCTGCATGGGGTGTACGCCCAGGCGTCTGCACCTGGATCTTTGGTAGGGTCCAGGCGTGCCGGGGAGGAGGGCGGCCCTCGCCGTGAAGGTGAAGAGCGAGACGCGGTGGAGGGCCAGGATCCGTTGGAAGTCGACGCTCAGGGACTGCTGCACCGGCTGAGGGCTGGTGAAACGGTCGGGCGTGATGCCGTGGGCGGGATCGGTCTCCCACTTCGAGAACAGGGCGCTGTTGAGCTGGTGAATGCCGGACGGATACAGGGCGTTGAGGGAGCGCAGGTCCAGGATCTCCAAGGCCTGTGACCAATTGGGGTAGACCCATGGGTGGGGGCTGAAGTGCCGCCGGTCTTGCTCGCGTGAGAGCTGCTGCACTTTACCCAGCGGGGTCTTGGGATCGATGAGCGTCGGCTTGGGGGGGGCTTGAGGAGCGGTGACCTTGCCCTTCAGCAAGAGGGTCGAGGTGGGGCTCCCCAACAGGAAGGGGGGGAACACCAGAAACATGAGGGAGAGGGCGAAGGCGGCGCGGCGCCGGTCTTTCCAGCGGCCGGCCCAAGGCAGACACGTCGCGATCAGGGCCATGATCGCCGCGAGCAGAACGGAGGCCCACAGGGCCAAGCCCGACGCGTCGGGAGGCGCCGAGTTCGCGACGTAGAGGGCCAGGCCCGAGGTGGGCAGGAGAAACAGGAAAGGCGTGCGATCGCGATCCAGACGCCGGCTCAGGCGATGGATGGCCAGGCAGGTGCCGAGGAGGAACAGCGCCTGCAGGTGGGGCAGCAGATGGCGCGAGAAGCGCACGCCCGAGATGAGCGGCAGCGCGCAGGCCCCGGAAGGAGATCCCAGGGCTATCCACAACCCGAAGAGAGCGACGGACACGGGCACAAACCACAGCCGGCGCGGCACCCAGGGCAGAAGCACCAGCCCGGCCAGGGTGATGGTGGCGGGGGCGGGCTGGAGGGGAAGCGCAACCAGACCGTCGATGAAGCTCTGCCAGCCAAGCGACTGCGCGCAGATACACTGGGCGCGGCGCGAGGTGACGAACTGATCCAGGTTGTGCAACAAGGGCAGCCACGACGGAATCACCAGAAGGAATCCCAACCCCAGGGTCGCGGCCAGCAGCAAGGATCGAGCGCCCAGGGTGAAGGCGGCCAGCGCGGCCAGCACCCCCATGGCCACCACCAGCACGACCTGGGCCTGGACGAAGGCCATGACCCCGACCAGCAACCCCAAGGCCAGCGACCACAACAGAGCGCCGCGCGTTTGGATCCGATTCGTGGAAAGCAGGGTGAGGAGCAGGAGAAACCACGGCCCCAGCAGGTCCACATCGAGAAAGGCGATGTGGATGTAGGTGGCCCCGTAGGGAGCCAAGGTCGCGACGAAGGCCATCGCGGTCAGCAGCACGGCGTTCTTCTCGAAGAGGGCGATGGCCCAGACCAGGGCGAAGGTCCACGAGAGGAAGCGGAGGAAGATGACGATGTCTTGCCCCTGCTCTCCGGGGAGATGAGAGAGAAGCCACTCGGAGGGAGAGAAGGGCGCGCTGTGCCCGTCGAGGGCCAGGGGATATCCCGAGCCGGTGTAGGGGTTCCACTGAGGTCGAGGTTCGCCGCGCGCGCGGGCGTGATGAAGGAAGTAACTGGTCGGGGAGTTCACCCAGGATGGGGAGCCGGCGTCGGGCGAGCGAACTTCCTCGAACTTCGCCGCGCAGGCCAGGTCGTCACCCGCGGTCCGGCATGTGGGACGGAGGGTCCACACTTGGGCCTCGGGGGAGAGCGTCCGGGTGGACGAGAGCCCCCAACCCCAAACCGCCAGCGTGGCGAGGAGCGCGATGAGGAAGCTGCGCACCACCGTCCGCTGCCCAAGGCGGGACAGGAAACGCCAAACACGCAGCAGCTCCTCTTCTGATAGGGGGGAGGTCAAACGACGTACGCTCCAAAGAGCGGTCGGGCCAGCGCCGGGGCGCCTGGCTGCCGCCTTGTCGGGAGGGCAGGGGCGGATGCGTCAAATGGCGTGAGCATGACCAGGGAAGGCTGCCTTCTAGCACGGCGGCGTGGCCCCCGGCTGGCTTCTGGTTTCGGGGCTGAATCGTGCCAAGATTGGGACGATCTCCCCATGCCGAAACGCGACTTGGACCAGAAACGCGACCTTGCCACGCTCGACCGGATTCAGGTCGAGCCGCCGCGTCTCTATGAGGTCGTGCTTCACAACGACGACTACACGACGCAAGAGTTCGTGGTCTACGTGCTGATGAAGTTCTTCCAGCACGACAGCGAGACGGCGCATGGGATCATGATGCACGTTCACACCAAGGGGGCGGGCATCGCTGGGGTGTACCCGCGCGACATCGCCGAGACCAAGGCGGCGCAGGTGGTTCGCCACGCGCGCGAGAACGAGATGCCCCTGCGTTGCTCGGTACAGAGGCAGTCATGCTGAGCGCTGATCTGGAACAAGCCATCCGCCGTGCGCTGGAGGATGCGACCATGCGCGGGCACGAGTTCTCGGGACTCGAGCACCTGCTGCTGGCCCTGCTCGACGACAAGAAGACGGGCAAGACCATCGAGCGCTGTGGCGGCAAGGTGCCGCGGGTCCGTCGCAAGTTGGAGGAGTTCCTCGAGGGCTCGCTGCCTACGCTGCCCGAGGGCGAACAGGATGGCGACGCCGAAAATCAAAGCCACGCGCAGCCCACCCTGGGATTCGCGCGGGTGATCCAGCGGGCCATCAACCACATCTACGGCGCCGGGCGCGCCGAGGTGCAGGGGCCGCATGTGTTGGTGGCCATGTTCGAGGAATCCGACTCCCACGCCGTGCACTTCCTGAAAGAGGAGGGCATCAGCCGCTTGGATCTGGTGAGCCATATCTCGCGCGGCGAGACCGCGGCCTTGCCGCCCAAGGCGGGCCGGGCCCGAGCCATGCCCCGGGTAGCGCCCGACGGGGATGTGGGCGAGGAGGCCGAGGGCGAGGAGGCGGGCCAGGATGCGCTGGAGAGCTACGCCGTCAACCTCAACCAGCGCGCGCGCGATGGTTTGATCGATCCGCTGATCGGGCGGCACGCCGAGGTGGATCGCGCCCTGCACATCCTGGCGCGGCGGCGCAAGAACAACCCGCTCTTCGTGGGCGACGCCGGCGTGGGCAAGACCGCCATCGTCGAGGGCATGGCGGCACGCATCGTGGCGGGCGAGGTGGCGCCGGCCCTGCGCGGGGTCGAGATCTACGCGCTCGACATGGGCTCGCTGGTGGCGGGCACGCGCTACCGCGGGGATTTCGAGGAGCGCTTCAAGGCGGTCCTGCGTTCGGCGGAGTCCAAGGGCAACGCGGTGCTGTTCATCGACGAGCTGCACACCATCGTGGGCGCGGGCGCGGCCTCGGGCGGCACCATGGACGCGTCCAACCTGCTCAAGCCGCCCCTGTCGGCCGGCCGCATCCGCTGCATCGGCACCACCACCCACAAAGAGCTGCGCGGCTACATCGAGAAGGATCGGGCTCTGGCCCGGCGCTTTCAACCCATCGAGGTGCCCGAGCTGAGCGTGTCCGACACCATCAAGGTGCTGGAGGGCCTGCGTCCGCATTACCAGGAGTTCCACGGGGTCAGTTACACCGACAAGGCGCTGCGCGTGGCCGCCGAGCTGTCCGATCGCCATTTGTCCGACCGCAAGTTGCCCGACAAGGCCATCGACTTGATCGACGAGGCGGGCGCCATCCTCAAGTTGAAGGGCGCGATGGGGGCCGCCGCCGAGGCCGACGACGACGAGCCGGTGGGCGAAGGCCTGACGGTGCGCGCGCGCGACATCGAGGCCGTGCTGTCCACCATGGCCAAGATTCCGGCCAAGCGGGTGGCGTCCGACGATCGCGATCGCCTGCGCAACCTGGAATCCGAGCTGAAGGCGCGCGTGTTCGGCCAGGACAAGGCGGTCGAGCGCGTGGCCCAGTCGATTCGCACCAACCGCGCCGGCCTGGGCACGCCCAACCGCCCCATCGGGTGCTTCCTGTTCGCCGGCCCCACCGGCGTGGGCAAGACC
>CAZHUY010000214.1:5599-10502 GCA_964535465.1 uncultured Myxococcales bacterium
CTTCAATACCGTGCCGTTGGCATCGGCTCCGGAAATCACCTTGACATTCAAAGTAGAATTCTGCGCTACGTTCTGATAGACATGGGCAAGACCGAGCTGGCCAAACAGCTCGCCGAGACCCTGGGCATCGCCTTCCTTCGCTACGACATGTCCGAGTACATGGAGCGCCACACGGTCTCGCGTCTCATCGGCGCCCCGCCCGGGTACGTCGGCTTCGACCAGGGCGGCCTGCTGACCGATGCCGTCCACAAGACGCCGCACGCGGTGTTGCTGCTCGACGAGATCGAGAAGGCGCACCCCGATCTGTTCAACATCCTGTTGCAGGTGATGGACCACGGCGCGCTCACCGACAACAACGGCCGCTCGTCGGATTTTCGCAACGTCATCCTCATCATGACCAGCAACGTGGGCGCGCGCGATCTGTCGCGCCGCATGCCCGGCTTCGGCGCGGGCGAACGACACGGCGACACCGACGAGGCCTACAAGCGCATGTTCTCGCCCGAGTTCCGCAACCGGCTGGACGCCAAGGTCGACTTCGCTCCGCTGGGCGAGCGCGAGATGGTGCGCATCGTGGACAAGTTCGTGGCCGAGATGGGCCAGCAGTTGGCCGAGCGCAACGTGACCGTGCTGCTCACTCCCGCCGCCCGCGACTGGCTGGCCAAACGCGGCTACGACCCCATGAACGGCGCCCGCCCTCTGGCCCGCGTGATCCAAGACGAGGTCAAACGCCCGCTCACCGACGAGCTTTTGTTCGGCAAGCTGGCCAACGGCGGCCAGGTCAGCGTCGACGCCGCCGACGACAAACTGACCTTCACGTTCTCCAAGGCGTCGTAGCTCCCCAGCACTTGTCGTGGCCGTGGCCGTGGCCGTGGCCGTAGACGTAGACGACACATCGTCGCGCTGAAAGGATCCACCGCTCTGGCCCAAACGTGGCCCCCCCGTCCTTCCCTGACGCAGCAAGAGTGCGGTTTGGCTCGTGACGGCACGAAACGTTTATCACCTTTAAGGCGGCTCCCGCAGCGCGGAGTGGGGCACTTCGCATCTGCTCAATGGCGTGTGCAGCGCGGAGTGGGGCACTTTGCAAGGGAAGAGCGCTCCAGGGAGCGCGGGGGCGATTCAGGTGCGGCGACGCCGGTGGCCGTGGAAGTCGCTACCCCCCGCGCGGCCAAGTGCTGCTGACGTTAAGCCTCCCGCCTCGCCCAGCTCCGAGGATTCCGTCGTGAACCGCTCGTAGCGGCACCAGGCCAGAACCGACGGGCATGATATGACGTCGGCGCGGGCCCCGGCATCTTACCCTGTACATCGCGCGAGTTGGCTCGCGCGGGGATTGCGCCATCGGAGTGCAGGGAGGAACGAACATGCAAGCGAAGAACACGATTTGCCTGTGGTTCAACAAGGACGCGGAAGAGGCGGCCCGTTTCTATGCCGCCACATTCCCCAACAGTGAAATCACCGCAGTTCACAAAGCGCCGAGTGATTATCCGAGCGGCAAGAAGGGGGACGTCCTGACCGTCGAGTTCACGCTCATGGGGATCCCTTGCATCGGTCTCAACGGCGGACCGGAGTTCACGCACAGCGAGGCCTTCTCCTTCCAGGTCGCGACCGACGACCAGGAAGAGACCGACCGCTACTGGAACGCCATCGTGGGCAACGGCGGCCAGGAGAGCGTGTGCGGCTGGTGCAAAGATCGTTGGGGTCTGTCTTGGCAGATCACCCCACGCGTCCTCACCGAGGCGTTGGCGGCCGGTGGCGACCAGGCCAAGCGCGCCTTCGACGCGATGATGCCGATGAAGAAGATCGACGTGGCGGCCATCAAAGCCGCCCGGCGCGGGTAGCACGCCTCCACGCGATTCAATCCGTAATAGGTTCGCGTGTCGCGGGATCAAACCTGGCGGGCGCGAGTTGAGGTTGCGCTCACCGCGGGTCCTATCCAAGGACGCGCAGAAAGGTCAGCCATGTCTCTTATGACTGTCGTCCTGGTCTTGATCCTGGTCGGGGTAGGGCTTTGGCTCGTCAACCGATACATCCCCATGGACGGAAAGATCAAAACCATTCTCAACATCGTGGTCGTGATCGTGGTGATCCTGTGGCTACTCAGGGCCTTTGGCGTATTGGGACACTCGGAGGAAATTCGGCTGCCGCGAATCAAATAGCGACGCCTGGGCAAGCCGCGGGAGCGGCGCGGTGCGGATGGAACTGAAAAGCTGGCACGGAATCACCAGCGTACGCGCCCCATGCGATATGCTGCGCGCATGGCTACGGACGCCGCAGCGGCGCTTCCTCCGGCGCGCCCCACACGGGACGTCGAGGTCGGGATCTTTCTGGTCGGGCTTCTGTGCCTCATGGTGGAGCTGCTCCACACGCGCATGCTGGCCTTCTTCCTGGGCAGCATCTCGAACTTCCTCGCCATCCCGGTGGCGCTTTTCGGGCTGGCGCTCGGCTCGCTGCTCGTGCAGGGCGAGGGCAAGACCGACGCGCGCCGCTTGATCGCCCTCTTGCAGGCCCTGGTGCTGCCCGTGCTGGCCGCGGCGTTCGTGGGCTTCTTCGTGGTGGCGAACGCGTTCTTCTCGGACATCCACGTCTCGCTGGAAAACCCGTACGGAGACGCCGCGCGCCTGCTGGTGTACTCGGGGCTGTTCCTGCCGGGCTACGCGATCTTCGGTGCGCTCTTGGCCCGCTATTTCGCCATGGGCAGTTCCAGCATCGGGCGGCTGTATTTCTTCGATCTGGCGGGCGCGGCCTTGGGTTGCCTGCTCGCGCCGCTGGTGTTGGCCTGGGCTGGCCTGGCGCCGGCCATCATGACGGTGCTCTTGGGCGCGCTCGTGCTCCTGGCCGCCACCAGGTTGGCCCGCCGGCCCCTCGCGCTCGCGGTGGGGGCACTGGGGGTGTGCGCGCTCGCCCTGCTGGCGCACCAGGGCCGCGTGTTCAAGGAGCGCCCCGACGTCGTGCGCCTGTCGCGCTATGTGCTGTCCGGGTACATGCCCCACACCATGGGCGAGCTGCGCGTGCGCTGGAACGATTTGGCGCGCACCAGTCTGGTGCGTGCCGAGGCGCAAGACGGGGAGGCGTGGGGCATCGTGCAGGACGACGGGATCAGCAACGTCAAGGCCAGGCGGTGGGAGCCGGAGGCCAAGCCGGAAGACATCTTGCCCAGGAGCCTGCACCCCACGCTGCCCTTCCTCATGGGGCATGAGCCGAAGCGCATCCTCGTGCTGTTCGCGGGCGTGGGACGCGACATGGTCGAGCTCGACGGGTTGGCGCAGGGGCGGGCGGACATCACCGGCGTCGAGCTGAACCCCAACGTGGTCGCGCTGATCCAGGATCCGTTGCTCGCGCGCACGAACCTGCGCGCCTTTCACGCGCGGCCCCACATTCACCTGGTGGTGCGCGAAGGACGCGATTTCCTCAACAACGAGCGCGGGCGCTACCACCTCTTGTTCGCGGCCACCAACGGCGCGACCAACGCCGGGCGCACCGGGCACACGCGCAAGTACCTCGACACCTATGAGGCGATGGCCTCCTATCTCGACCACCTTGCTCCGGGACCGGGCTCGATGATGGTGTTCGTGAACCAGCCCGTGCTCCACAAGGCCGAGAGTCTGCGACGGCTCTTCGCCGAACGAGGGTTGGGCGACTTCGGCAAGGCGGTGTTCGCGTTCGGCGCCCCCGAGACCCGCGGACAAGACAGCCTGGTGGTCAAACCCAGCGGCCTGTCGCCCGACGAGATCGCGGCCCTCGAAGCGAAGGTGTTGTCGTGGCCGCATCCCCGGCGGGTCCTCTACTCTCCGTCGGGCGCGGCTGAGCCGCGTTTCGCGGGCGTGGTGCTGGGGCGCACGACCGGGCCCCTGGTCACCGATGATCGCCCGTTCGTGCACCAGGTGAACTGGCGCGACTTCGAGCTGTGGCCCGCCAAGGCGCGCTTCGCCGACCAGCTCTACGCCTCGAGTTGGATCAAGGTCTTCACCATCCTGCTCTTCGGCGTGGTCTCGTTGGCGATCATGGCCTGGCTCGGCCTGCGGCGTATCGAGCGGCGTCCGCCGTGGTCCTGGGTGCTGTACTTCTTCGTGGCCGGCGTCTCGTACATGTGCGTGGAGATCGGGCTCATCGCCAAGACCGAGCTGTTGCTGGGCAGCCCGCTCTACGCGGTGGCCGTCATCCTGGCGCTGTTCCTGGCGTCCAACGCCCTGGGGGCGTACCTGCAGGATCGCCTGCGCGTGTTTCGCGGCCCGGCCACGCTGGTGCTGCCGACGGTGGCCGCCATCGCGTGGGGCGTGCTGGCCACGCACCTGTGCACCTCGTACCTGCTCTCGTTGCCCCTGCCGCTCAAGATCGTCTGCGTCGCGCTGTCCGTGGTGCCCGCGGGGACCTTCCTGGGCATGTTCTATCCCTTCGGCGTCGCGTGCGTGGTGCAGGCCGGGCGTCGCGCGGCCGTGCCCGCCACCTATGTCCTGGCCACGCTGTCGTCGGTGTGGGGCGCCGCCTGGGCCATGACCGCCGTGACGAACCTGGGCTTCTCGACCGTCATCCTGATGGGGGCCGCGGGCTACGTCATGGCCGGGGGGCTGGTCCTGGTCACCCGACCCTCGCGGACGTAGTGCGAAAAATACGCGCTTGTGTCGATCGGGCGTAAGTGCCATTCTGCCAAAAACGCACGGACAAGCGACCGTGCCTCGGCTCAGGCCGAGTTCTTTGCGGACCGTGGCCAGCGAAACCTAGGCTTGCTTCTCGTCGTGATACCCGTCGGCCGAAGGAGGAGTCACATGAGGTCTATCGCTCTTTTCTCGGGTGCAGCCGCACTCTGGATGCTCGTCGGTTGTAGCAGCAGCGAACCAGGCAGAAGCTCGCAGTCGGGGGGCAGCGCCGGCGCGACCACCTCCGGCGGAGGCAGCGCCTCGGCGGCTGG
>CAZHUY010000215.1:0-6607 GCA_964535465.1 uncultured Myxococcales bacterium
CGAGCTGGTGGTGCCGCCGCTGCTGGTGGTGCCGCCGCTGCTGGTGGTGCCGCCGCTGCTGGTGGTGCCGCCGGTCTGCGATGCTTGACCCGGGTCGGCCGGACTGCAGCCCGCGAGCGCCAGGCATACCGCCGCGCACGAGAAGATGACGCCTGCTCTCATGGATCTGCCCCTCCGCGTAACGTGATCTGTCAGCCGTACTTGCGCATCTCGGTCAGAGTTGTCACGAAAAGCGCGCACCAGGGAACACCCAGGCTCACCCGCGGATCCGGTATCGATGGTCGACGCCTGCAACCGCTCGCCGAAGCGCCACCCGCCGCCGTGATGGCCGTCTCACCGGTCGGTCGAGACCCCCAGGCCCCAGCGCTTGCGATCACGGAGCCGTCTTCATGCTCAACGACTACACCGAAACGCCCTGCTCACCGGAGCAGTTGACCGCCTGGGCTCTCTCTCCGAACGCCGAGGCCGCCTCGGATGTCATCGTGGCCGCTGTGCGCATCGGTGGATCGCGACGCTTTGCTATCGGTGTTGCTGAAGCGCGAGCTGGATCGACTGCCCAAGGGCGAGCCCTTGCACCCGGTGCACATCAAGGAAGCCCAAGGCAAGGCCGACCAGTTCCCGGTGACGGGGCCGCGCCCCAGCCACGCCGAGTTTGCGCGTGGCGCGGTCGTCTTCCGTATCAATCTGGGCGCGCAGAGTAAGGCTGAACCCGGATGGTTGTTGCCGCTCATCTGCCGTCGCGGCGGAGTCACCCGCCAGGACGTGGGGGCCATCCGCATTGGCCCGCGCCACAGCGATTTCGAGATCGCGGGCCGCGCTGTCGAGGATTTTTCTTTGAGCGCTTCCAGGAGCGATCCGCGCGCCCCCCACGTGCGCATTGAACGGGTTTCGTCCGAATCGCGAACCGCGATCCGTCCCGCCGCGCACCCAGCCCGTGAGGGCGCGGGACATGAACGTCCGCGTGTTGCGCACAGACCCGCCGGCGAGGATCGGCCCGAAAAGGCCTCCTCGCGTGCCCATGCCGGGGAGGCTCGGCCCGCGAAAGTGCACCGCATGCCCGGGCGAGAGCAGCGCTCGTCGGCTCCCGCCGCCAGAACGCCTGCGCAGCCGCACAAACCCGCTTACGAGCACCATCAACC
This sequence comes from uncultured Myxococcales bacterium, assembly GCA_964535465.1. GTDB lineage: Bacteria > Myxococcota_A > Polyangia > Fen-1088 > Fen-1088 > Fen-1137. Next base: position 1,140 of record CAZHUY010000215.1, read on the forward strand.
CGCCCACGAACATCGTGCCCCCAAGCCCGTTCACCACAAGGCACAGGCACACGCAGGCGCCGGGCCCAGGGGACCGAAATCTCATGCCGGCAACACGGGTGGCCACCACCCGTTTCGTGGCCGAACCCAGGCGCACGTGGGAAAGAAGCGATAGTCAGACGCGAGCGTTCAGTTGGCGCGGGCATGCCCAAGGGGGGACATGCTGGCGCTGGTCTTGGTCTGGGGCGCGGCCGCGATGGGACGCACCACGGGGAAACGCACGGTGATACGGCTGCCACGCCCGGGCCGTGAGGTCAGCTTGGCATCTCCGCCCAGCTCACGCGCGATGGCGCGAATCGCATCCATGCCAACGCCCCGACCCGAGACGCTCGACACCGTGGACGCCGTGGAGAATCCCGGCAGGAACAACAACTCGTAGGTCTCCTCGGCCGATAGGGTCGCGGCCTTCCTTGCATCAATCAGGCCGCGAGTGACGGCGATCTCCTTGACCCGCGCCACATCGATTCCTCGGCCGTCGTCCTCGATGGCCAGATCGATCCAACCATTGCGTTCCAAAGCCGAGATGCTGATGCGGCCGCGCGGCGACTTGCCCGCGCTGATGCGCGTGTCCGAGGGCTCCAGTCCGTGATCCACGGCGTTGCGGACCGCATGCACAACCGCATCACGGATCTTCTGCATGATCCTGGTATCCAAGAAGATGTCGAGGTTCTCGAACGCCACTTCGTCCAGGCCCTTGCCTCGTTCTCTGGCCAGATCGTTGGCCGTGGCGGCCACCGGAGCGAGAACGTCGCCGAGGGAAGAGGTGGTGAGGTGGACCACCGCCTTCTCCAGATCCTGCAGTGGCGAAAGAATGGATTCGCCTTCGTGGGCGTGCTCGGCCGCGTGGCGAAGCCCGCGCAGCGAATCGCGAAGGGCGGCGATGCGGTCCTCGAGGACGCGTTGCACGGGTTGGCCGGTCTTGGCTCCCCGGGTCGCGGGAATGAGTACGTTGAAATGGCGTATGTCCTCGAGCAGGAGAACGCGTCCGGAGATCGGGAGCGCGCGCGCGTAGTTGGTCACGTGAGTGAGCCCGGCCTTGCTGGCCGAAATGAGCCAGTTCTCGAGATCCTCCTCGCCCTTGCCGGCGGTGGCGGGCATGACGAGCAGCAGGTGCTCCGCGGTTTCGTTGTCACGGATCTCGCGCCGGATGTTCTCGTAGGCATCCACGTGCTGTTGCAGGTTCTCCGCCACTTTCAGCCCATCCTTGGGATGGGTCTTGGCGACGACCTCGAAATCCTCCTGCACGACCCTGAAGCGATAGCGGCGGGCGCAGGCAATCGTGGCCGTGACCAGGCCGGCGACCTGATGGGCGCTCGCGGCCTTGAGACGTTCGATGAGATCGCTCGCATCGTTGTGGAAACGACCGAGGAGATCGATGTCCATCTCGGGTCGGGACTTCATCTCGAACAGGTTGCGGGCATCGGTCAGCCAGGCCTCCAGGGCGTTGATCACAACCCGGGTATCAAGACCCTCCTTGGTCATGGCCCGGTGGTATTCCGTCGCCAGGTTGGCCAGCGTGGGTAGCCCGAAGGAGCGCGCGGCCGCGGCGAACAGGATCACCTCCGTCGACTCATTGCCGCTATCAGGGGCGTTGCCCGCAACGCGCGCGGCGACCTTGCCGGCCAAGAGCCTCAACAAGACCTTGGCCTCGTCCACGAAGTACGGCCAAAGCTCGGCGTTGCCCACTTCGCCCGCCAAGGAGCGCGTATTGACTAGGGCGTTGTTGGCCTTCTGCAGGTGGGGAACAACCTGGGGCCCCAGGACGTCCAGCCGTTGGAACTCATTCAGGACGGCATCGAGACCAGCGGCGAAATTGACGAAACCGTGGGATTGCGCGTCGCTGCGCATCTTGGTGGCGTAGGCCAACAAACGCACGCGCGCGTCCTCACCGCACTCGTCACCCAGGCTATCGAGGTCAACCTTCCAATCGTCGAAGGGCTTCTCGGGCGTGCGCAGGAAATTCAGCGCGCTCTCGGCAGGCGTCTCCTGCTCGCCACCCAAAACCTGACGTCCCAGCTTTTCAAACTCGCCGAGCAGCTTGCGCACCTCGGTGATTCGTTCGTGCATGGCGACGCCTACTTCACTGCTCAGGCCGACCTGCCCATCGCGGACCTTCTGGAAATAGTCCTCGGTGGCATGCGCGATGTCTTGCACGGCCGTCAGCTTGAACATGCGGGCGTTGCCCTTGAGGGTGTGCATGCCGCGGAATAGAGAGTTGACAGCGGCGGTGCGGCGACTCGGATCCTCCAGGTCGGCAAGCGACTGCTCGCATCCATCCAGGACGGAGTAGGCCTCGGAGATGAAGGTGTTGAAGATGCCGGGTTCCATGGAGGCGATCTGACGAATGCGGGCGAGGTTCTCGTTGTTCTGTTGCTCGCGGCGCGCGACCTCGGCTTGCAGACGATGCAGCTCGGTGACGTCTTTCACCAGGAACATGATTTTGACGATCGCACCGTCCTTGTAGATGGGGGCGTAATCCAGCTCCAAGGCACGTTCCTCGGTCTTGCCGTCGGCGTTGCTGCGGGGATAGGTCAATTGGCGGATACGCTCGGGCTCGGACAGATCCCACTGGAGATCATCGGTGCCGTAGATTTGGTTGAGGAAGAACTTCATTCGACCAACAGTCTGGGCATCGGGGATCGAATCCAGACGCAGAAAATCGCAGACCGGTTGCCCGGCGATGGGCACGTCGCCGAAGATCTGTTTGGCGAACGCCGACACCTCCTTGTTGATGATGAGGTCGGGGCCAACGGTGAAGATGGCCTGCAACATGTTATCGAACAAGTCCTGAACGTTCTTCTGCGCCTGGACCAGCTTTTGTTCGCGGTCCACCAGGGAATCGCCCATGCTGTTGAACGCGAGCGCCAGGTTGCCAACCTCGTCGTTGGATCGGACGATGGCCCGTGCGTGCAGATCGCCTTGTTCGAGCTTGTGCGCGGCCTCGGCGACACGCGAGAGAGGATTGACGATGACCTTGCGGGCCAGAAGGATCAGAAGCGTCGCCGTCCCGATGGTGACGAAGAGGGCGAACCAGAGCATGCGTCGCCGGCTGATTTGGTAGGCCGTGTTTTCATCGGCCAATGAGAAGTTGAGAACCGCGAAACCCACGGTGGCGCCACGGGTGTCGCGGATGTCCCTCAGAACCTCGATGCGATCGGGGAATTCAAGGGTGCGGCTGGAAAGCTTGCCGTGCTGGAAGTCAAAAACCGGGCTCTTCTGCGGGTTGCTTTCGCCCACGGTCTTGTCCTCTTTTGAGGAATAGACCGCCGCGTAGACGATGGCACGGTTGCTTCGCAACTTCTCCAGCTCGACCGCCACCGCATCGTTGTCGGCGAATACCAACGGAGCCGCGCAGGACGCTGCAAAGAGATCGGTGACCATCGATCCCGCGACCGACTTGGCTTCAATGAGACGGCGTCGCTCGCGTTGGGTCAGCTCTTTGAACAGCACGAAGGACAGCGTCGCCAAAACCAACACGGTCACCACGGCGAGCTTGGTTCCCACGGAGACGAATCTTCGTCTGTGTACTTGATTGGACACGATGGTGCACTCCCCTTCCGGGATTGTCGGCGGAAGCTGGCGGGTCCTGTAGCCGTCCTGACGTGGTGACGGAAACGAAGATGCCGATGGGATTGGCGCGCGCGGATCTGCGGGTTTGCACGAGAAACGAGGCGCGACCGTCTTAAGTCCGATGAAAACGTGACGATGCCTAAAAATGCTCTCGCCGCCGAAGGGATTGGCGCTGCGAAGGGATAACTTTCTAGGGAAAGAAGGGTGACCATGATGAAGATGCAGAAATTGGTTGGAATAGGTTGTGTCGTGGGATGTATGGCGCTTTGGGGATGCGGCAGCAGCGACAGCGATTCAGGGACCACGAACCAGACGGGCAAGACCTGTACCTCACTGCCCCCATTGACGCTCACCTCTTCGTCGACCATAGGCTTTGTTCAGCTCTATGAAGCGTCCGGCCTGTGGCGGACCGCCAACACGAACAGTATCGTGGGCGAGGCGCAGAAGCGCGGCTACAATCTGATGTACCATCCGGGAACCAACGACTCGGCTGAAGAGCAGGTCTCGCGCTTTCAAGAGCTGATCGATGCCAAGGTGGCCGCCATCATCGCGGCTCCCCACGACGAAACCACCATCTCACCGATGGTGGTCGCGGCCCGCAAGGCGTGCATTCCGGTCTTCATCGAGGATCGCGCGGTCGATCAGAACGTGGCCATCCCGGGCCTGGACTATGTGACCTATCTGGGCTCCGACATGGTGATGGAAGGCAAGCTGACGGCGGATTGGGTGATCGCGAAGACCGGTGGCAAGGCGAACATCGTGGAGTTTGAAGGGACCGTCGGATCCTCGGCCGCTGTGGGGCGCAAGAAGGGCTTCGATACAGCCATCGCCGCTCAGCCGGGCATGAAGATCCTGGTCTCGCAGAGCGCGGACTTCTCGGTCGAGACCGGCTACCAGGTGGCGAAAGAGCTTCTCCCCAAGTGGCCCACCGCCGACGTGATCTTCTCGCATAACGACGGGATGTCGTTCGGCATCATTCGCGCGCTGAAGGAAATGGGCAAAGTCCCGGGCAAGGACATCATGATCGCCTCTATCGATGGGACCAAGGATGGGGCGCAGTTCGTGAAGGACGGCGCGATCGCCGTGATCACCGAGTGCAACCCGAAGTTCGGTCCCGTGGTGTTCGACGCCATCGAGAAGTACGCCCGCGGCGAGACTCTGCCCCCGGCCATCATGAACACCGACCGCGTCTTCGACGCGACGAATATCGATTCCTACCTGCCCGAGGCGTTCTAGGCGAAGCCTCTGCTTTCCGGTTAGCAACAACAAAGCATCGATTTGCGGGCGGTTCGAGGCACCAACCTCGGGCCGCCCGCTCCTTTTTGCGTGCGGATGACGAGGCCAGGTTGGGAGGTCCTCCGGGGCTGCGTGGCCAGCACGCCCCCATGAGAGAGAAAGCCAGCCTCGAAGCCGTACAGGGGGACTGCCGTGTCGCCGCCGTTCCCCTCCGTGCTGCTAACCTTTCGTCTCTCGGCAAGTCGGGGGGATTGCCTCCGGGCGCCCTCTGATCCTCAAGGTCGCGGCCGCATGCCTGGTCGACCTTGTGGTCGTGGCCATGTCCGCATGCCTGATTGTCATCGTGGTTCGCGGTCGTCTCCGGGATGGCTGGCGTCCATGATCACGTCGGCGTGCGCGCGCGGGGCCGCCGAGTACGTGCCGCGTATGCGGCCGCAGCCATGCATGCGAGCAGGTCAACCACGAGGAGGTCCGAGTTTGGCACCGCGACCGCCAGGGGGGGAAGGTCCTCTGTGGTGCATCCGCGCCCGACCGAAACGGAAGCGCGCTACTCGATGACCTTCACCATCTTCAGCAGCTCGGCCTTGAAGGCAACCTTCTGCGCGCGAGATTGGGGAAGATTG
>CAZHUY010000215.1:6617-10391 GCA_964535465.1 uncultured Myxococcales bacterium
ATTGACCAGCAGCTTGGGCTTACCGGAGATGACGTCGAAGCCGAGGACGATGCCCAGTTGGACGTATGAGCCTAGGGTGGCCACGGTGAGGACATTGACCCCATCTAAGCTCTTCTTGATGTCGGCGATTTCGCTTTGGAAGCCCGGCATGACGAAGACCACGCTGATGCCCTGGTTGCGGCACAGGTCGGCCAGGGCCGCACCCGACTCGAACTTCACGGTGGATTCCTCGTGAGGCATGCCGGCGATCTGAGCCAAACGGCCAAGAGCGCCCTGTATCTGCGAGGCCGCACGCGTGCTGTCGGGATTCTTCGATGTGAGAAGAACCACTTTGACCTTGCCCTTGGCACGTTCGGCAAAAGCCTTGTCGTAGTCGGCCACGCTGGAAAAGAGCTGAACCTGCATGGGCAGAGGAACCGCCACGTCTTCCGCGCGGGCACCGCGCAGGTCGAACGAGGCCAGGCCAATCCACACCAGCGAAGCGCAGAGGAACCGTCTGGCCATCTCGGACAGCCATGGACGACGATGGTTGAATGCCTTGTCGCTGGATGGCGAGCCGGCCGAGCCTTCGAGTTGTTTGCTGAAGGACCGCATTAGAAATCCACCTGCAAGCCCAGGGTGATGCGGAAGCGGCTGACGGGAATGAGCCGTGGGGGCGTCTGATCAAAAGTGGCGGTTTGCGAGCTGGCCACGCCCATGACCGGACCAACCGCATAGGGACCACGATCGGCAAACGCGTAATCGGCCATTAGGCGATAGCTTAGGGGTTTTATCTTCGGAACGACGCCAGAGAGAATCAAGCGCGTCTGCACTTGAGTCGGGGCGTACGGTTCGAGCACCGTGCCGTCGGGCATGATCAAGAATTGGTCGGGCGGGCGACGCCCGGTGAATTGAGCGGCCACGGCAACCGTTGGGAGCACTCCGCCTGGCACATAGGCCAGGCGCGCGTTGCCGAAGATCTGGGGCGCGATGTTCCCGTTGCGCTCAGCCTCGGCGATGCCGTTGGTGGGCGCTATATAGGTCGGTGTGTTTCTGTATTTGGCCTGGGCGACGGTCGCGGTCAGGCCGTACTGAAGGGCTTCGAAGCCCACGGATCCGTCGATGGCCAGGTTGAGGCCGTAGTTGTCGAGCGCGTCGGCGTTCTGGTACTGGGTCATGAAGGCCCCGCTGGCCAGCGGCGCCAGCAAACCGTTGCGCGCGGCTTGTCGGGTCTCGTCGCTCGACAGTTGGCGTAACTGCACGAGGTCGTTCCAGCGCGCGTAGAACCCGCCAAGGAGGATGCGATGAGCACCGAACTTCTGTTGAATGGATGCTTCCACCGATTGCACGGTCTCCGGTTTCAGCGGCTTGCCGAAGTTGAGATTGGGCGCGCTGGCGACCGCGTCCCTGCCGTTTTGCGTGTTCACGGCGTTGGCCGCTATGCGATCGGCGGCCGAATCGCTGGATTCGTCATAGCTGGGCGCACGGAACGCCTCGGCGTAGGCCAATTTCAGCAGGCCGTTCTTCCATGCTTCGTAGTTGACCGAGAGTCGTTTAACCAAAACCATGGAGAAGCGCGAATCGCGGTCGATGCGCAGGCCGCCGTTGAGGCGGAGGAGCGGTGTGGGCGTCCAGGTCTGTTGCAGATAGGCGCCAAGGGTGACGTCGGATGTGTCCAGACCGGGAATGCTTTGGTTGGCCGCAAGAAACGACTTCCCGGTGTTGATGTCGATTTTGTCGTGCGAGCTGGTCATCGATCGCCAGCGAACATCGGTACCCGCCATGGTCACCAGGCTGGCATCGTGCAACCAGTCCCATGAGGTCTGCAGGTCCAGTCCGGCCCACATGGCTGTTCCCTTGTCGCGGTAGTTGCAGGTGGGAACGCTGCCGCCCGAAGTGTACGGGCACAGGCTTCCACGCGAGGCCATGAGATCGTTCTGGAACGAGAAGGTGTCGCCGTAGACACGGGACGAGACATCCAGGAGGGCGGAGATGGTGCGGTGGTACTTGATGTCGAAGGAGCGGCGCACCTCGTTCTGCTTGGTTCCCGGATCGTCGTAGTTGCCCACGCCGGTTGGCGCCGAGTGGCTGTAGTGAGACTCGCGGTAGCTAAGCTCGAAATTCCCCAACATCAGGCGAGCGATGACGGCCGGCACTTCGGCGAATGGAGCATGACTGGAACGTGTCCCGCCCCAAATTCCCGTTCCCACGGTTTCACGGTCGTTGCGCCCGGGGTTGCCGGTGAAAGCATCGACGCCGGTGTTGACCGGACCGAAGGTCATGGTGGGGCCTGTCTGGCGATAGTATTCGCCATGAACCGAAAGCTCCCCGTCCAGGCCTTTCAACGAGAACTTGCGCGCATAGCCCACGCCGGCGCGCACCGAGAGCGGCAGACTGGTCTCGGCCACGGCGTGAATGCCGGCGTTGTCCTTGGCGCGTTTGGTGACCACGTTGATGAGGCCCAACATGGCGTTGGACCCGTAAAGGACCGAACCCGCGCCCACGATGACCTCAATGTGATCGATAAGCTCCATGGGGACGCCCGCGCCCACCCCCAACCACGCACTCCCCCGCAAGGGCTCGTTCATGGCATGGCCGTCAACCAAGAGCAGGAAGTGGCTGCCACGGTCACCGGTCAAAAGCACGCCGCGCGAGCCGACCTCGCCGCCGTTCAGGTTCTCCGAGGTTCGCACGCCCACGGTGAGAAAATCGATGGCCTCGGCCAGGGTCCTGATGCCGTAGCGGCGCAGATCCTCGCCGGACAGGCTGGTTGAAAGCGCGGGCGCTGCGCTGGCACCTTCCGCCGTCTTGGACGCCGAAGTCACGATCTGCTCGCTCAGCAAGCTTTCCAGATCGCCAAGCCCTTCCGCGCGCCCGGTCTGCGACGAGAAGAGCACCGCCACGACCAGAAGACCCGGCAGGCTCCCGTTTCGCACTTTGAGGTGTTGGGACTCTCGGCGCCGTGTAACGGAGTGCCGCGAATCCTTCGAGTTAGTCCATGGCATCGAGCATGACTTCGGCACCCATGGTCGCGAACTTTAGAGAGCCCGTCGTCCCACACCTCCTTCGTCTGCGTCGGATCGACCGTGAAACTATGCATGGTGGGGATCTGGAGATAAGCTTCGGTCAGATCAGGATCATGAGTTCCAGACCTGTGCTTGGCTTCCCTGCGAAGAAGCTTCTGGTTGTTTTGCCGTTCCTCACGGCTCTTGCGTGCGTGGACCTGACACCTCCTTGGGAGAGGAATCGCGGCCGCGACGCTGGAAAGGATATGTCCCAGGCTGGGCACACCGAAGGGACAGGCGGAGCCTCCGGAGGCACCGGCGGTTCGGGCGGTATCGGAGGCGCCAGCGGATCTGGTGTGGTCGATGCCGCGGTCCCGCCAGGCGCGGATTCCAACTCCGAACCTGATGTTCCGTTTGCACCCGAGAGCGATGCCTCGGATGCTCGTCAGTCTGACGCTCGCGTGGATCGATACGCCGCCGGCGGGGCCACGGCCGATGCCGCCCGAGATGTCCCCGTCGACGTGACCGGCGGAAGGGGAGGAACCAGCGCGGGCGGAGCCGGAGGGTCCACTCCCAGTAGCAGCCGGAGGGGCGGACGCACGACCGGGGGAGCAACGACCGGGGGAACGGTCCGTGGCGGCAGCTCGGCCAGGGGAGGTTCGGCCAGCGGAGGGAGCGCGACCGGCGGGAGCGGCGGTGATGCCGGGGTGGCTGATGCGCCTTCTCATTGCACGGGGGTCCGTAATCGATTTGAGCCGCCACGCATAGCAGCATAGGCAATTTTGTACAG
>CAZHUY010000216.1:0-10347 GCA_964535465.1 uncultured Myxococcales bacterium
GAGCGGCATGCGGTTCGCGAATCGCGTACCGAACCCCGCTCACGCCCTCGCTCACGTCTCCCCGCGATCCGCTCTTTCCGCTGCACGCCACACGAACTCGCTCACGCTCACGCACTCGCCCACGCTAGCCGCCAGCCGCGGGCCGGCCCTTCGGGCGGCCCGCAATTTCCCGACAGACCCTAGCTAGAAGTCATCCCCGCCCATGCCGCCCATACCGCCCATGCCACCCATGCCGCCACCACCGCCGCCATGGCCCCCGCCCTCTTCCTTCTTCTTGGGCTTCTCGGCCACCAGCACCTCGGTGGTCAGCATCAGGCCGGACACGGAGGCCGCGTTCTGCAGGGCCGCGCGCACCACCTTGGTGGGATCGATGACGCCGGCCTTGACCAGGTCCTCGTATTCCTCGGTGGCGGCGTTGAAGCCGAAGGCGTTCTTGCCGTTCTTGACCTTCTCCACCACGATCGAGCCGTCCACGCCGGCGTTCTGCGAGATCTGGCGCAGGGGTTCCTCGATGGCGCGACGGATGATGTTGACGCCGAAGCGACGATCATCGCTGAACTTCAGGCCCTCGAGCGCGGGCAGACAGCGCAGCAAGGCCACGCCACCACCCGGAACGATGCCCTCTTCCACGGCCGCGCGGGTCGCGTGCAAGGCGTCCTCGACGCGCGCCTTCTTCTCCTTCATCTCGCTCTCGGTGGCCGCGCCCACCTTCACCACCGCCACGCCACCGACCAGCTTGGCCAGGCGCTCCTGCAGCTTCTCGCGATCGTAGTCGGACTTGGTGTCCTCGATCTGGGCGCGAATCTGCTTCACGCGCGCCTCGATGTCGGCCTTCTTGCCCAGGCCTTCCACGATGGTGGTGTTGTCCTTGTCCACCGTGATGCGCTTGGCGCGGCCCAGATCCTTGAGCGTCACGTTCTCCAGCTTGAGCCCCAGATCCTCGGTCATGCACTGACCGCCGGTCAGCACGGCCAGGTCCTTCAGCATCTCCTTGCGGCGATCGCCGAAGCCGGGGGCCTTGACCGCGCACACATGCAGGGTGCCGCGCAGCTTGTTGACCACCAGAGTGGCCAGCGCCTCGCCGTCCACGTCCTCGGAGACGATGAGCAGCGGCTTGCCGGTCTTGGCGATCTGCTCGAGCACCGGCAGGAGGTCCTTCATGTTGGAGATCTTCTTCTCGTTGATGAGGATGTAGGCATCCTCGAGCACGGCTTCCATGCGCTCGGCGTCGGTCACGAAGTAGGGCGAGAGGTAGCCGCGGTCGAACTGCATGCCCTCGACCACATCCAAGGTGGTCTCCATGGACTTGGCTTCCTCGACCGTGATCACACCTTCCTTGCCCACCTTCTCCATGGCCTCGGCCAGGATATCGCCGATCATGCTGTCGCCGTTGGCGCTGATGGTGCCGACCTGAGCGATCTCGGTCTTGCCCTTGGTGGGCTTGGACTGCTCTTTCAGGGCCTCGACCACCTTGACCACCGCCGCGTCGATGCCGCGTTTGATGTCCATCGGGCTGGAGCCGGCGGCCACCAATCGTGCGCCCTCGTTGAAGATGGCCTGGGCCAACACCGTCGCGGTGGTGGTCCCGTCACCAGCCACGTCCGAGGTCTTGGACGCCACTTCCTTCACCATCTGCGCGCCCATGTTGGCCAACTTGTCGGTAAGCTCGACCTCCTTGGCCACGGTCACGCCGTCCTTGGTCACCGTGGGCGAGCCCCAGGACTTCTCGATGATGACGTTGCGGCCGCGCGGGCCCAGCGTCGACTTCACCGTGTTGGCGAGGACGTTGACCCCATTGGCGATGGCCTGGCGGGCGGGTTGCGAAAAGACAATTTCCTTGGCTGCCATGATGTGTGTTCCTTTCCTCGACTACTCGATCACGCCAAGGACATCGTCCTCGCGCAGAATCAGGTGCTCGACCCCATCCATCTTGATGTCGCTGCCCGAGTACTTGGCGAACAGGATCTTGTCGCCGGCCTTGAGCTCCAGCTTGCGCAGCGAACCGTCTTCCTGAACCTTGCCCTGGCCGACGGCCACGATCACACCCTGCTGGGGCTTTTCCTTGGCGCTATCGGGGATGAAGAGACCTCCCGCGGTCTTCTGCTCCTCTTCGATGCGTTTGACGAGAATGCGATCATAAAGTGGTCGAACTTTCATTGTCTCCTCCTTGGTTCCTGGAACCACCCGCAGACGAATTTGGTCCGGGTGGAAATACCGAAATGCGATGCCGATCGACCGCGGGTCACGCCGCCGTCTTGGACTTCTTGCTGGCCGCCGGCTTGCTCGAACTGTCGCTGGTCTTGCTGGCCGATTTGCTCTCGCTGCTCGAGCTGTTTGATTTCGAGCCCCCCGAGCTAGCCCCACCCTTGGAGCTGGCGTACAGATCCCCGTACCAACCGCCTCCCTTGAGCTGAAACGACGTCTGGCTGATCAGCCGCTCGACCTTACGGGCCTTGCACTTCGGGCAAACCTTGACCGGCTTGTCCGTGATCTTCTGCCACTCCTCGAACCGATGACCGCAAGCACTGCATTCGTATTCGTAGACTGGCATTTTGACTCCAAGGCTGTTGCAGGCGGGCAAGCCGCGCGACGGCGCTAAGGTTAAGCACTCTCTTGCCTTCGTCAAGGAGCGGTCGAGAGCGCCGACAACTTAGCTAAAACACCTGTCAATTCGAGCACTTAAGGTCGCTCGCAGCCTTTGGCACTCGAAAAACAGGAGTGCCAAATCCCCCCCCCACGCCTCTAGGCGGGCGCTTGGGCTGGCTTGTGCAGCGCCTCGGCCTGGAAGTGGGCGCGCAGGCTCTCGATGACTTCGGTCAAATCGCCGTCCATCAACGAGGGCAGATTGTGCCGGGTGTACCCGATGCGGTGATCGGTCAGCCGGTCCTGGGGAAAATTGTAGGTGCGGATCTTCTCGGAACGATCGCCACTGCCGATCTGGCTGCGACGATTCTCGCGCTCGGCGGCGTCCCGCTTCTCGAGCTCGATGTCGTAAAGACGCGAGCGCAGCAGCTTCATGGCCATGGCCTTGTTCTTGTGCTGGCTCTTCTCTTGTTGGCAGTGAACGATGAGTCCGCTCGGAATGTGGTGGATGCGCACCGCCGAGTCCGTGGTGTTGACCGACTGGCCGCCGGGGCCGCCCGAGCGCATGACCTCGATCTTGAGATCCTTGGGGTCGATGTTGACGTCGACCTCTTCCACTTCGGGCATGACTGCCACCGTGGCGGTGGAGGTGTGAATGCGTCCCTGCGCCTCGGTGGCCGGCACGCGCTGCACGCGGTGCACGCCGGATTCGTACTTGAGCTGCGAGTACGCGCCCTTACCCTCGATGTTGGCCACCACTTCCTTGATACCGCCCGCCGACGCGCTCGACTGCGAGACGATCTCGACCTTCCAACGCCGCCGCTCGGCGAAGCGCGTGTACATACGATAAAGGTCGGCGGCGAACAGAGCCGCCTCCTCCCCGCCGGTGCCCGCGCGAATCTCGAGCAGGATGTTCTTGTCGTCGTTGGGGTCCTTGGGCAGCAGCAGGATGGTCAGCCGCTCTTCCAACTTGGCCAGCTCGTCGGCCAGTTCGACTTCCTCCGCGCGCGCCAGATCCCGCATCTCGGGATCCTTTTGCATCTCGCGCGCCTCGGCCATGCGACGAACCACATCGCGATGCACGCGATAGGTGTCCATCAGCTCGCGCAGGTCGGAATGCTCCTTGGCCAGCTTCTGCACAAGCTGGGTCTGTGCCAAGACCCCCGGGTCCGACAGCTTGCTGGTCAGCTCCTCGAAGTGGTTCTCGATGGCCGACAGCTTTCCGAGAAGCAGATCGTCGAGCATGGCAAAGACAAGCGGCAGGCCGAAGCCCACGCGCACGCAATCGCGTTAGGCGGGCGTTGGCGTGGTCTTCTTGCCGTACTTCTTGTTGAAACGCTCGATACGGCCGCCGGTGTCGAGGAACTTCTGCTTGCCCGTGTAGAACGGATGGCAGTTGGAGCAGATGTCCACCATGAACGACCCGCGGGTCGAGTAGGTCTCTACGGTATGGCCACACGCACACTTGATGGTGGCGGGCTTATAGGCAGGGTGAATCCCCTTCTTCGGCATGACGAGCAACCTTCCTTGGAGCGGCCGTTTATAGTCGGCCGCAACCCCAAGAGCAAGCAGCAATGCGCAAACCAGTGCAAGTTGTTGCCAGCTTCTCGGTCCCTTGCGTCAGGTTGCGCGTGACTGGCGCGAACGCGGGTGCGCCATGTATAGTCCCCCGCGCCATGGCCGCAAAACGTGCACCGGACCGGGATATTCGCCACTCGGCCATCTACAGCTACTTGCGCCCCATCTTGATGGGCCGACGGGTCTTGGAGATCGGGTGCGGTACCGGCGAAAGCGCAGCGCACCTGGGCCGTCTGGGTGCGCGCAGTGTGGTAGGAGCCGATGATTCGGGAACCGTGGCCGAGGCCCGTTCCCTGCAGAAGCAAGGCGGTCTGAGCTTTCTCACCCTGACCGCCGCCGCCCTGGAACAGGCCGGACCCTTCGACGTGGTGCTGGTCCCCGAGGCGGCGGACGTGCTGCTCGGTCGCGCGCCCGTCTCGCTGCCCGGGGTGCTGAAGCTGGTGGCTCCGGGCGGACGCCTGGTGTGCGTGGTCCCCAACGGGGATCGCAAGGAAGCGGGCGGCCTCTCTTATTACGATCTCATCGATCGCCTGACCCCACATTTTCCCAAAGTGCGAATGTTCGGGCAGACGCGCTTCGCCGCCTGGGGAATCGCAGAGTTCGACGAGGCCGCGGCCGAGTTGCGGGTCGACTCCGAGCTGACCGAGGCCGAGGGCGAGGAGCCCAGCCACTACCTGGCCCTGTGCGGGCAAGACGAGCCGCTGAGTCTGGGGTACGCCCTGGTGCAGATCCCCTCGGGCCCGACCGATTCGGGTGGCGCTGCGGAGCCGACCGCCTCGGGCAAAGGCGTGGACGCCGATCTCGTCGAGCTTCGCCGGCGCTTGGCCGAAGCCCACGGACAGAATGAAGGCCTTCTGCGCGTCTCACGCGCCCAGGGCGAGGAGATCGAAGAGCTGCGCGGACGTGTTCGCCGCACCGCCGAGGCCAAGACCGAGCTGGATGCCGAGGTCCAACGCCTGCGTCGCGCCCTGGTGGAGGCGGACGAGTCCGTCGTCAATCTGACCCGCAAGACCGCGGACGAGATGACGGCCCTGGCCCACCGCCTGACATCGGGGCTACGTCCCGTCGAGACGCAGGCCGCGTCGGGCATGGCCGAGGAGCTCAAGCGCCGGGAGGCCGAGCTGGCGGAGCGTGAGTCGGCCCTGAGCGAGCGCGACGATCGCATCGCCGCCCTGGAGGCCGCTCGCCAGGAAGCCCTGTGGCGCGCCGACGCCGCCGAGGATGAGTTGGGCCGCCTGCGCGCCGATGTCGCGCGCCTTCGCCAGGCCCCGCCCACCGGGCCCACCCTCGCCGAGCTTCAGGAATCGCTGAAGATGCGTGACCAGGCCCTGGAGGATTTCCAGAAGGCTGCGGCCGCGCATCTGGATGAAGTGGGCCAGCTGCGCGATGCCCTCAACGAACAGTCCAGCTTGGTGGCCGAGTTGGAGGAAGATCTGGCCGGTGCGGAGAAGCGACTGACCGAGGCGCTGGACGAATCCGCGCAACTGCGGCGTACGCTGACCGAAGTGGAGGAAGCCGATCGCCAACGCCGCTCACGGTTGGCCGAGCTGGAAGGCGTGATGTTGCGCATGGGCCACGGACAGGCTCAGACGCAAGACCTGGGACAGCAGCAGAAGCAGCAGCTTGGCGATCTCGAACTGCGATTGAACGAGACCGAACGTCGACTCTCCGATTCGCTGCAGCTCCGAGACAATACCGAACGGGCTCGCAAGCAAGCGGAGACGCGTGTCGAGGAATTGGACCAACAGTTGCAGACTTGTGGGGCGCGCATTCGTGAAATGGAATCACAGCTCGCGAAAGCAGAGCAGGCCGCTCGTTCAGACAAGAACGAGGCCATTGAGAAGGCAGCGGCGAGCATTCATGACCTCGAGACACGTCTCAAGCAGAGCGAGGCAGCGGCCGAGCGTGTCCATCAGCTCGAAGCGCTTCTGCGCGTCGCCGACGCGAAGATGACTCGGCTTTCTGAGCTGGAAGCCCAGAGCAAGTTGGCCGAGGAAGCGGCCGCACGCCTGGCCGAGCTGCGCGCCGAAGCGCCGGATCCCGAAGAGATCTTCGAACGCCTGGCTTTCCTCGAAGCTCAGAATGACGCGGTTGTTCTGGCGGCCGCACGGGTTCCTTCGCTCGAGGCGAAGCTGGCCTCGGCCAACACACGCATAGCCGAGTTGCAGGCCGAGCTCGATCGCAGCTCATAGATTCGTGCGGCGTCGCTTCCCCAGCGATCTTGTGGGACTAGGCGACACAATTCGCAGGGGCGCACGAGAAAGCGCATGAAGAGAGAGATCGGTCTGCTATCTTGGATCCGCGAATGAGCAGGCCAACGGATTTGCTGCTGTTTGCCCATCTGCTGCGCCAGCGCGACCATGACCTTCACATGGAGAGCACGGCGCTTCTGCTGTGCGAGCCTGAGTACCCTGGACTGGATATTCCCGGGTTCCTGGCCAAGCTGGATGTCATGGGCGAGTTGGCGCGGCTGCGGCTCGGTCAGGATCGGCGTTGCGGTCCAGCCCCGGCCGATCGCATTCAACCGATCCTGCGCCTGCTCTACGGCGAGCTGGGCTTCCGTGGCAACGTGGCCGACTACTACGATCCGCGGAACAGCTTCCTCAACGAGGTCATCGACCGACGCACCGGCAATCCGATCTCGCTGGCCATCGTGCTGTTGGCGGTGTGCCGACGTGCGCACGTGCCGGCCTTCGGCATCTCATTCCCCGGCCACTTCTTGGTGGGCGTGCGAAGGCGGGACGAGAGCTTGGGCGTGGTGGATCCGTTCGACGGTCGGATGGTCAGCCGGCCCGAGCTGCGCGCGCTCTACGAATCGACGACGGGAGATCCCTGCGACCTCGACGAACGCAGCCTGGTGCCGGCCTCGCCGCGCCAGATCCTGGCCCGCGTTCTCAACAATCTTCGCGCCATTTACGAAGTACGCGGCGACCAGCACCGACTGCGCTTCGTGCTCGAACGCATGTCCGTGCTCAGCCCGTCCGAGGAAGTACGCAGCCGGCTCGACGCTCTGGTCACCAGCGTGACCATCGCGCCCCGCCTGAGCGTGAACTGATCGTTCGTCTTCGCTCGGTTTTACGTTTGGGCTGGGCTCTGCGCCAGGAGCGACTGAATGCGATCCTTGATCGCCAGCTTCTTCTTCTTCAGACGCACGCGCTCGGCTTGCTCTTCGGTGGTGAGAGTGAGCTGACGATCCAAGGCGGCTAGCCTGGTCTCCAGAGATTGATGTTGGCTGCGTAGGGCTTCGAGATTCTCGACAGAACTCAAGTCGTCCATGCCAGCGGCGTTCTCCTTGCAATCCCCGTGGCCGACAAGGCCGGCCACACAAGGCTATAGCTTAGGACGTCGCCCGTTGAAGTCAAAGCTGATGGTGTGCGAAGTCGTGGACCGGAGCGAAACCCCGGCGCTATCTTCTGACGGTGCAAAGCAAATCGGCCTGGAAAGGCGGCGCGGCGGCCTTCACCCGCAATCTTCTGGCCTGGTACGATCGCGAGCACCGCGATCTGCCCTGGCGTCGGTCGCCCGATGCCTACCGCACCCTGGTCTCCGAACTGATGCTGCAGCAGACGGTGGTGGCCACGGTCGTGCCCTACTTCGAACGCTTCTTGGCCCGCTTTCCTCGCCTCGAGGATTTGGCCGCCGCTCGCGAGGATGAGGTCATGGCCCTGTGGTCGGGGCTGGGCTACTACCGGCGGGCTCGTCACCTGCATGAGACGGCGCGCCTCGTGAGCGAACGCATGCAAGGCGTGCTGCCCTCGCAAGAGAAGGAGCTGCGTCGCTTGCCGGGCATCGGCGAGTACACCGCGGCCGCGGTGGCAGCCATCGCATTCGGGCAGGCCACGCTCCCCGTGGATGGCAACGTGTCGCGTGTGTTGGCGCGCCTTGCGGGCGAACGAACGCCCATCGATCTTCCGAGTACGCGCGCACGGCTGCGCGAGCGTGGACACGTCCTGGTTCCGCGTGACCGTCCAGGTGACTTCGCCCAGGCGATGATGGAGTTGGGCGCACTCTGCTGCACGCCGCGTGCCCCGGCTTGCGCTGACTGTCCGGTGCCGCGCTTCTGCCAGGCGCGCGCGCTCGCCGCCACCGGGCTGATTCCTGCCCGCGCCAAGCGAGCGAGCAAGCGCCGACTGACTCTGGTGGCGGTGGCGGTTCAGAGGCGCGGCCGCCTTCTGCTGCAACAGCGTCCGGCCATCGGCCTGCTGGCCAAGACCTGGGCCCTGCCGCTGCACGAGCTCGACGGGCGCCCGCCGGCGCAGGTTGCGCGAGCCGTGCTGTCCGAGCTGGGCCTGCGTGCGGACGGCGCGCCGGTCTCCGTCGGCGAAATACGCCACGTCTTCACCCACCGCGACGCCAACGTGCAAATCATGAGCGCCCGCGCCCGCGGTCGGGTGGCGCGTCCCGATGTCCGCTGGGCCCACGGACACGAGCTGGACGCCCTGCCGCTGTCCAGCTTCGCAAGGAAGATGATCGACAAGGCCCTGCAATCCCAGGCGTGATCGCACGCACACCTGGCGAGCGCGACGCCCGTGTCGGGTGGCTGGCCGTCGCGAAACTTGATAGAGATCTCCCGTTGTCCCCCGAATCCCGCTTTCGGCCGCTCGTCTACGGGGTCATGCATGCCCTGGTGGATGCCGCCTGCGTGGTGGCGGTGGTGCGCGCCTCGCACCAAGAATCGTTCGGCGGCCTGACGGCTTTCTGGACGGTGCTGGGATACGATCTGCTGGCCTTTGCCCTGCAGTTCCCGCTGGGCCTGCTGGCCGATCGCTTGCGTCTGGCGCGCGTCTCGATGATCGTCGGGGTGTTCTTGGCCGCGTTGGTGGTGTCGCCTACGTCCCTATCGGCCTGGACCACCATGGTGATGGCCGGCGTGGGTAACGCCCTTTTTCACCTGGGGGCGGGAGGTCTGGTGCTGTCCTCGACCGACAAGGCCGGTCCGGCAGGGGTCTTCGTGGGCCCGGGGGCGCTGGGACTGGGACTGGGTTTGTGGATGGGGCGCACGGGCTGGGGCTCGACGTTTCCCATTCACGTGGCCTTGGTATTCGCGCTGGCCGTGCTGCTGGTTCTCGATCGTCCCCCCAAGCCGCGACGGCAGATCTCCCGGCAGGAGCATCCGCCCCTGCTGGCGGCGCTGATCCTGTCGCTCCTGCTGATCTCGGTCCTGATTCGCGCCTTCGTGGGCATGGGCGCCTGCTATCGGTGCCCGAGCGGCTGGGTGCTGGCTCTCGGCATCCCCTTGGCCGCGTGTACGGGCAAGATGGTGGGCGGAATGGTGGCGGATCGCGTGGGCTGGCTGGCGACCAGTCTGGCGGGCCTCCTGCTGTCGTTGCCGCTCATCGCATTTTCCGGCGGCTCGCTTTGGATCGCGCTGCCCGGCGTGCTGCTCTTTCAAAGCACCATGGCGGTCACGCTGATGGCCGTGTTTCGCTTGATGCCGGCGTGGCCGTGTACTGCGTTCGGCCTGCCCTCGCTGTTCCTGGTGCTCGGATCGCTGCCGACCTTCTACCCGGTGGGCCGGCAACTCTACGGTGGCACCACCTTCGCGCTGCTCATCGCGCTGTCCACCGTGGCCCTGGGCCTGGCCCTGTACCGCGGCGGACTAGGGCGCGCCAAACCAGTGGCGCGAGAGCAAGCCCAGGCCGAAGCTGGCGCCGTTGGCCAGGAGTGACCATAACCAGGCACGCCTGCGCTTGAATATCAGACGGAAGTAGGCCGCTTCAGCCAGCCAGGCAAACAGCTCGGCTGCGACGACCTTGCCCCAGTAGCTGCCCGGCACGATGGGGTGGAAGAAACCGAACCACACGATGGGATGGGTCAGCGCACTGGCCCCGAACGCGGCCCACAACGGGCAACGCAGGCCCCGCATGTAAAGGGGGCACTCCACGATCTGGGTGAAGAGAAACGCGCGAAACCAGAACCACATCATCGGCTAGTGCCTCGACCAAGCCAGATGCGAGCAGTACGGTCCAAGCACTAGCGAGACCGCCGGCGCAGCAGGGTCACGCAGGCAGCGAAGAGCCCGGCCAGCAACCACGGCGCGACCACACCAGCCTTCCCCACCGCGCACCCGGAGCTGTCACCCGTATCCTCATCCGTGGTCGTGCTCGTGCTCGTGGCCGTTGCCGTGCCCGGTGAACAGGTCAAGACATCGCTGACACTTTGATGCCAGGACATCGCTGACACGTA
>CAZHUY010000217.1:0-10325 GCA_964535465.1 uncultured Myxococcales bacterium
ACGACGCAGTCTGCTTGCACGCGCAAGTCGGGCGGCCGTGTTCCACCAATACATGACGAAATCAGCGGTCTCCGGCACATCCTTATGAGCCGTGCGAAGCGCCTCGGAATACCCGTCACCCAGCGCGAATCGCATACGCTTGTTCCCGATGAACGGCGGATTGCCGACGACAAACTCCGCCTCCGGCCACTCCGCTTTCCTCGGATTCTTGTACCGGTACACCTCCACCCGCGCGCTTTCGTCCGGCACCTTTTCGCCGGTCACCGGGTTCAGCTTCATGGTTTCGCCGTCCCACCTCGTGACGGGCTTGCCTTTTTCGTCGCGGACCAGCTCGGGGTCGCCGTCCCAGGCTAAAACGGCGTCGCGGCACTCGATGTTTTTGTAGTCGCGCAGGACGGGTTCGGGGACTGGGTGGCTCTTGCCGTACATGCGGAAGTGCCATTGCAGGTAACCGATCCACAAGACCAGCTCGGCTATTTCCTTGGCCCAGCGCTTAACCTCGATGCCGTGGAACTGCGCGGGGGTCACGCGCACGCTCTCCATGTGCAGCAGGGTCTGCTTTTCGCCCAAAGATTCCAGCAGGGCCAGGACCTCGCCTTCCAGGCGCTTGAAGAGATCCAGGGTGACGTAGAGGAAGTTGCCCGAGCCGCAGGCGGGATCGAGCACGCGCGTCTTGCAGAGTTTTTGGTGGAAGGCGCGCACGGCCGCCTTGGCCTCTTCCAGCTTGTCCTTGTGGGCCTTGGGGGTCTTGGTTTCCTCGGCGGCCACCACCAAGCGGCGCACTTGAGCCTGCACCACGTCCCAATCGGCGCGCAACGGCTCTTCGATGGTGGGGCGAACCAGGCGCTCCACATAGGCACGCGGGGTGTAGTGGGCGCCCAGGGCGTGGCGCTCCTTGGGATCCAAGGCGCGTTCCAGCAGGGTGCCGAAGATGGCGGGCTCCACGTCGGACCAGTCGCACTTGGCGGCTTCCAGCAGCAGCTCCAGGGCCTTCTTGTCCAGCTTCAGCGCGCGCGGGTTGGCGAACAGGCCGCCGTTGAAGCGCAGGATCTTGCCCACCACCCCGAACAGCTAGCCGCCCTGGTTCATGGTGCGCCACAGGTTCTCGATGTGGCCGGGGAACGAGGCGGGGCTCTGCAGCCAGCGGTCCTTCAGCTCGTGCGTGAACACGCCCTCGGGCAAAAGGCCCACGTCCTCGGCGAACATGGTGAAGAGACAGCGCATGAGGAATTGCGCCACCAGGGCTTGGTCGTGGCCCGCGTCCTCCAGGGTCTTGGCCAACCTGGCCAGGTGGCTGGCCACCTCGCGGGTCACGCGCGCGGCGTGCTTCGAGGGATCCAGCGAAAACGGGTTCTCGAAAATCGCGCGCAGGGTGGCCCGGTGCTCGGCCAGCTTGGCGAAGGACACGCGGTTGTTCTGGGCGTTGGGGAAGGGGTGGTAGTCGCCGCTGCCGTCGAACACCGCGAACAGATCGAAACAGTGCCCGATGTCGCACACGATGATGAAGGGCGGGGGCCGGTCGAAGCTGCGCGCGTAGCCCAGGGCCTGGCCGTAGGCGTCCTTCATCAGAATGTTCCAGGCGGGCGTGTCCCGTTTGGCCTTGCCCAGCTTGCTCGCGCCCTCGCCCGAGGCCTGCTTGGCCTCCAGGATGAAACAGTCCTGCTTGTAGAGGTCGATGCTGCCCAGGGTGGCCTCGCCGTCCGCGTGGACCTGGGACACCTTGCGCTCGAACACGTAGGTGTCGCGCTCCGGGTCGTTCACCGTGGGGTTGGGCCGCGCGACTTCCAGCACATCGCACAGCTCGTTCAGGAACGAATCCTTGTTGGCCCGCTCGGCCGCTCCCGAGGCGGCCCACTTGGCGACAAAAGCATCCAGGGATTGGGGCATGAGTGCCCCGCATCGTATCCTGTTCTCGGTTTCGGGGGGATGGGAAGTCGGGGCCTGTCCGTCGGCAACGTTGGGGCAGGGCTGAGCCTATCCCAGCAGGCCGCGCACGGCCGTCTGTAGAGCTTCGAGCTTCGTGGTGACCGTGCTCCAGACCACGCGCGGATCCATGCCGAAGTACCCGTGCGCCAGAACGTCGCGCATACCCCGGATCTTTCGCCACTCGATTTCCGGCGCTCGTGCTGTGACCTCGTCGGGAAGGTTCTTGGCCGCTTCGCCAATGACCTCAAGGTTGCGAAGCACGGCATCGCGCGTGCGTTCATCGGCCAGGAACGTCGCGAAGCTCATTCCCGCCGTGAAGCGTAGGATCTTCTCGCAAGCCTCGATGATGTCGTCGGCGTATAGCCGCCAATCCCGCGAGCTAGGCGACATCCACGGCCTCGCGCTCGACGATGGGACGCAAACGAGGCCTGAGGGACTCGGACGTCACGATGTCGACACGGTGCCCGATGTGGTCTTCGAGAAAGAGCTTGAGCCCCATGAAGGAGTCAAAGGTAGGTCCGGTCTCGAAATCCACCAGCAGATCGAGGTCGCTGTCCTCTCGTCCTTCGTCACGCGCGGTGGAACCGAACAGCGAAATGCGGCGCACGCCAAAGCTGCTTTTGATCTCCGGCAGATACCGCCGAAGTGTCGCAATCGCCTCAGTTCGCTTCATGGGTTCAGTATACCAACGGCTACGAGGGGAGGCGATCTCCGCGTCAGAGTTGCTTGCAGCCTTCCAGTCTGGCAAGGGTGGCGTCGAAGGTGCCGAGCGGGGTTTCGGAGGCATCCATCACGGTTTGCAGGATGAAGCAGTCCGCGAAATCGGCTTTGGATTCTCTCCAAGTTTCAAGGGCTGCTTCGAGGATCGCCGGGGCTTGGATGTTCAGCTCCCTCGTATCCAGAAGGGCCTGCACCACCTGGCAGGTTCGTTCCTTGTCCAGGTTGTACCGGCTCATGAGGACCCAGACCGTCTCCAACACGGAGAGCTGGGTCACCAGGACCGGTTGGTGTTTGTCGACGAAGGCCTGGGCCTTCTTGTACTGGGATTCATCATCCCTGGTCACCAGCCGAACCAAGACGTTCGTGTCGATGGCAGCCATGGTCACTTCTTGCTGTCGAGGCGTTTCAGGCGGGATCCCAGGAACTCCCGCCGAGCATCCCGAAGCTCCTGGTCCGTCAGGCGCACGGGCGAAGCCCCAAAGATCCGATTGAGGTCGGCCAGCCCGAGCCGCTTTGGTCGTACCGTATATTCGCCCTTGTCATTGCGGTCCCAGACCAACTCCGTCCCGGCCCGAATGCCGAGCGCCTTGCGGACTTCGGCAGGAACCGAGATTTGCCCTTGATTCGTGACTCTCGAGGTCGCGACGACCATGGTGGACCACCTTTATTACCAAAGGTAATGGATTGGCCCAGGAGGGACAAGTCCCGCGCGCGGAATGCCCGCAAATTCCCCCTTGCCATCCGGCCCTTTCTGGATGAGCGTCGCTTGCGTCACGATTTGGGATGCGCTGGTTGTTGTAGAGGAGCGCGTCTGTCGTTCTTACAGGAGGAATGTCATGGGTGATTTGGTACCGAAGAGCGCAGCAGCAGCGACGATCATGGCCGATGTGGAGACCACGCTTGCGCGGGCCCGGGCGCGCGGGGGCAAGTGGGGCGAGCTGGCCGAGAAGATGCTGGGCAATGCCGTCAGGTTGAGCGCCATGAGCGCGGCCGAGCGGCAGAAGGCCGAGAGCGAAGTGCTCGAGTGCCTGGCGGCCATCGAGGCGCAGGACAATGTGGCGGACAAGCTCGTCGCCCAACTTTCCGACGAGGTGTGGAACCGCATCGGGCGGCCGTCCTTCGACCCGACCTACGACGTGGTCTTTCCGAGCGGCATCAGCTACTACACGGGTGGCCCCGATGCCGACCAGCCCGAGCGCATGGAGCTGCTGGCGCAGTTGTTGGAGATGAACATCATCGCGCGCTTGTCCGAGGAGGACGCCAAGGCCATGGCCGCGCGGGTGCGCGTCGTGGTCGAGGGCTACCGCAAGGTTCTGGCCCCGGCCGCCGCTCCCCGCGCGCGCTTGAAGATGTTCGAGCGCGCCTCCACCGCCATCGCGCACACGGCGCAGATCGCCCTGGCCAACCTGAAGCGCCTGTATCGCACCGAGGGGTTCAGCGAGGCCGAGATCCACACGGTCATTCCCGACCACCCGCGCAAGAAGACGGTCGCGGCCAAGACCCCGGACACGGAGCCCGTGGTCAAGCCGTCCTGAGGCTAGCGTCAAACCGCGCCAAGACGCGGAAATGTCCGCCCAAGACCCGATCCGCACACGGGGGGATCGGGTCTTGTGATCTCAGGTCGCCACGCGCGCATGCGCGCCCGCGCCTCAAACGCGCCGCCCCGCGATCCCCACATGCGCGCCCGCGCCTCAAACGCGCCGACCCGCGATCCCCCCACACACGAACGCGCCTCAAACGCGCCGACCCGCGATCCCCACATGCGTGAATCGCCTCTCGGCCCGGCGATCCGAGGTCTCCACATGCGCCAACCTCGCCCCGCGCCGCAAACCGTCGAGTGCCACAGGTAAGGCCCGGGTCCAAGGCAGCCAAGCAGCCATCAGGCAGCGTACGGCTGCGAGGGGGAGCGCCGGTTGGGACTGCTCGACTTCGCCGGGTTGCTCAGTGTCCCCCTCGGAAGCGTTGTCGCAGCTTGGTTCAGCCAGCCACGCCGAGAAAACGCGTCTTTCCCGACCGCCAGCCTTGCTTTCCCTCGCCCCTGCCGTTGTATGCTGACGCTGATGCACCTTCGCCCGATCATGCGCGCCCTGCTGTTGTGGGGGCTGACCATCGGATGCTCGAAGTCGAACGAGGTGGTGGTGTTCTACGCCAGCAGCTTGTCGGCGGTGCTGGGGGATGTGTCCGAGGCCTTTCGGCGCGAGCACCCGAAGACGCGCGTGCGGCTGGAGCCGAGCGGCTCGCAGGTGGCGGCGCGCAAGGTGACTGAGCTGGGGCTGCGGGCCGACGTCGTGGCGGTGGCGGATTCGAGCATCATCGGCAAGATGATGGTTCCGCAACACGCGAGCTGGAACGTCATCTTCGCCACCAACGAGCTGGTGCTGGCCCACAAGGATCACAGCCGCTTCACCGACGAGGTCAGCACCCAGAACTGGCCCAGCGTCCTGACCCGTTCGGGCGTGCGCCTGGGCCGGGCCGATCCCGACACCGCGCCGCTCGGTTATCACACCTTGTTGGTCTGGCAGCTGGCCGAGCAGGCGTCGCACTACGGGGACGCGGCGGCCAACCTGGCGGCGCGCCTCTCCGACCAGTGCGCCAAGCAACACGTGACCCACGACGAGGCCGAGCTGCTCGCCCTGCTGGAATCGCGCGCCGTGGACTACGCCTTCCTCTTTCGTTCCACCGCCGAGGATCACCACCTGAAGATCACGGCGCTGCCGGCGGAGGAGAACCTGGGGCGGCCCGAGCTGGCCACCCAGTACGCCAAGGCCAGCGTCGAGGTTCGCATGAAGCAGGCCGAGAACAAGACGCGCATCGCGGGCGCCCCCATCACCTATGGCCTGACCGTGCCCGTGAAGGCGGCGCAGCCGGGGCTGGCGCGCGACTTCGTCGCCCTGCTGGTGGGCGAGAAGGGCAACCGCTTGCTGCGCCGGCGCGGCTTCCAGCCCTCTAGCCCCGCCCTGTGCAATCCCTGCGGCGGCTTGCCGAATGAGCTACTCTCCCTGGTGGTACCCGCCCCGTGAAGTTCTCGGTCCTACAGATCGTCGCCGCCATCGTGGCCTTGGCCCTGGTGCACGTGGGGTTGGGCATGATGCCCGAGCCGCCGTTCTCCACGGCCATGAACCTGGTGCTGTTCTTCACCAACCTGTTCGTGTTCCACGCGGCCGCGGTGACCCTGGCCCGACGCTCGGGCCGCACCGTCGGCCTGTTCCTGGCCGGCTACTTCGTGCTCTTCGGGCTGGTGGTGGTGCTGCTGGGCAAGACGCCGCTCTTCATTTTGTTGGTCGTGGTGTACGCCAGCTTGTTCGCCAACCTGGCCCTGCTGGGGTTCTTCTCGCTCTTCGTGCTCAGCTTCGTGCTGCTGCAACCCTACGCCTTCGAGACCTTCATCCCGCTGGCGCTCATCTACGCGGCCCTGTGGCGGGTGCACCGCACGACCTCGGGTTTCGTGCGCCTGTGCCTGGGGGGCGGGCTCCTGGCTCTCGCCATCGTGCTCTTTCCCCTCATCCACTTGGCCATGGAGGACTCGGCGCAGACCCTGTGGCAGACCTTCGGCAACCCGGATGTGCGCGAGGCCCTGGCCACCAGCCTGTGGACCTCGACCGTGGCCACGCTGGTGGTCGCCCTGTTCGGCGTGCCGCTGGCCTATGGACTGGCGCGCTCGGATTTCCCCGGCAAGCGCTGGGTGGAATCCATGATCGACGTCCCCATCCTGGTGCCGCAGTCGGTGGCCGGGGTGGCGCTCATCGTGCTGTTGGGGCCGGGCAGTGTTCTCGGCGGCGCCCTGGAATCGTTGCACCTGCCCATTTCGGGAACCTGGGCCGGCGTGGTCATCGCCCAGGTCTTCGTGGCCTCGCCCTTCCTCATCAAGTCCACCATGACCGCCTTCGAGGCGGTGCCGACGCGTCTCGAGCTGGCCTCGCGCAGCCTGGGCGCCACGCCCGCCGCCACCTTTTGGCGCATCTCCTTGCCCTTGGCCTCGCGCGGGATTCTGGTGGGCGCCACCCTGTCGTGGGCGCGCGCCATCAGCGAGTTCGGCTGCATCATCCTGTTCGCCAGCTCGCCCGTGACCGCGCCCGTGCTGGTGCACACCGAGTTCCTGCGCGCCGGGGTCAGCGAGAGCCGCCCCATCGCCATCCTGTTGTTGGTGATCTGTTTGTGGGCCTTCGTCATCTTGCAGTTCGGGCAGAGGTTCTTGCCTTTTGCCCTGCAACGACCGCGCGGAGGGCAGCGCCGATGATCGAGGTCAGCCACCTGGGTTGCCGCTTCGGCGACTTTGCCTTGCAGGACGTTTCCCTGCGTATCGAGAAGTCGCAGTACTGGGTGCTGCTGGGGCCCAGCGGTTGTGGCAAGTCGGTGCTGCTGCAGACCATCGCCGGCTTCTTCACGCCCAGCGCGGGTCAGGTGGTGCTCGACGGCCGCGACGCCACCGCCCTGCCGCCCGAGCAGCGCAACATCGGGCTGGTCTTCCAGCAGGCGGCGCTCTTCCCGCACCTCAGCGTGCGCGCCAACATCGAATACGGGCTGCGCGCCCGACGCATTCCGGCCCAGGAGAGGCACCGCGCGGTCGACGAGTTGATCGAGCGTTTGGGCTTGCAGGCCATCGTGCCCCGGCCGGTGGCCACCTTGAGCGGCGGCGAGGCGCAGCGGGTGGCCATCGCGCGCGCCCTGGCCCCCAAGCCGGTGCTGCTGCTGCTCGACGAGCCGCTCTCCGCGCTGGACCACAACGCCCGGCTCGAGCTGCAGGCCGAGTTGGCGCGGGTGCACAAGACGCTGGGCCTGACCACCTTGCACGTGACCCACAGCCGCGAGGAAGCCGCGGCCCTGTCCGATCGCCTGGCCATCATGAATCGCGGGCGCATCGTGCAGACCGGCACCATGGCCGAGGTGAGCGCCCAACCGCGTTGCCCCTTCGTGGCGCGCTTCCTTGGCCTGGATCCGGCGATGGCGGTCGGCCGCGAGCCCTGCCAACCCGCCTGCCTCAATCAACCCGAGTGTCGGCCATGACCGGTGGGCGCCTGGTCCACGCGCGTGTCAGACTTTGGCCGGTTCTGACGGACGGAACGCAGCATGCAGCCTGAACGTCTCCCGCTCGCCAAGGTCTTCAAGGTTCCTTTTCTATCGCTGGATGGAACCAGCGTGGAGATGGCCTCGCTGCTCTTCCTCTTCCTTCTGGTGATCGGCATCAGCGTGGTCAAGCGCCGGCGCCAGTTCGTTCGTCGCGTGGTGCAGGTGGCCTCGTTCCTGGTCTTCTACTTCATCGTGTACTCGTGCCTGGGCGTGTTCGGCATGATCCGCAGCGGCCTCTATGGCATGACCCTGCTGGGCTCCGCCTACTCGGAATCGTTCTATTGGCTGGCCTTGCCGGTGGTGGTGATGGCCGTGACGCTTCTGCACGGTCCGGTCTTCTGTGGATGGATCTGCCCGACCGGATTCATGCAGGACTTCACCGGCTGGATCCGCAAGCGCCTCTGGAACAGCAGCAAACCTTTGTCGCGCGGACGGTTGATCGGGCTGAGCGTCTTCGTGGCGTTCTTCCTGGGCGTGGTGATGTGGATGGGCTCGCTTCGTCAGCTGCTCATCGAGGATTCCAGCATGCACTGGGCCGCCATGCTGATCCTGCTGTGCTACTTCGTGCTGGCCGGCATGTTGGACGACCAGGCCTCGCGCAGGCTGCGCTACTTCAGCTTGATCGCCATCTTCGTCACGGCGGTGTCGCACGTGGCGGTGACCTCGCCGCTGCACTTCGCGTTCACCTCCCGCGACGACAAGGCCTCCGCCGTCACCTCTTTCGCCATCCTCATTTCGGCCCTGTTCGTTCTGCGCGCGTGGTGCCGCTATCTGTGCCCCTGGGGCGCGCTGACGGGTTTCCTGCATCGCTTTTCTCGCCTGCGCATCGCCAAGGTTGGTGCCAAGTGCAACCAGTGCGGCACCTGCAACTCGTCCTGCGACGTGGCGGCCATCGACCACGGTGTGGTCAGGGCGAACCAGTGCCAGTTCTGCTACTCGTGCATCGATCACTGCCCCAACGCGGGGCTCGAGGTCGTGGATGCCTGGGCCGAGAAGGCGCAGAAGAGCGCCGCGCCCGCCAAGAAGGCCGAGGAAGGCACGTGAGCGCGCGCGCCCTGGCCGGCTTGTGCGGCCTGGTCCTGCTGGTGTCTTCACCCGGCGAGGCCCGGGCCGAGTGCAAGCTGTGGTCGCAGAGCCGGTGCGATGCGCAGAACAGCGCGGCCATCACCCTGAAGACCCGCGCCGGCACGACCCCGCACGCCTGGAGCTTCGACGGCAGCGGCCGGGTTTGGGGTTACGAGCCCGGCATGACCGTGTGGTCGCCGCCCGCCCTGGGCCTGGCCGAGGGGCGTGCCTTGTTGGTGGTGGGCAACTACGATCACAACGTCTACGCGCTCGACGCCGCCACCGGCGAGACGCGCTGGAAGTTCACCACGGGCGGTCCGGTCTACGCCGCGCCCGTGTTCTTTCAGCAGGGCGATCGCATGCTGGTCTTGGCCGCCTCCACCGATCGCCTGGTCTACGCCATCGACGCCGGCCTGGGCCGTCAGGTGTGGGTGCACGCGGTCGAGGACTATCGCCCCACCTTGGGTGGCGCTCGCTTGGGCGCGCCCTGCGTGGGCGGCGTCGGCGAGACCGACGACGCGGTCTTCGTGAGCTACTGGGTGTGGGATCGCTCGTTGGCCAACAGCATGCAGAAGGGCGGCGTGATGGCCATGGCCCTGGCCGACGGCAAGCCCCTGTGGCGGCAAGAGATCGGCGACAACGAGATGACCGCCCCCATCTTCGCGCGCCGCGCGGGCAAGGGGCAACTCTTCGTGGGTTCGGCCAACGGCAACACCTACGCCCTGGACGCCGCCACCGGCGCCATCCAGTGGAAGAAGACCGAGCTGGACGGGGTTCGCAGCCAGCCGGCGTACTTCGAGGCCCCGGGCGGGTCCCTGGTGGTGACCGGCTCGAAGTTCGGCGTGGTCCGCGGCCTGGACGCCGCCACCGGAGTCGAGCGCTGGAACTACGGCACCGGCGATCGCATCACCGGCGCGCCCGCCCTCTTGCTCGAAGGCCGCAAGGCCCGCGCCTTCGTCGGATCGTACGATCAATCACTCTACGAGTTGGACGCCGGCACCGGCGCGCTCAAGTGGCACTACAAGGCGCGCGGGGGGATCTACTCCTCGCCGGCCGTGGTGGCCTCGGGGGCAGAGATGGTGCTGGCCTTGAGCTGGGACAACATGCTGCACGCCGTGTCCTTGGAAGACGGGAGCTCGATCTTCTCCGCCTTCACCGGCCGTCCGCTGTGGAACGTGGCGGGCATGGATGACAGCAACTGGTCGTCGCCCTCCGCCGCGCGCATCGACGGGAGCTGGATGGCCTTCGTGGGCAGCTACGACGGCACCCTGCGCAGCCTGCCCCTGGGCACCTCGGACCGGGCCGCACCCGACCTGCGGCGCAACCTCTGGTTCTACCTGTCCTTCCCGCTGGTCCTGATCCCATTCTTCTCGATGGCCTATGCCCTGACGGTGCGCGAACGCCGACGGCGGAACCGCGCGGCGGAGTAGCTGTCAGAATTCTTCGCAGGCCGCGAAGGTGTTTTGAGGACGCGGCCCAATACGGAGCTTCCGGGGGTATGGCCGTGGCCCTGGTCGTGGTCGCAGACGAAGAATGTCCGGCCAGGG
>CAZHUY010000218.1:0-10277 GCA_964535465.1 uncultured Myxococcales bacterium
GGGCGCCTATTCGCTGCTCAACCTCGCGGCCCCTGATCTGGCCGGCTCGGTAAACCTGCACCGCTCGTTCCCCTGTGCCTCGAACATCATCAACACGCAGGGCATCGGGCCGAACACGCTCACCGACGTGTTCTTCCACAACTCGAATTCCTACCTTGTCCTGCCACGAGTGTTCTGGCAGGTGGTCGGCGCCCTGCTTCTCCTGGCCACCGCACTTTGGGGTTTGCCCTTTTCTGGACCGGGGGTCATCAGGAGCATGACCCGCGCGGCCCAGGAGGTCCTCGTCTTCGTCACGGCCTTTGTCGTCGCCTCCCTGGTCGTGGTGGTGCAAAGCTCGGGACAGGTCGGGTTCGACAGGTACTACTTCCCCATCCTGCTGGGCGCCGCGCTGGGCGTCGCCGTCCTCCTTCACGGCGAAGAGACGCTGGTTTTCCGACTGGGCCGACGGCGCGCCGGACCCTTGCCCTTTCTCCTCCTGGCCCTGCCGCTCGCCAGCTTCACCATCGGCGGCATGCATGATTACTTCCGCTGGAACGAGTCGCGTTGGCGCCTGGTCGAGCAGGCGCGAGCCTCGGGGATCCCCAGCACCAGCATCGACGGCGGCTACGAAGTGAACGGAGCGCTCTCCTTCGATCTGATGCGCAAGACCCCCGAGAAAATCGATACCAGCAAGTGCATCGGCGCCTGCCGCTGCAGGATCCCCTGGAACCTTGGACATATCTGGACCTGCTACGACGACAGCTATCGCGTGGGTATGAGCGTGCGCGACGACTACGTGGAGATCGCGCGCGACGTGCCGCGCTTCTGGCTGGGCCGAAGTCGTCCTTTGATCCTGTCGCGCCGCCCGCACTGATCCCGCGCCCGGGGGAGAGCGGGCTTCTCGGACACCCTCTGAAAGGAGAAACCCTGCCGGGGTTTTCGCCGCAAATGGGCTAGACTGCCGAGGCAAAAGTGGACGCTTCGTCAATGCAATCCGTCTCCGACCTGCGCAACCGACTGCTCGCGCTTCTAGCCAAACCCGGCGTCAGCCTGGCCACCGACCGGGGTACCTTGCTGGCCCAGCAGGATCGCCTGGCCGTGTTGGAATGGCCCGACGAGGGCAAGGGTCTGGTGCTGGTCGACGACAGCCCCGAGCTGGCCTCCGATGTCGAGCGCATCCTGAGTTCCCATCAAGGCGGGCTGCTCTTCGTGGTGGCCGTGGGAGGGGGCGCCGACATTGCGAACATCCTGAAGGAAGCGGATCGCGTGGCGCCCAACCGTGACCACCTGGGCGTCTACCATCTGAATGGCGAGGGTCGCCTGTCGCGCGTGGCGGGCCGGCGCCTTGGTTTGCTGGAAAACGCCGCCCCCCGCCTGGCCCAGGTGCAACCGCTCGACCTGGACGAGGTCCCGGCGCTCATCGAGCGGGGCCGCCAGGAACGGATCGAGGCCGCGGCCTTTGCACGCAACCTGTCCGGACGTCTGCCGCGGCTGACCTTCGCCATCATCGCGGTCTGCTTGCTCGTCCACGCCGCCCTGGACGGCTCCGGAGCCTCGGGTTCGGCCATCAAGAACCAGCTCAGCGCCAACTCCGCCGAGGTTCTGCACGGCGAGATCTGGCGGGTGTTCACCTACGCCTTTTTGCACGCCAACCTGGTCCACCTGCTGGTCAACATGTTCGCCCTGTACAGCCTGGGCGGATTTCTCGAAGCCCTTCTCGGGAGGACCCGCTATCTGCTGGTCTACTGTGCCTCCGCGCTGGGCGGGGGCATCGCCTCGGTGGCAGCCGGGGCCGTGCACCAGGCGCTCGGCGACTTGCCCTCCAGCTCGGTTGGTGCCTCGGGCGCCATCTGGGGGTTGATGGGCGCGACCTTGGGCCTGGTGCTCAGCCGACAGCGGGTCTTGCCCCGCCTGGTGGCCCGGGGTCTGCGCCAACGTCTGCTCTTCGTGCTCGTGATCAACATCGCCTTGTCCTTCGTACCCGGCATCGACATGTACGCGCACTTTGGCGGCGGACTGGTGGGCTTTCTGTTGGCCCGCGGCGGGCGCGCGAAGTCGGCGGAGAGAAGGACGGAAGACAGGGATACCCCATGACCAAAGCCATCCTTCGCCAGATCGCGGCTTGCGGATTGCTCGTCAGCGCCTTCATGTGCGCCTCTTGTGGCCGCACCCCGCTCTTCGACCCGGTTTGCTCGCTGACCGTCTCGCCGTCATCACTCGATCTGGGCGAGGTCGGGGTTGGCAAGCAGGCTGGCCTGAGCGTCACCCTGTCAAGCGGCCACGGATCGGTGTGCCACCTCTCGGGGATAGGACTCAGGGCCGACTCGGACAGCGCCTTCGCCCTGGCTCCGCGCACCTCGACCAGTCTGACCCTGGGTTCGCAAGAACAGGTCACGGTTCACGTCACCTTCAGGCCCACCGAGGTTTCGGTTCCTTTGCAGCGGACCGGCACCTTGCTCCTCTCGTCCGACGATCCGGCCCAAGGCACGGTCGAGGTGCCGCTCGTCGGCAGGATCCACTCCGATTGCCGATTGGCCATCCTGCCCACCAGCCTCGATTTCGGCAGGGTGCCCATGGGCGACAGCGCCTCCGCCAACGTCCAGGTCATGAACACCGGATCCTCGGAGTGCGCGGTCGGCCAGATCGCCTTGACCCCGGACAGCGATCCACAGTTCGCGGTCGATGACCGACATCTCGTTCTGGCTCCCGGGGCCGCGGGTTTCATCAATGCCGGTTTCCGGGCAAGCGACAGCGCGCTACCACGGCATCGCACCGGGCAGCTCACCTTTGCCACCACCGATCCAGCCCATGCCCAGGTGACCGTGCCGTTGTCTGCGAACATCGTGGTGTGCTCGCTGTCCATCCGGCCCAGCAGCCTGGATTTCGGCGAGGTGGCCCCGGGCTCGCCGGTGACGCTGGGCCTGGACATCGAAGTCGCCAGCGACGGCGCGACCTGCGTGATCTTCAGCATCGGCCTGCGTCCCGATTCGGACCCCGGCTTCAGCGTCGAGCCGGACGCGCCCGTGGGGGTGGCCCTGCTGCCAGGAACCCAGATCGCGCTGGCCACGACCTTCGATCCCGCCCGCGTGCGACTGCCGCTGCAGCGATCCGGCACCTTGGTGTTGACCAGCAACGATCCGCTGGCCCCCACCATCGAGGTTCCGCTGGCGGCGCGCATCCACTCGGAGTGCCGCCTGAGCGTGGCGCCCGAGAGCGTGAATCTCGGCAACGTCATGCTGGACACCAGCGCGACGGGGACCGTGCGCATCATCAACAACGGCAAGGGCCCCTGCGAGATCACCGATCTGGCCCTGACCCGCGACAGCGATCGGCAGTTCGCCCTGGCCCCGCTGCAAGACTATTCCTTCGTCATAGACGCCGGTGGCGAACGCGCGGTCAGTGTGATCTTCCGCGCGGAGGATGCGGCCGAGCCGCACCACCGCACCGGTCGCCTCGCCTTCACCAGCACGGATCCGCAGCGTGAATCGATCACGGTTCCCTTGTCCGCCGACGTGGATCTGGGCTGCGTACTCAGCGTGACGCCGACTCGTGTGGACTTCGGCAGCTTGATCCTCAACACCAGCGCCAACGCGAGCGTCGCCCTGGTCAATCAAGGAACCCAGCCTTGCGTGATCTCGAGCCTCTCCATGAAGGCGGGCAGCGACTCCGGCTTCGCCTTGGGCGCCTCGCAAGCCAGCTCGCTCACCCTGCCCGTTGGTGACAAGAACAACGTGAGCTTGCGTTTCGACGCCTATGACAGCAGTCCGCCCCACCAGAAGAACGCGACCCTGCTCATCGAATCCAACGATCGCAAGAGCCCGCAGCTCGCCGTCCCCTTGACCGCGCTGGTCGACACCGTGTGCGTCGAGGCCAGCCGCTGGATCTACACCGTCGAAGGCGACACCACGTTCTCGCGCTTCGATCCCGACACGGTGACCTTCACCGACATCGCCAAGCTCAAGTGCGACAGTCCAAGCTCGCCTTTCTCCATGGCCGTGGATCAGAAGGCGGTGGCCTGGGTGCTGTACCAGGATGGCAAGCTGTTCAAGGTCAACACGACGACCGGCAAGTGCGAATCGACGGACTACCAGGACACGGTCTACCAGGCGTTCGGGATGGGCTTCGTGTTCGACCCGTCAACCGGCCAGGACACCCTGTACATCGCGGGTGGCCAATCCATGCGGGCCACGTGCAACCTGGCCACCATCGCCTTCCCCTCGCTGAAGGTGACGACGCTGGGTCAGGTCAAGGAGGGCTGGCCCGAGTTGAGCGGCACCGGCGATGGCAGCCTTTGGGGATTCTATCCGAAGGACGAATCGACGTCGGGATACCAGGCCGCCCTGGTGCGCCTGGATCCCCGCAACGGCAGCGCCCTCCAGACCCACCACTACGCGAACATCACCGAGTACGGCAGTTGGGCCATGAAGTTCTGGGGCGGCCAGTTCTGGATCTTCATCGAACAGTCCATCTACGCGGTCGATCGCGACAAGCCGCAGGTGGCCAAGCTCATGAAGAGCAACACCGGCCGCGACATCGTGGGCGCGGGCGTCTCGACCTGCGCCCCGCTCAAGGGGGACTGACCAGCGCACGGTCTAAGGGCTGCCCTCAATCCGCTTGCACCAGAGGGCCTGACACCTGCTAGAACCCCGCCATGAGCGCAATCATCCTTGACGGCAAAGCCCTGGCCAAGCTGGTTGAAGAGAATCTCAAGCCACGCGTGGCCACCCTGCAGGCCCGCACCGGACGCACGCCCATCCTGGCCACCATCCTGGTGGGCGAGGATCCGGCCTCCGCCACCTACGTCACCATGAAGGGCAACGCCTGCAAGCGCGTGGGCATGGAATCCCTGCGCGTGCACATGCCCGCCGACACCACCACCGCCGCGCTTGAAGCCAAGATCCGCGAGCTGAACGCCAACCCCGACGTGCATGGCATTCTGCTGCAGCATCCGGTGCCCAAGCAGATCGACGAGCGCCTGTGTTTCGAGGCCATCGAGGCGCGCAAGGACGTGGACGGCGTGGGTTGCCTGGGCTTCGGCCGCATGGCCATGGGGCTGCCCGCCTACGGCAGTTGCACCCCCGCCGGCATCATGCACCTCCTTTCCCACCACAAGATCCTCCTCAAGGGCCGCAACGCCATCGTGGTGGGCCGTAGCCCCATCCTGGGCAAGCCCATGGCCGCCATGCTGACCAACGCCGACGCCACCGTGATGGTGGCCCACTCGCGCTCCCAGGATCTGCCCGCCTTGGTGGGTTGGGCCGACATCGTGGTGGGCGCCGTGGGCAAACCCGAGCTCATCAAGACCTCGTGGTTGCGCCCGGGCACGGTCGTGGTGGACGCCGGCTACCACCCCGGCGGCATCGGCGACGTGGAGAAGGCCGGCCTCGCCGAGCGAGCCAGCGCCTACACCCCCGTCCCCGGCGGCGTGGGCCCCATGACCATCGCCACCCTCATCCGCCAGACCGTGGAGAGCGCCGAGGCGTTGCTGAAGTAGCGCGCCTCGATAGGGACTGACCACCCGCCGCTCCGAAGGCAATCGCCATGAACCAGCGTCCCCTGCGTTCCATCCTCGTTGGCCCCATGCTGGCCATGCTTCTGTCGTCGGGTTGCGACGGTACCCACGGGTCTGGGACGCTCGATGCGTCGGCCCCCCCCGACTCTGCCAAGTCCAGTGCGCCGCCCCCGGCGGCTCGGTTGCTCGTTTTCTCCGATCCGCACTTCTTGGACCCCTCGCTCGGCTCCACCGGCCAGGCACTGGCCAGCTACGTGGCCTCGGAGGGGAAGATGATCGTCGAGAGCGACGCCATCTTGCGCGCGCTGCTCGCGGAAGTGGAGGCCGAGAACCCGCAGGCGATTCTCGTCCCCGGCGACCTGACCAAGGATGGTGAGCTGGCCTCCCACAACACCGTCGTCGGCTATCTTCGTCGGATGCGGGCTGGGGGACGACGGGTGTTCGTGATCCCAGGCAATCACGACATCGAGAATGCCGGCGCTCTCCGCTACATGGGTGAGATGGCGACGCCCGTGCCCACCCTTTCGGCCTCGGAGTTCGTCAGTCTCTATGGCGACATGGGGTACGACGCCGCGCTTGCGCGCGATCCAGCGTCGCTCAGCTACGTCGCCGAGATCGTCCCCGGCCTGTGGTTGCTTGCGCTCGATTCGTGCATCTACCGGGACGAAGCCAGCCCGGCGACCACGGCGGGTCGATTGACCGAGCCAACGCGGGCGTGGATCGCCGCTCAGCTTTCGTTGGCCGCCAGCCAGGGCTCGCGCGTGATCGCGATGATGCATCACGGGCTGGTGGAGCATTTTGCATACCAAGGCGTCTCATTCGCCGAGTATCTCGTCTCGGATCGTGACGCGATCGCGGCCCTGCTTTCCAATGGCGGCGTCGGTGCGGTATTCACCGGGCACTTCCACGCCAACGACGTCACCCAGGGGCGCCCGAGCGGGGCCGCCAGGTCGATCTACGACATCGAAACGGGCTCGACCGTCACTTACCCTTCTCCCTATCGATTGGTCGACGTCCTGGGCGACACCTTGGCCATCACCACCAAGCACGTGATGACCATCGATCGCGATCTGGAAGGTGCCGCCGACTTCCAGAGCTACGCGAAGGCCAGGTTGCACGCGGACGTTTCGAGATCGCTTTCCAACGTGCTGCAAGCGCCCCCCTATTCGATCCCCGCCGACGTCGTGACGAGGATTTTGCCTTGGTTGGTCGATGCTACCGTGGCCCACTATGCGGGCGACGAGGTCATGCCCGCGAGCGTTCCCGGCGAGGTGCAATCCCTGCTCTCGTCAGGCAGCAGCGTGCAGATGATGGCGGGGACGATGTTGAGGAGTATTTGGACCGATCTGCCACCCTCCGACAATCATCTGGTCATCAACCTCGCGGAACGGTAGCCGCGACGCCCTCCCTCCCTGGTGAGGAGCGTGGCCTTTCGCGGGTGCGCCCAAACGCGAGCGCAGAGTGTTATCGTTTTATGTTATAGTAACGGCGTTCACATTCTGTCCAGGGGAGTCGGCAGAGCCACCCCGGTCGCCTATCAGAGGAGTACCCATGAGGAATCGATTGACTGCCTTTCTTCGCTATCACTGTTTCTGCTGGTCCTTGGCACTCGTGTTCGCGGGATGCGGTAAGGACAAGGACAGTTTCGACGGTGAGAAGGCGCCCTACGGACCGCTAACGCCGACCACCCAGGTCCAATCCACCCTCGCGTATTCCCCCACCAGCCCGATCCTGGGCGAGGGCAATTCGCAGGTCACGACCGTGGTTGGTCAGACGACCATCGCGGGTGTTACCTACGATCGCCTCGCGACCACGCAGGTCGGCAAACCGGGCAAGGGCGGCGAGTATTGGATCAAGCAGGACGACAAAGGCATGGTGGCCTTCGCGGGATTCTCCCACAGCGACCTACACACTGGTCTCGTGCCGGCGGCCGCCACGACCTTCGCCTCACCGATTATGCTCAATCTCAATGCGCCCATCGGCCAGCCCCAGGCCGTGACAACCACCGCGTCGGTGAAGCTTGCCGGCAGCGCGACGGCGACCACCGCGCAACTGACGGGGCAATACACCCTGGTGGAAAAGGACGCCACGGTGGCCACCGGCATGGGCCCTCTGTCCGGTTGCAGTCACTTCGCCGGTGAGGCGCAGACCGATAGTCCTGGTGTCCCCGCGCTCTTCAGGGGGCGCACGGTGAAGGCCGATCTCTGGCACCATCCGAGCTACGGCGTGGTGGCTTTCAACGTACCGGAGCTTGGCCTGGGGACCATCATGACCGATGCAAACGATTGCGGTTCGGTGGATGAGTCCAACCACCGGACCATTCGCAAGACGGGCGTGGTCGACGCGACCTCCAGCCTCAAGGTCAGCACCTACACCTGCGATGGCAACCAGTTCGCGGCCGACAAGAACACCCACGCCAGCATGTTGCTCGAGCTTCGCTGGGTTGACGAGGCGCAGGCCAAGACCGACCTCCAACCCAAACCGAGGGTGGAATTCGGAACGACCATGGGGTACTTCCCCCACTTGATGGTCGAGTCGCCAACCAGCGTCTTCCATCCAGAGGAAAACGGGAAGGGCTTCAAGTACTGGTATGCCTACGTGAACCAGGGCGCCAAGAACTCAGCCGGTGACGAGTCCGTATCCTACCGCATCGAGGTTGGCTCCGTGGCAGGGCTGGCTCCCGTGCGCGCCACGGCTCGCCTCTACTACAAGGTTCTACCGGACAAGGTAGGCCCCATGCCCGATGCCGGTGTGAGCCCCGGTGTGGGCGCTGACGGCGGCACCCCGACGACTCCCACCGATGCTGGCAAGCCCGGGCAGGATGCGTCTTGCATGATCG
Organism: uncultured Myxococcales bacterium; assembly: GCA_964535465.1. GTDB lineage: Bacteria > Myxococcota_A > Polyangia > Fen-1088 > Fen-1088 > Fen-1137. Next base: position 8,331 of record CAZHUY010000218.1, read on the forward strand.
GCGAAGGCGGCAGCACGTCGGGGACAGCCGAATGGGGGCAGTTCCATCTCAAGTACACGATCACCGGAGCGGCGCTTGCCACCCCGCCGGCCTACACGGCCCCGTTCGGATACGACATCTACAACTATTCGGGAACGCTGAACGGCAGCGCGCTCACCATCTCCGGGACCGGGGTGGTGGACAATCCATCCAGCGCGAACGACGACTTCAACTACACGCTCACGGCGAGCGTCACCGTAGGCTCGGACACCAAGAACTACAAGTACACGGCGCCCAAGGATGAGAAGCTCAACAAGAACTTCTCGCTTTCCGTTCCCATTCCTCCCGGCGCCACCACGGGAAGCTTCAGCATGCGCATCGATTACGCCAACTCGCTCTATGGCCCGCGCGGGGTTGCGGTGGGCGGGACCATCAGCGGCACGAGCTGCCCGACGGCATCCGATGGGGGAGCAACAGTCGTCGACGCCGCGGGAACATCGAAGGATACCCGTGCGATCGATACCGCCGGCACGACCACGATGCCGGACACCCGCGCGCAGGATGCCCCCGGCACGGGCGGCAGCACGGGCACAAGCTGCTCTGTCGGATCGGCGACGACCACGGCCACGGCTGGCACGCTCGATTTGTTCGGCACCCCCGTTTATTTCAACGGCGGCGCTCCGCTCGCGGCGGGCCGCTACCGGCTGCGCTACGTCGATGGCTGCATGAAATACGGCGAATCGCAGGGCTGGACGGTTAACGCATACGCGAGCGGCGGGTCTTGTTGGTTCGTCGTCGGCGCGACGACAAGCGAGAGATACGCGGTTCCCCCCGGCACCGTCGGGTACAACATCGGCTCTGGCGGCTTCGCAAGTTTCGAAGAATGCGTCGCCGCGAGTCGCGCCGTGCCGCCCGTCGAGTTCGAACTGCCCACCACCAGCGTGGTGGGCGTGTGGCTTAGTGACTCTCCGTACAGCGACAACATGGTCGGTGTCGATGGTCGCAATCCCCAGTGGGAGCTTGATCGCGTGACGAGTAGCTGTCCTTCCATCCGTGTGGACGGTGGCAGCCCCGATGCCGGGGCCAAGGACACGGCCAGCGGTTGCGGAAGCGGAGGCGCGTGTCCCGTCGGGCAGCAGTGCCTATCGGGACAGTGCTGTGTGCCTCCCGCCGCCGGTGGGGATTGCTCGGCCAACCCCGCCTGCGGATGCCCAGCCGGCCAGATTTGCGCCCCGGCCAGCACGCGCGTGATGGCTTGCTTTGCCGGCAACAATGTCGCCGAAGGGGCTGACTGCTCCGCCGGCCTGACCTGCCGGGCCGGCCTCGGCTGCTTCGATGGCATCTGCAGGCCCTACTGCAACAGCGACGTCGACTGCCCCGCGGTGGCTGGCGTGCAGCGCTGCCTTCCCACCTACTGGGACGACCAGCAGACCCAGGCCATCCTGGGCGTCAAGGTCTGCGCGAGGATCTGCGATCCCTCGCGTCCCCAGAATCCCCACGCTCCCTTGCTCTCCTGTCCGGCGGGCTTCGGTTGTGGCTCGGCTCCCACCGGCGACAGCTTCTGTTTCAAGGCCGGGACATCGCCGGCAGGGGCAGCTTGCACGTCGACCGCCAATTGCCTTCCAGGCTACGTGTGCACGGGCCCAAGCGCGACCGCGCTGGTGTGCACGAACTACTGTCTGTCCAACAGCGACTGCGCCGGGGGAACGACCTGTCAATTCGCCTGGACCCCGCGACAATACGCGGGCACGCAGGAAGTCGGCTACTGCCAGTAGTCTCTGGGACCACGTGAGCTCTCGCCGAGGGGTGAGAGCTCAGCGATGACGGCGCGGGCCCAGTGGGGCGCAGCGCCGTCACGCACTAGTAAGTGACGTCGTGATCGCGGCTCGTTTGCCCATCGCCACCCTCATCCGCCAGACCGTGGAGAGCGCCGAGGCGCTGCTGAGGCAGCCTCGACGGGGACTGACT
>CAZHUY010000219.1:0-10161 GCA_964535465.1 uncultured Myxococcales bacterium
ATCGCAGAAACCACAGCACTCTCCACGCTCAGCCCACAGCTATGTGAAACATGAGAATCTCTCGAGGTCGCTTTCCCCTGGTCGCGCGATGGGCCCGCCCCCGCTGGGCCTTGCTCGTGCTGAGTCTGGGCACGACGATCATGTGCCGAGTCCCCGTCTCCCAGGCCGGGACACCCTATCGCTCTCCCAGCAACCTCGCCTTTTCTCCCGACGGCTCCCGTCTGGCCGTGGCCGACACGACGTGGGGCGGCTTGGTCATCATCGATCCCCTGACCCTTTCCGTGCTGCGCGATGTCCCGTTGCAGGGCGATCCAGCCTTCGTAGCCTGGAATGGCAACGACAGAATCATCGTCTCCGAGGGCATGACCGGCACCATCGCGGAGGTCGGAGCCGACGGCAGCTTCATTCGGCGGCTCGCGGCGGTGAAGCGGGCCACCGGCGTGGCCGTGACCTCCGATGGCAAGAGCCTGCTGGTTTGCGATCGCGGCCTCAATAAGGTGGCCGTGGTCGACCTCGATCAATGGGCCGTCACCAGCCAATTCGATGTGGTGCGCGAGCCGTCCTACATCGCCCTGACATCACACGACGGGTACGCGGTGGTCGGCAACAAGCTGCCGCGATCGCAAGACGCGCGTTGGGCCGAGCACGGGGCCGAGGTGAGCATCATCGACTTGGCTTCGCGAACCGTGCGCAATGTCAGGCTGCCGGGAGGCTCTTCCATCGTCAGGCAGATCGCCATCTCGCCCGACAACCGTTGGGCCTATGTGATTCACCAGTTGGGGCGCGCCAACACCATGGTCACGCAGTTGGATCGTGGGTGGGTCATGACCAATGCCGCCAGCATCATCGACATCGCCGAGGCCAACCTGTACGCGACGTTCCTGCTCGACAAGGTCGGGTTGGGCGCGGCCAATCCCTGGGGCGTGGTGGTGTCGCCCGATGGCTCGAAGCTTTGGGCGACCCTGGCCGGGTTGAGCGAGCTCGCGACGGTGGATCTCAAAGGCCTGCACCAGTTGCTGGTCGAGAACGAGGGCATCCGGAGCAACCTGGCGCACGATCTCGGGACCCTACAGGAGCGGGGATGGTTGCAGCGCAGATCCCTGGCCGAGCGGGAAGGAACGCGCGGGCTGGCGCTGAGCCCCGATGGCCGGACGCTGGCCGTGGCGTCCTATTTCGACGGCAAGGTGTTGCTGGTCGATGTGGCGACCGAGAAGACGTCCGCGGTGAGCCTGGCCAATCAGCCCGCAGAAGACCGGATCCGCAAGGGCGAACGGCTCTACAACAGCGGCAAGACCTGCTACCAGAGCTGGCTGAGTTGCGCCACCTGCCACGAGGGGGGCCGCATGGATGGCCTGAACTGGGATCTGCTGAACGACGGCCAGGGCAACCCCAAGAATGCGCGGGCGCACGTTCTGTCTTCCGTGACAGCGCCCACCAACATCACGGGCTGTCGCGAGGATGCCCGCGTCTCCGTGCGCGCCGGATACAAGAACATCGAGTTCCAAGAGGCGCCGGAAGCGGAGGTCGTCGAGCCGACGTATGCTTACGTCCAGTCGTTGACCGCGGAGCCGAGCCCGTACCTGGCAGCGGACGGAACCCTCACGCCCGACGCCGTGGAGGGCAAGAAGATCTTCGAGAGCAGCGAGGTTGGTTGCTCGGGATGTCACCAGCCTCCGCTCTTCACCGATCAGCAACGCCATGATGTCGGCACCCGAATCCTGGCGGATGAGCTGGGCAAGTGGGACATCGGCAAGTGGGATGAGGGCGGCTACGACACCCCGACCTTGGTCGAGGTGTGGCGGACGGCGCCTTACCTTCACCTGGGGCACGCCGCCACGGTCAAGGAGGTCTTCACCAAGTTCAATCCCAGCGACCGGCACGGCCGGACCTCGCAGCTCTCGGAGCCGCAGCTCAATCAGCTCGCCTCGTACGTCATGCAGATCGGACCGAGCGTGGTCCCGGCCGGTACCGCCGACGCCGGTGCGGCTCCCTCCAGCATCAACTCCGATCCGACCGATCCCGGCACCGCCGGCAAGGACCCCGCCCAAGACGGATGCCTTTGTCGCGTGGGTGCTCTCGGCGCCCCCGCGCGTGGCTCGGCCACCTGGATGGTCGTGCTCGCCTTCGCAACCCTTCTGTCGACCGTCAAGTGTGGACGACGCGCCTCGCGCTGCCGCCCAACGAGGACGACGATTTCCCCAGATCAGTCAGTGAAAGGAACACAGCATGAAACGCACCGCTAATCGACCGTCAACCTCGACCTGCCTATCGAGAGGAATGGTCGTGCTGTCGCTCTGGGGCCTGGCCCTGCTGGGTTGTTCGGGCGGCTCGTCGGGAGGTGAATCGTCGATCAGCCCGGGCGGCGGGGGATCGGGGAACGTGCCTTCTTCCGCCGCGGGCGCGTCCGGTTCCGCTGGTGCCGGGGCAGGAGAGACCTCCACCAGGTCATCCGCGGGGGGCGGATCGGGCGGGGAGGGCGGCCGCAATGCCTCGGCGGCCGGGGGCAAGGCGACGGCGAGCAGCGCTGAGGGTGGAGCCGGCCCAACGGCGAGCAAGGGCGGTTCGACATCGACCAGCGCCTCGGCGGGCGGTGGCGCGGGCAAAGGCGGATCTGGCAGCAGCGTCGTCAATACGGGAGGCTCGGGTAAGGGCGGGAGCTCGGGAACCGCGGTGGGCGGAACGACGAGCGGTCCCGTGGCCGGAGCCTCCGCTGGCAGTGTGGCCGTGGTCGAGAAGGCCTACCCCGAGATCACCCTGACCGCGGGCATGAGCGAATCGGCGGTCAGAGAGGGGCTGGCCGCTTCGCTGGGCACCGACGAGGTGATCTTCATCAAGCGCAACACCTACAACGCCAACCACTACTACACGGAGTATATCAACTCGACCTGGATGCCGGGCGGTGGCATTTCCATTCTGAATCTCAAGACAGGCGCCGTCCGCTCCGTGGTTTCGAATCTGTCGAACGGCGTGTTCCGCCGCTTCGACGTCTCGTTCGACGCCAAGAAGATCGTCTTCGACTTCAAGAAGAGCAACGACTCCGGCTACCGCTTGTACGAGGCGGACATCGCCACGGGTGAGGCCCGCATGGTCTTGAACCCGCCCGCCGACGAGGCGCAGCTCATCAGCAAGTACCGCAACTGCTACCACCACGGCACGGACGACATGGATCCCGCCTATCTCCCCGATGGCGGCATCATCTTCGTCTCGACCAGGGCCCAGCTCGGCACCTTGTGCGATAGCCCGGACTGCTTCACCTCGCCCAACCTCTACCGCGTCGAGCCCGACGGCTCCAAGCTGACGCAGCTCTCGGTGAACGCCACCAGCGAGTTCACGCCGACCGTGCTGCCCGACGGGCGCATCCTCTACTCACGTTGGGAGTACGTCGACAAGGCCTCGGCCGCCATCAAGTGCCAGTGGTCGGTGTACCCGAACGGCACGGGCTCGTCCGAGGTCTACAAGAACGACATCAATCTGCCGCCCAGCACCGTGCAGGGACGCATCATCCCCGGCACGCTCAACAAGTACCTGTTCCTGGGGACGCCCCACTTCGAGTGGAGCCAGTACGGGACCATCTTCAAGATCGACATGTCCAAGAACATTCGCACCCGCGAGCCCATGTCGCTCTTCACGCCCGAGCTGGATGCGACCGATCACACCGTGGTGACCTGGAAGTCCGGCTATGACGGCAACCTCTATCGCGATCCCTTTCCCCTCAACGAAAAGCAGGCCCTGGCCTCGTTCAAGCCAGGCAGTCTGAGCAAGGACAAGTACGCCAAGGCCGGATACGGACTCTATGTGGTGCAGACCGGCACAGGCGCGGCCACCCAGTATCAGTTCTATCGCGACTCGGCCATCTCGTGCTGGCAGCCCATGCCGCTCAAGACCAGGCCGCGCCCGCCCGTGGCCGGCAGCACGTTGGATCCCGATCTGGCGGCCAAGAACCTGGCCGTGGTGTCGGTCCAGGACGTGTACTTCGGCATGGAGAACGTGCCGCGCGGAGCGGTGAAGTACATCCGGGTCATGGAACAGTTGCCGCGACCCTGGAGCGCGCGCCACTTCTGGGGCGGCGACGAGAAGGGGCTGATGCACGCGGCGATCAGCCGCAACACGCACTTCGCCGCCCAGGTGCGCTGGGGCGTGGTCCCCGTCGAGGACGACGGCTCGGCGCAGTTCACGGTCCCCGCCAACCGCTCGATCTTCTTCGCGGCCCTGGACAAGGACTACCGTCTCATTCAGCAGGAGCGGACCTTCGTGAACTACATGCCCGGTGAGCGCCGGGCCTGCATCGGCTGTCACGAAACCCCCAAGGACGTGCCACCGGTCGCCAACTTCCCCAAGGCTTTCCAGCGCGAGCCCTCCGAGCCCGGACCGCAAGAGGGCGAGACCACGGGGAAGAAGGTGCTGGACTACGAGCACACGGTGCAGCCCATCTGGGACAAGTACTGTGTCTCGTGCCACGGTCCCACCAAGAAGGAGGGCAATCTGGATCTCAGCAGCGAGCGCACCACGCTGTTCAACCGATCCTACGAGTCGCTCATGGACCGCCGGAGCTGGCTGCTGGGCCTCAACATCGACGAAGAGCCGAGGAACCCGGAATCCACCTCGAAGTACCTGCCCGCCTACGCGCTCTATGGCAACAATTCCGTGCTGCTCAAGATGCTGGGCATGAATGTCACCTTGACAGGATCGTTCGCCAACCAGGAGGCCAAGGCCAAGTCGCTGGCCACCCGGCACGCGGACATCAAGCTGACCCCCAGGGAGCTGCACGACGTGGCCGAGTTCGTCGACACCAACCTGCAGTACTACGGCCACTATTGGGGCCGCCGGAACACCAAGTACGCGAGTCACGCAAACTTCCGGCCCAAGGTCACGTTCGAGCAGGCCATCGGCAACGTGAACCCGAGCAGCAACCCCTGACGCAATCCCTTCCGTCGGAGCGGCTGATGGGACGATTCTGGCACATTTGACGCTTTTTCGGCACGAACGTCGACAAATCATGCCCAGCGCACAACATCCCACTCGCTGTATGATGGCCTCAATGCGAAGACAGAGACACTCATGTCAAGCCAGACTCGGCTTCGCGCTCGGACTGGCCTTGTCCCTTCCGACTGTTGCTTGGGCGGCGGAGGATCCCGCCGAGAAAGACAGTGAGGCTTCGTCAGCGCCCCCTGCGACGCCTGCCTCTTCGGGCCAGTCTCTCGCTGAAAAGGACAGCGAGGCTGCGTCGCCAGCGACTCCTTTGCCCACGCCAGCGGCGCCTGCCTCGTCGGGCCTGTCCATCCACGCAAGCTGGAACGATCGGCTGCTCATCGAGAGTGAGGACAAGCGATTCTCTCTGCAACCCATCGCCATCTTGCAGAGCTTGTTCACTCTTCCGTACAACAGCGCCGCGGATCAGGATCCGTCGGGAAATGGGCGTACCTACGAGGGGCTAGGATTCACCCTGCGACGGGCCGCGCTTGGATTCGATCTGCACCTGTTTCGCAACGTGCGGACCTTCTTCCTGTCCAACATCGCCAACGGCAGCGTGAGCCTGTGGGACTTCTTCGCCGACCTCGACTACTTCGATGGCAAGGCGGTCCTGCGTGTGGGCCGTTTTCGTCCTTGGCTGGGGCGCCAGCGTTTGCTGGCCGGCGATCGCTATCAGATGATCCAGCTCCCTGTCGCCATGACCGACCTGCTCGAGTTCGGCGACGGTCGCGACCTTGGCGCGGGCATCTTCGGGTTGTTGGCTCCCGAGGTCTTTCCCGTGGAGTACTCCGTGGGCGTGTGGAACGGCGAGCAGAAGTACGCGATCGAACCGGTCAATGGGTTCATGCCCTCGTCGAACCTGCGTAGCCGCGGCAACATCGACTTCGAGTTCGGCTCGCGCCTGGTGGTTCACCCCTTCGGCTATCTGCCCGCCATCGACGAATCGGACCTGGACATGTCGGAGAAACCCCGGTTGTCGGTGGGAGGAGCATTCCTGTTCGCCAAGCGCCACAACGTGCGTACTCCCACGGATTTCTTTGCCTACTACGACGATCGCATGCTGAAGGCGGGCATCGAGCTGCACTTCCGCTGGCGCGGCTTCTCGCTGGAAGCAGAGGCCTTCTGGCGCAAGTCTTGGATAATCTCCGATACGAAGAACGAGACGGGCAAGGAGTGGTACGAGAAGTGGGGCCTTGGGGCTCTCGCCAAGAGCGCCTACGTGCAAGGCGGGTACTTCATTCTTCCGCGGCTCTTGGAGGTCACCGGCCGTTTCGATCACGTCAACGTGGAACCGAAGACGCCCGGGTACATTTGGCGTCCGGCGGGGGGGCTCAACCTGTTCCTGCACAACTACAACCTTCTCCTTCAGGTGATGTACCGGGCCAACATCGGGCGTGGATTCCTGGATGACGACGAGCACAAGAACGACTTCTGGCGCTCGTTGCGTCCCAATGACCGCACCGACGTGTACATGGGCGATCGCCCTATCGCCAAGGTCACCCACGATGTGTTTCTCATGCTTCAGACGAGTCTGTAGGCCTCCGCGTAACCCCAATTCGCACCAATCGTTCCCACCAACCTCGCTCACAGGTCCTGAGGACCATCAGCATGGAAGAGAAGTACCCAGGACACAGAACCTCATCGTGCCACCGCGTGGAACGGCTGTCGCAGGACGCCGTCTCTCTGTCGGTTCTCGAAACCAAGGCAGGGACCGAGTGCTTCCTGGCTGCGGAATCGCCCCCTGACCTCGACCTCGAGGCCAGTTGGACGGCGCTGGAATCGAACTACCGGCAGGCCTTGCGCGACGCCGGTTTGAACCTGGACAGCGAGGTCTTCGTACGTTTGCACGTCAGCGACGCGCTCAACCAGATAGCGGCCTTGCGGGAACGAATGGGCCTGCGTGGTGCCGGCGGATTGGTGTCGATCGTGGGGCAGAGGCCCGTGCAGGGCAACAAGATCGCGCTCGAGGCGTACCACATCAAGTCGCGCAGGCCGTGCCGAAGGCGGGTCTATCCAGGCGGCCAATTGGTGATTGAGCACGGCCACTACCACATGGTGTGGGGTTCGTTTCGCACAAGGCACGCGAGCGGTTCCGCCGCCCAGACCCACGAGCTGTTGCAGCAGCTCGAGGGCGTGGCCGCGAGCCATGGCGCCTCGCTTTGCGAGAACCTTCTGCGGACCTGGTTCTTCGTGCGCGACATCGACACCCACTACCAGGGCTTGGTCGAGGCCCGGCGCGCCCTATTCGAGACCTGGGGGATGACCGCGGCCACGCACTACGTGGCGAGCACGGGCATCGCCGGCGAGCTGCAACGTCATGACGAGATCGTCGCGATGGACGCCTGGCTCGAGCGCGGGCTCGACCCCGCCCAGATCCGCTTCATGACGGCGGAAGATCATCTATGCCCGACCCACTGCTACGGGGTGACCTTCGAGCGTGGGACGTCCATTGTCTACGGCGATCGAACCCATCACCTGATCTCGGGGACGGCGAGCATCGACCACAAGGGAGACATCCTCCACGAGGGCAACTTCGACAAGCAGGTCGAGCGGACGCTGGAGAACGTCGAGGCGTTGCTGAGCAAGCAGGGGGCGCATCTCTCCGATCTCAAGCAGGCGGTCGTGTACCTGCGCGACGCCAGCGATGGTGCGCGTTGTCGGGCCCTGTTGCGATCGCTCTTGCCTGCCGGGGTGCCCTTCATCGTGGTGGAGGGGCGGGTCTGTCGCCCGGGCTGGCTGGTCGAGATCGAGGGCATCGCGGGCCTTGCCGACGGCGATGCCCGCTTCGCGGACTATTTCTAGCGGGCGGTACACCAGAGCTGTATGGGCGAGGCGCCCAGCACGATGCGGGTGGCATCGGGGGAGACCGCGAAGGGCGTTCCGACGAAGATGCTGCCGAAAGCGCCCACCTCGCTACCCTCGGGCAGGCGAAAAAGGTGTCCCTTGTTCCGCGGACCCGCGCTCAGCAGGGTCTGTCCGTCGGGCGCGAAGGCCAGGCCCCACACGGCGGCCTGGACACGGTCGTGCTCGCTGTCCGGCGTGGCAGAATCCGGCGGGACGGTCGGGATGGCGGATTCGAGGTCGAGCGAGGACTCGGTCACCCGCCAGATTCTGATCTCCGGATCGCCTTCGTCGGGTGGGCACGGGTTGGCGCAGTTGGCCTTGGTGGCGGCGCTGGCCAGGCGCGAGCCATCAGGCGACAAGGCCATGGCCACCACCCCGGCGCCGTGAGACGCGGCGGCTACTGCCAGGCCCGTCTGGCTGTCCCACATGCGAAGGCCGGGAGTGGCACCGCCCGAAATCAACCGTGTCCCGTCCGGCGAGAAGGCCAGGGCGCTGATGGTGCTGTGGCCATACCAGACGTTCACGGTAGACCCTGTCTTGCTGTCGCGCAGGAAGATGTTTCCACTGCGATCGCCGGTCGCCAGAAGGGACGCGTCGGGGGAGAAGACGACCGACGTGACCGGCTCGACCTGACGCTGCACCAACGGAGTGGTGTCTTGCTCGAGACCCCAGATCCTGACGACGGAGTCCTTTCCCCCGCTGGCCAGGGCCTTTCCGTCCGGCGAGAAGGCCAGCGACTGCACGCCCTTTCCCAGGCCGGGGAAGCGGGCGCTGATCACCCCGTCGGCCACGCGCCACAAGACGACGTCGTTGCCGTCCACCGAGGCGAGCAAACGACCATCGGGCGAAAACGTCGGGGCCTGGTTACCGGTGTAGGCGGGGATCAGATGGACGATGGTTCCATCGCTGATCTGGCGGATCTCGATGGCGTCGCCCGGGATGGCCAGCGTGCCGTGGGGCGAGAGGGCCGAGTTTCCCCAGGCGGAGATGACGTTGACGAGGGCGCCGTCCGAGGTGCGGATGATGGTCAGGCCGGCCGAGGTGGTGACGGCCACGGCCTGGCCGTCTGGCAGGTAGCTCAGGCTGGCGCTTGGCAGATACTCTTCGGAGGTCCAGCGCGGGCTGTGCCCCGTGGCTTGACCGTCCGAGGTTCGATAGAAAACCACCTCGGTGTCGCAGGCGGCCTGGCAATCGGCTTGTCGCACGACCGCGGCCAGGCTTTTCGAGTCGGGCGACAGCGCGACGGCGGAGACCGAGAGCTCTTCCACGGCCAAGGTGCGCAGCCGGGTCCCTCGCCCGGTATCCCAAAGCGTGATCCCTGTCGCGGCGAAGGACACGAGGTGCTGCGCGACCCGATACTCGCCCTCGACCATGGCCAGCACATCGGCCGCCGTGGACAGGGCCAGGGCGCCGACCTGCCCCTGGCTGGGCGCCATCGAGCGGGTCGTGGTCTGCCTCTCCACATCCCACAGGGCCACGGTCTTGCCGTCGGTCATGGCGAGCAGGGGCGTGTCGGAGAGCGCCACCTGTTGGTGAGGGAGCCGATGCTCGTGCCCGGGGTAGTTCAGGCCATACAGGAAGGAGCCGTCATTCACGTGCCACGAGCCGAGCGCTCCGTCGTCGCCCACGCCGACCAAGAGGGTCCCGTTCGCTACAAAGGCCAGCCTTCTGAGGAGGTTGGTTGGAAACGCGGAGGTGTCGAATTGGCGCACTTCGAGCCAGCCGGAGGTGTCGAGCATGCGGAGGCGTGGTCCAGCCACGGCCAAGAGCGCGCCATCGGGCGAATACGCCATGGCCGCCGCGTAGGGCAGGCCCATCTCGCCACAACGCACGGGATCCTGAGGACCGGGCAGGGCGGCGTCGAGGGGCACGGCCAGGGTGGGCACGAAGCCTCCGACACTTTCCACCGGGTCCGCGCCATCGGCGGCGACCGAGCCATCGCGAGTCGTGCCCCGGCCCGAGCACCCCAAGGGTGCCCACAACGCCAGAGCCGCGAGGCCCACGGCTCGGCGTGGAGAGAAAGGCCGCTTCACCCGGCCAGACTAACACGCGCCCTGGCGCATGCGGGCGCACCAGGGGCCTCTGGCACCTGGCCTGGGCCGGCAAAGCAAGTAAACTACGCGCCCCATGGCTCACCAATACATCTTCACTATGCAGGATCTCCGCCGGGTTCATCCCCCGAACAAGGAGGTCCTGAAGGGCATCTATCTGTCTTTCTTCCCGGGCGCCAAGATCGGCGTCATCGGCGGCAACGGCGCGGGCAAGTCGACCCTCTTGCGCATCATGGCCGGCGTGGACAAGGACTTCTTCGGCGAGGCGCGGCCGGCGGACGGGATCCGCATCGGC
>CAZHUY010000220.1:0-10129 GCA_964535465.1 uncultured Myxococcales bacterium
GCGAAGAGAAGTTGCGCTTCGCTATTCGCGAGGGCGGCAAGACGGTGGGCTCCGGCGTGGTCACCAAGATCCTCGAGTAGGCGAGGACGGAAATTTTTCAATAGGACACAAGCTAGGGGGCGCAAGTGACACCCAAAATCAGGATTCGGCTCAAGGCCTACGATCATCGCCTGCTCGACCAGTCGGCGGGCGAGATTGTGGACACCGCCAAGCGGACCGGTGCCAAGGTCGCAGGTCCGATTCCCTTGCCAACCAAGATCAACAAGTACTGCGTGCTGCGATCGCCTCACGTCGACAAGAAGTCGCGTGAGCAGTTCGAGATACGCACGCATAAACGGCTGCTTGATATCCTCGATCCGACCCAGCAGACACTGGACGCGCTCATGAAGCTCGACCTGTCGGCGGGTGTGGATGTCGAGATCAAGACCTGAGGAAGGCCATGCAGATCGACGTCGTGAACATGGAAGGCAAGAAAGTCGGCCAAATCGAATTGGCCGATGAGGTGTTCGGGTGCAAGGTGCGGGAGCATCTGCTCTGGGAACTCGTGAAGGCCCAGCAAGCTGCCCGTCGGGCAGGTACCCATTCCACCCGCACCCGGGAATTCGTGCGAGGCGGTGGCAAGAAGCCATACCGACAGAAGGGGACGGGCAATGCGCGCCAGGGCTCGATGCGAGCTCCCAACTTCGTTGGCGGTGGCAAGGTCTTCGGCCCTCATCCCCGGGATTATGCGTACGTCGTTCCTCGCAAGGTGAAGAAGGCGGCGTTGGCGTCAGCGCTGTCGCTGCGAGCGCAGGAGAAGAAGCTGGTCGTTGTCGAGAATCTGGCCTTTGAAGCGCCCAAGACCAAGCGCATGGCCAGCGTATTCAAAGCGTTGGGCGTCGAGTCGGCGGTGTTGGTGGACAAGAAGGACAACGGCAATCTGGTGAAGTCGGTTCGCAACCTTGCGAGCTTCACCTGCCTTCCTCCCGAGGGTCTGAATGTGTACGACATCCTGATGCATGCGGGATTGGTCATCAGCAAAGATGTGGTCAAGGCCGTCGAGGCGCGTGTCATCGGAGCCTCGGAAAAGGCCACGGTTTAGGAAAGGCAAGTCATGCGCTCCCCTGAACAAATCATTAAGCGTCCTCTTCTGACAGAGAAGGGCTCGGTGCTCAAGGAGACGGGTGGCTGTCCTGAGCAGCAGATGGATCCTGAGCAGATTCAGCCGCAGCTTCTCTTCGAAGTCGCCCGTGACGCAAACAAGATCGAGATCAAGTATGCCGTCGAGAAGCTGTGGAATGTGGACGTGATCAAGGTCCGCACGTCCGTGGTCCGCGGCAAGCAGAAACGTGTTGGTCGCTATGTTGGCCGGATTTCCAACTGGAAACGTGCTCTGGTCACCTTGGCGGCGGGTCAGAAGATAGAGTTCTTCGAGGGAGTTTAGTCCATGGGACTTCGAATCATCAACCCGACTACAGCCGGCGTGCGCGGCAGGGTCGCGCCTGACTTCTCCGAACTGACGAAGGGCAACGAGCCGCTCAAGGCTTTGACGGAAGCGAAGCCAGCGACGGGGGGAAGGAACCACTACGGTCGCATCACCTCTCGATTCCGCGGGCCGGGTCACAAGCGCCGCTTCCGGGTGATCGATTTTCGCCGCGACAAGCTGGGGATTCCGGCCAAGGTGGCGAGCATTGAGTACGATCCGAACCGGAGCGCTCGCATTGCTCTGCTGCACTACGCAGACGGTGAGAAGCGATACATCCTCTGGCCGGTCGGGCTGGCGGTGGGCGACACCGTGATCTCCTCGAGCAAGGCGGACATCAAACCCGGCAATGCTCTCCCGCTTCGCCAGATTCCCCTCGGCACGACCATTCACAACGTCGAGCTCAAGGTCGGTGGAAAGGCCCAGATGGTCCGTTCTGCGGGAAGCGGAGCGGAGCTGATGGCCAAGGAAGGCGACTGGGGGCAGGTTCGCCTGCCGTCGCACGAGGTTCGCCTGGTCCACCTGGACTGCCGCGCGACCGTGGGCCAGTTGGGCAACGTGGAGCACAGCGGTGTGCACAACGGCAAAGCCGGCCGGGCTCGCTGGCTCGGGCGTCGACCTCACAACCGTGGCGTGACCATGAACCCCGTCGATCACCCGATGGGCGGTGGTGAAGGACGATCATCTGGTGGTCGTCATCCCTGCTCGCCTTGGGGACAGCTAAGCAAGGGGCTGAAGACTCGCGAAAACAAGAGAACGGATCGCATGATCATCAAGCGCCGTAAGAAGGATGCGTAACCATGGCTCGCTCAGTTAAGAAAGGCGCGTTTGTCGACCGCCACCTCATGAGCAAGGTGGTCGACATGCAAAAGCAGAAGGTGAAGAAGGTCATCAAGACCTGGTCACGCCGTTCGACTGTGATCCCTGATATGGTCGGGCTCACGTTTGCGGTGCACAACGGTCGCAAGTTCTTGCCGGTCTTCGTGACCGAGAACATGGTCGGCCACAAGCTGGGCGAGTTCTCGCCGACCCGGATTTTCATGTCGCACTCCGGTGATCGCAAGGCGGCCGCAGGGCCGTCTGGCGGAGCTGCTTCGGCCGCTGCGGCCCCGGCGCCTGCTGAGAAGAAGTAGGAAGGACGACGAAGATGGCACACGCAATCATGAGACGGTTCCGTCAGTCGCCGCGCAAGGTGCGGATGGTGGCTGACATGATCCGTGGTCGCCAGGTGGCAGAGGCGTTGTCTATCCTTGAGTTCCAGCAGCGCAAGGCCGCGAAGATGCTGGCCAAGGTGCTGGGCTCTGCTGTCGCCAACGCGACCCACAACGAGAAATCCGATGCGGACGCTCTGGTCGTGACGAAAGTGACTGTGGATCCGGGTCCGGTCGAAAAGCGCTGGCTTGCCCGTTCCATGGGGCGAGCAAACAGAATCAATCGCCGAACCTCGAATGTGACCATCGTGGTCGACGTGCCTCAGGAGTAAGTGCAATGGGTCAGAAGACACATCCGGTAGGTTTTCGGCTCGGGGTAGTCCGCGGCTGGAGTTCGCAATGGTACTCGGAGAAGGACTTCTCCAAGTGGCTGCACGAGGACATTCGGCTGAAGAAGTTCGTCAAGCAAAAGCTGGGGCACGCAGGTGTGGCCTCGGTGGAAGTCGAGCGGGCTGCCAACAAGGTCAAGATCAACATCTACACCGCGCGTCCTGGCATCGTGATTGGCAAGCGCGGCGCTGGCGTCGAGACGCTGAAGAAGGACGTTCAGGCTCTGACGTCCAACGAGGTCTTCCTCAACATTCAGGAAGTCCGCAAGGCGGAGACGAATGCCCAGTTGGTCGCGGAGAACGTGGCGACTCAGCTCGAACGCCGTGTTGCGTTCCGTCGCGCCATGAAGAAGGCCGTGCAGACGGCCATGAAGTTCGGCGCGAAGGGGATTCGCCTCGCCTGTTCTGGGCGCTTGGGCGGAGCCGAAATGGCGCGCTACGAGTGGTACCACGAAGGGCGGGTGCCTCTGCACACGCTTCGCGCGGACATCGAATTTGGCTTCACCGAGGCGCATACCACCTACGGCGCGATCGGTGTGAAATGTTGGATTTTCAAGGGTGAAGTTCTGCCCCAGCGGTCTGTTCGTCTGACCTAAGGGCTTGTCACTAAGAGGAAACCATGCTGGCACCCGATCGAGTTAAGTGGCGCAAACAGCAGAAGGGAAAGATGCGCGGTGTCGCGAAAGGCGGCGCTTTCGTTTCCTTCGGCGAATATGGTCTGCAGGCCCTCTCTTGCGGCTTTGTGACTGCGCGACAGATTGAAGCTGCTCGTACCGCGATTTCGCGCCACGTAAAGAGGGGCGGAAAACTGTACGTGCGAATCTTCCCCGACAAGCCCATCTCCAAGAAACCGGCCGAGACTCGAATGGGGAAGGGAAAGGGCGCACCCGAGGAATGGGTGGCCGTTGTTCGGCCTGGCCGGGTGCTCTACGAGCTGGAAGGCGTTTCGCAGGAACTGGCCAAGGAGGCCTTTCATCTGGCGGAACACAAGCTCGCGGTGCGCACTCGAGTCATCGGACGGGAGCACGCGCTATGAAAAGCAAGGTTCAAGCTAAGGACTTGCGCGGCAATGCGCCGGAAGAACTGGCTCAAACATTGAGGAAACTGGAAGAGGATCTCTTCCAGCATCGGTTGAAGAAGAACACGAACCAGCTCGAGAACACGATGCTGCTTCGGAATACCCGACGGGATATCGCGCGGGTCAAGACGGTGCTGAGAGAGAGGCAGGCCAAAGTGGCTGCCATTCCGGCTCCCGCGACGCCTGCTGAGGAGAAATAAGCCGTGGCCAACGAATCATCAAGCCCCGCCAGTACTCCGGACGCCAAGAGCTCGCGGCCGAAATCGGGAAGGCGCGAACTGATCGGTGTCGTGACGAGCGACAAGATGAACAAGACCCGAGTGGTGATGGTCGAGCGTCGGCTGTCCCACTTGAAGTACGGCAAGTACATGACCAAGCGGGCTAAGTACAAGGCCCACGACGAAAAGAATGAATTTCGGGTTGGCGACCGTGTGGTGATCGTCGAGTCACGTCCGCTTTCGCGCGAGAAGCGCTGGCGGGTCGAGCGACTCGTCGAAAGACCGCAGGAAGTTTAGCCAGGCCGGTAGGGCAACTGACGACAGGTTCAGAACATGGTCCAAACGACGACAACTCTCGATGTGGCCGACAACTCGGGCGCCAAGAAGCTCATGTGCATCCGCGTCCTAGGCGGCACGAAACGCAAATACGCTTCTATCGGCGACGTCATCATTGTTTCCGTCAAGGAAGCTATCCCCAACGCCAAGGTGAAGAAGGGCGAGGTGGCCCGCGCGGTCATTGTCCGGACCAAGAAGGAGGTGTCGCGCCAGGACGGCTCGTACATCCGATTCGATGCCAACTCGGCGGTTCTGGTGGACAAGGACAACGAGCCGGTCGGAACCCGTATCTTCGGGCCAGTGGCCCGCGAACTCCGCGCCAAGCGATTCATGAAGATCATTTCTTTGGCACCGGAGGTGCTGTGATGCACGTTCGCAAGGGTGATACGGTGGTTGTCATTGCCGGTAAGGAGAAGGGCAAACGAGGACGCGTGCTGCGCGTTCTGACCGGCAAGGGCCGTGTTGTGGTGGAGCGGATCAACATGATCAAGCGCCACACCAAGCCCACCCAGCGAAATCCTCGGGGCGGGATCCTGGAGAAGGAAGGTTCGGTCGAAGCCTCCAACCTGGCCCTCTGGTGCAAGAAGTGCAGCGCGGCACGACGAAGCCGCGCGGAGATCAAAGAGGGGCAGAAGAATGGACGTGTATGCGTCAAGTGCGGCTCGGTGTTCGAACTTGCCTAGGCGCCTGGGGCAGAAGGAAATAAGCGATGGCTGAGCAGAACGAAAAACCCGAAAAGGCCGAGAAGCAAGGCGAGAAGGCGCCCAAGGGTGCCAAGCCCGCCCTGACCCCTGAGCAAGAGGCGGAGGCGGCTGCCAAGAAAGCTGCGCGAGCCGCAGGGAAGGGCGGAAAGGGAAAGGGCGCGTCCGCGAGCCCGGGCAAGACGGAGATTGCCTCTGAGAAGGTCAAGCGATCTCAGCCCGCGCGCCTGCGCAAGCTCTACGAGACCGAGGTGCGAACCCGCATCATAAAAGAGCTTGGGCTCAAGAACGTGATGGAGGTGCCTCGCATCCTGAAGATCACGGTCAACATGGGCTTGGGCGAATCCATCACCAATCCCAAGATTCTGGATGCAGGAGTCGAGGACCTGACCCTCATCACGGGGCAGAAGCCTGTCATCACGAAGTCCAGCAGAGCCATTGCAGCCTTCAAGTTGAAGGCGAACCAGAAGATCGGCGCAATGGTGACCCTGCGACGGGACAGCATGTACGAGTTCTTGGATCGCCTGATAAGCTTCGCACTGCCGCGCGTTCGTGACTTCAAGGGCGTTTCGCCCAAGGGTTTCGACGGGCGTGGCAACTACACGCTGGGAATTCGCGAAGGGAATATCTTCCCAGAGGCGAGCTTCGAGCGCGTGGAGAAATCGAAGGGCATGAACATCACCATCACAACCAATGCGCGCACGGACGAGCAGAGCCGCGCGCTCCTCCGTCACCTCGGAATGCCATTTAGGAGCTAAGGAAAATGGCCAAAACCGTTGACATGTTCCCGAAGCCTCCCAAGTTCGCCATTCGGCATCGCAACCGCTGCAAGCAGTGCGGTCGGTCGCGTGCCTTCATTGGCAAGTTCGAGTTGTGCCGTATTTGTTTCCGGTTGCTCGCCCTGCGCGGCGATGTCCCCGGTGTCATCAAGTCGAGTTGGTAGGTTCTCATGACCGATCCCATTGCTGATTTTCTCACTCGGATTCGCAACGCCATCATGGCTCGTCAGAGCGACGTGATGTCTCCGGCCTCGCGCCTCAAGGTGCGACTCGCGGAACTCCTCAAGGATGAGGGGTACATCTCGGGTTTTGACCTTCACGACAACTTCGATGGTCGCCCCGAAATCGTTCTGCGTCTCAGGTGGCCGCAACCGGGGACCAATGCCATCACGGGATTGCGTCGACGGTCGCGTCCCGGTCAACGTGTCTATGTCGGCCACGAGCGGATCCCCAAGATCCGGTCGGGCCTTGGTATCGCCATCCTGTCAACCTCCCACGGCCTCATGACCGATAGAGCAGCCCGGAAGGCAGGGGTCGGGGGCGAACTTCTTTGTGAGGTTTGGTAGATGTCGCGCATCGGCCGAAAACCGCTTCCTCTTCCCAAGGGTGTCAACCTCAGCCAGAAGGCGGGACAGTTCTCTGTCAAGGGGCCCAAGGGCGAGTTGGTGAAGAATCTTCCCGCCGGGATCGCCATCAAGGTGGAGGGAGACAAGATCCTTGTGAGCCGTTCCGACGACTCCCCCGAGAAACGGGCCTGTCATGGCCTTATCAGGGCGCACCTGGCCAACATGGTCAAAGGCGTCAGTGAGGGCTGGACTCGGGAACTGGAGATCAACGGCGTCGGCTATCGCGCTGAGGTTGCCGGCGACACGGTGACCTTTGCTCTCGGCTTTGCCCACCCGGTCGTGTTCAAGCTGCCGAAGGCGGTGTCGGGCAAGGTAGACAAGAACCGTCTGATTCTGACCTCGGCGGACAAGGATCTGTTGGGTCAGATCTCCGCGAAGCTGCGTGAGCTGCGGCCACCGGAGCCCTACAAGGGCAAGGGTGTGAAGTACGTGGAGGAAGTCATTAAACGCAAGGTTGGTAAGGCTGCGGCCAGCGGCGGGTCCGCTGGGGGCTAGCCCTGATTTTCCCGACCACAGCATAGGCAGGAAGAACGGAAGAAAGCCATGGCACGCAAGAGCAAGATCGAGGGTCGTAAGCGCCGACAGCGTTCGCTGCGCAAGCGGATCTCTGGAACGTCGGAGCGACCCCGTCTGGTGGTCTACAGAAGCGCCAAGCACATCTATGTTCAGGTGGTGGACGATCTGGCGGGCAAGACCCTGGCAGGAGCCTCGGATCTGCTCGCGAAGAAGAATCCCCCTGCGGATCCTCCCAAGGGCAAGAAGAAGGATCGTGCAAAGGCAGTGGGGACTCTGGTGGCGAAGCAGTGTTTGCAGAAGGGCATCAAGCAGGTGGTCTTCGACCGGGCTGGCTACCGCTACCATGGACGCATCTCTTCGATTGCGACCGGTGCACGCGAAGCAGGGCTGGAATTCTAGGACCCAAACGAGAGACAAGCCAAAGGTCTAGGAGCAAGAATGGCGATTAATTACGAAGAAATTGGCGAACTGGTCGACAGCGTCGTGTTCATCAACCGCGTCGCCAAGGTCGTCAAGGGCGGTCGACGCTTCTCGTTTTCGGCCCTGGTCGTTGTTGGTGACCAACACGGTTATGTCGGCGCCGGTCTGGGAAAGGCGAACGAAGTGCCGGAGGCCATCCGCAAAGGGACCGAGCAGGCGAAGAAGAACCTGTTCAAGATTCCTTTGGCCGGTGGTTCGATTCCTCACGAAGTGACGGGCATGTTCGGTGCAGGCATGGTGCTTCTGCGTCCGGCCAGCCCTGGAACCGGCGTCATCGCGGGCGGGGCTGTTCGTCCCGTGCTAGAGGTTGCCGGAGTTCAAGATATTCTTACGAAGTGCATTGGAACCTCCAATCCACACAACGTAATTCACGCGACCATTGACGCTCTCAAGCGTCTGCGCAGCGGCGAAAAGATCGCCGGTCTGCGTGGCAAGCAGGTTCAAGATATCTCGGCAGCGGGTTGACCATGGCCAAGAAGCTGAAAGTGACGTTGATCCGGAGCGGCATTAACCGCCCGGAGCCCCAAAAACTGACCGTCTGGCAACTAGGATTGCGCAAGATGGGACGCAGTGTCGTTCTGCCAGACAACGCAGCCGTGCGAGGGATGATCCGAAGCGTCTCTCACCTGGTGAAGGTCGAGGCTGCTGAGTAGCGGCGGGCTAGAGCCGAAAGGATTTCGACATGGGTACGACATTGCATACGCTCAAGGGACCTCGAGGCGCTACGCGCAATCGCAAGCGCATTGGACGTGGTCCCGGATCGGGTACCGGCGAACAGTCGGGCAAAGGTGTCAAGGGTCAGAAGGCCCGCACCGGCCATCACGGCGCTCGGTTGGGCTTCGAGGGCGGTCAGATGCCGATGCAGCGGCGCTTGCCGAAGCGCGGCTTCAAGAACGTCTTCGCCGCCGAGACCTTCGCGGTGAACCTGCGTGATCTCGAAGAGCGCTTCGAGGCAGGGACCGTGACGATCAAGGAACTTCACGGTGTGGGGCTGATTCCGCGTCACTGCCAGTGGGTGAAGATCCTGGGAACGGGTGATTTGAACAAGAAGTTCGTGGTGAAGGCCAATGCCTTTTCGGCCAGCGCCAAAGAGAAGATCGAGAAGAAGGGCGGACGCGCCGAAGTGGTCCAGGACTAGTGCCGTCACCAAGAAACGGATGTCCATCGATTCCTAGGGGGAACTAATGGCCTCTGGCTTCCAAAATATTGGGAAGATCCCCGAGCTGCGGAGGCGCATCCTCTATACGCTCGCGCTCCTTGCGGTGCACCGCATGGGTGTGGTTGTCACCACGCCGGGTGTGAATGCGGGCGTGATGAAGAAGATCGTCGCGCAGGCCTCGGGAAGCTTCCTGGGTCTGTTCAACATGTTCTCGGGCGGCGCGCTCGAGCAGATGTCGATCTTCGCGTTGGGCATCATGCCCTACGTGAGCTCGTCCATCATCCTTCAGCTGCTCACGGTGGTCATTCCCAAGCTCGAGCAGATCCAGAAGGAAGGGGAGATGGGGAGGCGACGGATCAACCAGTACACCCGGTACGGTACCATCATCCTCTCGGTCATCCAGTCGTTCTTCATCGCGCGCTGGCTGGTGTCCAACAACTCGGCATACGGTCACCTTGGTGAGGTCGTGCCGGATCCGAACTGGCAGTTCTACCTGATCACCATGCTCTCGCTCACCACCGGAACGGCCTTCATCATGTGGCTGGGTGAGCAGATCACCGAACGGGGCGTCGGGAACGGCATCTCCCTGATCATCTTCTCGGGCATCGTTTGCGACATCCCGGATGCGTTGGTGCGACTGTGGATGCGGGGCAAGGACGGCAACATCAGCCTGTTCGCCTTGGTGGTGATGGCCCTGATCGTCGTCTCGGTGGTCGCCATCATCATCTTCTTCGAACGAGGGCAGCGTCGCATCCCGGTCCAGTATGCGAAGCGGGTGGTCGGACGAAAAATGTTCGGAGGTCAGTCCACCCACTTGCCGCTCAAGGTCAATACCTCTGGCGTCATCCCGCCCATCTTCGCCTCGTCCATCCTCATGTTCCCGCAGCAGGTAGCCTCTTTCTGGAACAACCCGATTGCCAAGGCTTTCTCTGATGCTTTGCACCCGGATGACTGGCGCTATGGCGTCCTCTACGTCGGGCTCATCGTCTTTTTCTGCTTTTTCTATACGGCCGTTACATTCAACCCGGTGGATGTGGCGGACAACATGAAGAAATACGGAGGGTATGTCCCCGGGATCCGGCCCGGCAAGAAGACAGCCGAGTATATCGACGACGTGTTGACGAAGCTCACCTTTGGGGGAGCCATTTACGTTTCCGCCGTATGCGTGCTTCCAAGCATCCTGATCAGCTCTTTCAACGTTCCGTTCTATTTCGGCGGCACGGCCCTCCTGATC
>CAZHUY010000221.1:0-10124 GCA_964535465.1 uncultured Myxococcales bacterium
GCTTTGGGCGCGGTGGCGCGCTTGGCTGCCGCCTTCTTGATCTCTTCAACCGCTCGTGCCGTGACCTCGATGGCCAAGATGCTCTCCTATGCCTGGCTCGGTTGGTTGGCTTCGCCGCCCTGCTTGCGCCGGTAGTCGGCGATGGCGCTCTTGATGGCGTCTTCCGCCAGGACGGAACAGTGAATCTTCACCGGTGGCAGGCTCAGCTCCTCGACGATCTGCGTGTTCTTGATCTCGAGCGCCTGGTCCAGCGTCATGCCCTTGATCCACTCGGTGGCCAAGGACGACGAGGCGATGGCGGACCCACAGCCAAAGGTCTTGAACTTGGCGTCTTCAATCACGCCCTTGTCACTGACCTGAATCTGCAGCTTCATGACGTCGCCGCAGGCCGGGGCGCCCACCAGCCCGGTTCCGACATTGGGCGAATCCTTGTCCAGGCTGCCCACGTTGCGAGGATTCTCGTAATGGTCGATGACTTTGCCGCTGTATGCCATGGTGTTTCTCTTACTTTTGTCGGTTGAATACTAGCCGTGGCTAGCCCATTGGATGCTCTTGATGTCGACTCCGGCTTGCGCCATTTCCCACAATGGCGACATTTCTCGGAGCTTGCTCACCTTGCACGCCACCAGGTCGATGACGTAGTCGACCTCCTCCTCGGTATTGAAGCGCCCCAGCCCAAAGCGAATCGAAGAGTGCGCCATCTCCGTGGCTACGCCCATGGCGCGCAGGACGTAGGATGGCTCCAGCGATGCCGATGTGCAGGCCGATCCTGATGACACCGCCACGTCCTTGAGAGCCATCATCAGGGCCTCTCCCTCGACGAAGGCGAAGCTCATGTTCAGGCTGCCGGGCAGCCGGTGTTCGAGCGAGCCGTTGAGCATGGTGTGGCTGACACGCGCCTCGATGCCCAGACGCAGCCTCTCGCGCAGGGCCAGCAAGCGCTTGGCCTCTTCTGGCATTTCCGCCAAGGCGATCTCCGCCGCCTTGCCGAACCCCACGATGCCAGGGACGTTCAGCGTGCCAGACCGCATGCCACGCTCGTGGCCGCCGCCATCGATGATGGGGGTAATGCGCACGCGCGGCTTGCGGCGCACGTACAGCGCGCCCACGCCCTTGGGCCCGTACATCTTGTGGGCCGACAGCGACACCAAATCCGCATGGCTGCTGGTCACATCAAAGGGAATCTTGCCCAGGCCCTGGACCGCGTCGATGTGGAACATGGCCCCGCGTGCCTTGACCACCTGGCCGATCTCCACCACCGGGTTGACGGTACCAACCTCGTTGTTGGCCAGCATGATCGACACCAGGATGGTCTTGTCGGTCATGGCTTCGGCCACGGCCTGCGGGTTGACCCGGCCATCGCCCTCGACGGGCAGATAGGTCACCTGGAAGCCGTCTTTTTCCAGACGCTTGCAGGTGTCCAGCACCGCCTTGTGCTCGGTGACCGCGGTGATGATGTGGTTGCCACGATCCCGGTAGAAATCGGCCGCACCCTTTATCGCCAGGTTGTCGGATTCCGTGGCGCCCGAGGTCCACACCATCTCGCGACCCGCGGCGCCGATCAGCGCCCCAACCTGCTCGCGCGCCTGCTCAACCGCGTGCTCGGCGTTCCAGCCAAAGACATGCGATCGGCTGGCGGCGTTGCCGAACTCCTCGCGGAAGAAAGGCAGCATGGCCTCCAACACCCGGGGATCCACCGGGGTGGTAGCGTGATTGTCCATGTAGATGGGTAGTTTGGGTGCCATGTTCAACGCTTCGCGATTCCGTCCACCAGAAGAGGAATGTCACCTTCTCGTCCCGAGCGGCCGCAACCGCCGCACTCGCTCTGGTGATGGTCTGGGTTGCAGGTACGACAACCTTCAAGATAGGCCAGGCTCTCGGAGAGCTCGTCAGCCAGGCGGGACAATCGACCGATGGTCTCGCGGGTCTCACGCAGCTTGTCCGCGAAGATCTCGCGCACCGTCGACATCGCCTTGGGCGCGGTGGCGCTCTCCTCCCAGACGCGCAGGAAGACCTTGATCTCGGTCAGGGAGAAGCCCATGTCCTGCAGCTTCTGAATCCACTCGATACGCTTCACTCCGTCTCCCCGGTACATCCGGAACCCGCCCTTGGATCGCACCGCAGGACTCAGCAGGCCCAGTTCCTCGTATAGATGAATGGCCCTGACGGTCTTGCCCGTCTGGCGAGCCAAATCCCCTACCTTGAGTAGAGATAGGCTTTCTGCGATGGTGGCTTCGTCTGACACAATCGAACCCTTACGTTTACGTAAGAGTCATAGGCGGCCAGACCAAAGGAGTCAAGCCCAGATCACGCAAAGAGAGCGTTGGTTCCACAAACTCAAGCGAGCCGCCCGACGCAGGCTCCGAGATGGGCGCCCGCGCCTAGAAATCGATGCGCAGGACCTGATCGCCCGTTCGGGTCAGGCTCAGGCTGCTCACCGGCTTGGTCCCGGTCAGGCTACCCTGAGAGGCCAGCGGGGCACTCTGGTCTTCCATTCTGACACTGGGCCGTGCCGCGGACGTGCAACGCATGCTCACGTCAACGCCATGGCTGGCGCCGGTCGCATTGACGCGGCAGGAATCGACGACTCGAACCGTTACCAGCACCAGCGAGCTGCGCGAATCGGCAAAAGCCGCGCCCGAGAGCAAGAGCCCCGCGCACACTGCCGCCAGGGAAAGCCAGGGAAGCCAGCGCCTTCCCGGCCTGGTCGGTCTGTTTTCTCCTGCTGCGCAACTCGTAACCACGCCTACGTTCAAGGCATGGAGCGTGCCAGGCCCCTGCGCGACGCCCTCGTCTTCAACCACGGCTGCCCCGGCGACGCTCGACACGCGACGCACCGGAAAGGCCACCACCACACCGTCACGGAAAGGCGGAGCGATGGTCCGCTCTGTCGCGGCGATGTCGTAGTCGAGAGGGATGTCCTTGTCATTGATGCCCACTCGGTTGCCGTAGTAGTGCAACAGGTTGGGGATCAGCAAGTCGCCGTTTCGGTTGGTGGCTCCGATCTCCTGGTTGCTGAGCGTCCCGCGCACGTTGGCCACGCCTGGAACCCGGATCAGCGCATAGCTGTCCTGAATGGCCCGGCTCAGGAAGGGTCGGCCGCCGATGAGCACCATGCCTCCGCTGGCCGTGAGGCTCGCCCTTCCCTTCTCGCTCACGTCGTACCCGCTGCGCGTGTAGTCGGCCTCGAGGCGGCCATAGGCGCCTTGATACTGCACGTTGGCCTGGTTGATCTCGCTCTCCCCCTGGGAAAGCACCAGCCGGTAGCCCAGGCCGGGACCGATGGGCAGGGATTGCTGAACCATGGCCTGGCTGGTGGCGGTGTGCTTGCCCGCCTGACCGCCCCAGGTGTCGCCGCGGGTTGCCGCCGCCATCACCCGCGGCGCCAAGGTGAAGCTGAGCCCCGCGAAGGTGCTGTACTCGGCGGGCTGGTGCGAACCGGTGCCGTTGCTCAAGGTGGCGAAGGCGTACATCCATCTCGTGATCGAGCGATTGGCCATCAGGCTGATGCGATTGTTCCAGCCCTGGCGGTACCACTGGCTGGTCTCGTTCTGCAGCGACAAGCTGATCACCCGGCCGAACGTCCTGGCCACGGAGGCCATGATGTTCAGCCGCTGCCGGTCAACGGAGAGAGCAGCCCTCTCCTGCTCGAGCTCCTGGGCGATGAGGCTGCCCGGTGCCTGGCTCAGGGTTCCGTACTCCCAATCCTGCCAGCGGACGCCAATCTGGCCGCTGATTCATGCGTCATTTAGAACTTAGCCATTGTAAGCCCGCTTACCTCGTCGAATAACTGACACCATCAGAGCTGAACTCGGCCCTGGTCGAGCGCATGGCGGTCTCATCTCGGCGCCGACGACGGCGGCACTCGCGTCTGAGTCTCTAGGCTGTATTTCTGCCTGCGGGCTCGAGCTGCATCCCCAAGGACACGCAGGGCAAAGTGCGCTCGTGGAAGGATCTAGGCGGAACGAAGGTGTCCACGATCCTTGGCGCGGGCGGCTTTGCGAATTGCGCCCACCACGTCAGCCATGGCGCCCAGGAAAGAATCGATGACCGCATCCGGCAGCTCGCCCATGTTGGCGATCTGGATGTAGTGCTTTCCCAGCTCTCCCTTGCAGCGGTAGATGATGAAGCCGCGCTCTTTCATGCGCGCGTAGAGATCGTCGATGACGATCTCCGACGGTACCCGCATGGTCGCGATGGTGTGCGACTCACGCCCGGTGTTGGTGAGCGATTGGAATCCCAGATCGGTGAGCACGCGCCGGATGAGCAGGTTTCGTCGTCGGTAGGTCGCCCTCCGCGCGGGTACCCCACCCTGCTCGAACAACTCGTCCAGGGCAGCCTCCAATGCGAAGAACGAAGACACAGCGGGCGTGAACGGCGTCTGCGCCACCTCGGTCAGATAGCGACGGTAGCGTCGCAGATCCAGGTAGTACACACGCGGAGGAATGGACTCGATTCGCGACCACACGGTCGGCGCCACGCACAGGAACGAAACCCCCGAACAGGAGTGCAGACACTTGTTGGCCGACGAGTAGCAGATGTCTATGCAGTCGCGCACGACATCCAGATCCTCGACCCCCAAGGACGACACCGCGTCCACCACCAAGGTCACACCCGCCTGTCGGCACAACCGGCCGACGGCGCCCACGGGATTGAGCACGCCCACCGAGGTCTCGTGGTGGATCATGGCGGCCACGGCGATCTCGGGATCGTTGGCCAGCGCCGCTTCCACCGCGGCCGGATCGGGCAAGGTCCCCCAAGGGCTGGCCAAGCGCACCGTCGGCAGGTGGTGCAGCTGCGCAATCTCGCCCAAACGCTCGCCAAAGGCGCCGTTCTCGATGATGAGGATCTTCTTTCCCGCGGGGACCGCCGAGCTGATGGCCATTTCCATGGCGGCCGTGCCCGAGCCGGTGACCAACAGCATCTCGTGCTCGGGTGAGGCCCCGAACACCGGACGCAACTTCTTTTGCAGCCGGCGTACCACGCCCGAGTAATCCTCGTCGCGGTGGCAGGTGTCGTAGTGAACCAAGGCCGACTTGACCCGGGCCGAGGTCATCACGGGGCCGGGATTGAAGAGCGTGTAGCGAGGGGCGTCCTTCTCCGCCAGCAAGCGCTCGATGAGCGCCATGGTGTCCATGCCAGTGGCACGCGCGGTCCCGCGCACGTCGGGATGATGAAGCTCGTCACCGTACACACGCAGCAGCCACTCGGCGTGTTGGCGCATCTCCGCCGAATCCACGTCCTGCCAAAGCGCGCCCGCGACGTCGTGGGCCTCGACCAAACCACGCCGCGCCGCCTCGGACACGCCCTCGGTCAAGGAAGGTCGCCCGATCTTGGCCAACGAATCCAGACAGTCGATCAGCGTGGGCGACATGACGAACAGACTGGCGCTGACGGCATCGTGCGTGTCCAGGCCCTTACCGATGGCCGAAACCAGAGCCGGACCTGTCGTGTCTTTGTCTTCAGTCAGACGGACCTTGGTGGCATCGTCGAAGTCGAACACGCGCGACAGATCGCGATCCACCGCCAGCACGGTGCCCGACCCGGTCGCCGGTACCTGAACCATGTCGCGCACCAGGTGGGGCGCCACGATCTGGTCGGCCATGACCAGCAAGGTGCGCTCACCGACGAAAGCGCGCGCGGCCAACACCGAGAGCCCGTTGGGTCCGTCCCAAGCGGGGTTTTCGAAGAAGGCCAGCTCGACGGACAAGGAACGCTCCGAAGCGACCACGGCTTCGATGCGGCTCCGAAGCTCATCGCCCTTCCAACCGAGCACGATGCCAACGCGTTGGATGCCGGCGCCGGACAGGACACGTAGGCTGCGCAGGATCAGGGGGATCCCCCCCACGGCAGCAAGGCAATTGGGAAGTTCCGGGTCAGCGACTGCTCGGCCGCGTCCCGCCGCAAGAATCAAAGCCTGACGGATCATGCTTGTATGGGCGCGAGCGTAGCATGAGAACCTGTCCATGCGTCAGGCACTTGCAACCGATGTTCCAGGAGGGCAACGAGGCCAGTCCTGGGTTTCACGCTCCGAGCTGATGATGAAACGGTGAATCCTAACCAGATTCCACCGTGGCCCGGTCAACCTCGTCTGCCTCGGGAGCCGAGCGCAAGCGCAGTCGATACACCGAGTTCTCCGTCTCGACATAGATGTCAGGCGAGCCAAACTCGCTAAGCACGCGCCGCACCGGCGTGGTCACCATGCGGTGGCCGGATGGATCACGAAAAATGACCATGCCGCGCCCCACGGTGGGCAAGCTGATCAGGTAGCCGTTGTAGGGGCGTCGCAAGCCAGAGCCGGACCGCGGCTGCGCGTTGTCCCTGATCTTTGTGGCGGTGACATTCACCATGATCTGCCAGCTACAAAGCTATTTTAGCACACTCGTCATAAGGGCTATACTTGCCTCTTTGATGGGTAAGCCGTCGGCTCGCAGCCCGCTGCTCGGGTACAACCACAATGTCCGTTATGGGGGACGCATCCTCCACGTGCAGACCGAGGATTCGGGCCCGGCCAACCCACACCTGTTCACCCACCTGTTCTTCCAGGGCAGCATCCTGGCGACCAAGCGCAACCAGTACGACGCGGGCGAGCCTGAGGATACCGTGCGTGCCCTGATGCAGCGTCAACACAAGGAAATCCTGAAGGAACTGAAACAGGGCTTGTTCGACGACCGCCTGGTGGAGTTCTTTTCCGCGCGGGGCGAGGATTTCGTCACGCCCTCGCTGATTCCAGTCGAGCCGACGCTGGCACCGGAGCCGGAGGCCCCGATTGCCCAGGTGCAGGCCTACGAAGAGCCTTCGGTGCCCCCGGAAATCTTTCCCCCCATACCAGTGCCCACACCCAGCCCCGTGCCAGAAGTGCTGGACCTGGACGCTATCGCCACGCCCGCGCCCGACCAGCTTGCCCCCCCCGAAGCGATCCCGTCCTATGTCGTTCACCCCACGCCAACCGCCGGCCCCGGGTCGTACAACATCAGGCGCCCCACGCGCGACA
Organism: uncultured Myxococcales bacterium; assembly: GCA_964535465.1. Lineage (GTDB taxonomy): Bacteria > Myxococcota_A > Polyangia > Fen-1088 > Fen-1088 > Fen-1137. Next base: position 6,995 of record CAZHUY010000221.1, read on the forward strand.
TCGGGTCCACGGGCCTCGGCCAACCCGAACGCAGGCGCTTTCCCAGGCAGCCCAGCCAAACCCCGGTCTCGCCCGTCATGGTGCAGCGACGAATCGTGGTTGGGGGTGCCAAGGGGAGCGGCACACCTCCCATGGCACCCCGGCCGCGCCGACCAGGCGGCGGAATCCCCTACGTGGTGCAGGAAGGCAGCCATCCCAACATCCAGGGCCGGCTGTCCCAACAAGGCCTGCCCCCGCCCAGACCGATGGCCAGCCCGACCGACAGCGGAAACGCACCCCGCACCATCGCGCCGCCGCCCATCCCGGAAGAGGCGGTGCCCGAGAGCATGGTCAGCACGCGCAGCCTGGACGACGTGATCCTGGCTTACCTCTCCAAGGGCGAAAAGAAATAGGCTGGGTCTGCTCGACCAGCGATTCGGCGAGAAACAGCGCATCGTCCGCCGACAAGCCCTCCCGGAGTCTCGAGAGTAGGTGCCTGGGTGTGAAGCCGGGCGCCGACGACCAAGGCCGGAGTTCTTCGGACACCGACTAAGGCTTCTGGCCGGAGTTGTCGACTGATTAGGTGGCTCTTGGAGAGAAACATGCGCATGAAGGCATTCGTTTTGATGGTGACGGTACTGTCGCTGGCAGGGTGCAAAGGCTCGGGCGACGAAGACGGACAAGGCCGGACCGGCGGAGCCATGGCCGGGCAAGAGGATGGAGGGGGCGTGGGCGGCTTCGTGGCACCGGTGGGCGGCATCGTAGGCGGTTCGGGCGATGGCACGAGTGGCGGTCTCGCGGGCATCGGCGGCACGCTCGTGGCGACCGGCGGAGCAGGAGCCCAGTTCGACGGCGGTGTCGACGGCGGTGTCGACGGCGGGCCCCCGGCTGCTGACGGGGCGCGGGCCGACTCGGGGACCATGGATGTGAATCCCCACGGCGGCGCGAGTCTATGGATCCCCTTCAACAATCCGGCGACCGGGGGCACCTATTACTTCGACCGTTGCACGTGGTTCACGCAGACCGACGGGTACTGTGTGTTGCTGAAGAACAACACCAGCAGCACAGGCACCAAGACCAGTGACGTCCTCCAGACAAAGGACGGCGGCCGCAGCTTCACCTTGCTCGCGACCATCGACGGAGGCAACACCGCATTCGACGGCGACATGGACGTGGTCGTGTCTTCGCCGAGCGAGATATGGTACACGACCGCCTTCGTCGGCATGGGGTACTCGGGCACCATCGGTCGCTCCCTGGACGGCGGCAAGAGCTTCCAGTCATTGACCGAGAGCGTGCACCTGGCCTTGGCGGATCCCGGAACGACGTCGGTACCGAACTCCCCGCTTTGGCGGTTGGTCAAGGTCGACGGTCGGGTGTGGGTTGGTTCTTACTCCAAATTCCTCGCCAGCTCGGCGGACGGCGGAGCGACATGGCAGCGTCATGCCGGGCCCCTCGATCTGACACAAGCAGAGGCGCCGGTGCTCATCGCCACCCGCCAGGATTTGCTGCTCCAGTACAAGCGCGATTCCATGATCGAGCTGTACCGCTGGAACGGCACGACCTTCGGCAAAGCCGAGGCCAGCTTCCCGGCACCCTCGAACACCGATCATGGTGATACGTGGTGGCGAGCTTCACCGTTCGGCGACGGGATCGTCTTCATCGACCAGCGGCAATACGGCTGGTGGGGCTGGCCGTTTGCGGTCAATGCCACCGTGGACGCCGGGCGGTCGTTCAAGGCAATCCTCTCGGGCCAGAGCGCGAGCACCTCGGACGTGGTCGGCTTGCGTGATGCCCTGGTGGTGAACGGCTCTCTTGCGTACGTGTGTGGCGTCTTCGTGGGGGCGGACAAGAATCGGTACTCGCAGATCAGGAAGAGCACCGACGGAGGCCAGACTTGGTCCGTCGTGCACAGCGAGCCCACCAACAACACGTATGCCAGCGTCGTGCTCGATGCGACGGGCCGGCCCCATGCCGTGCGCCACGTCACCGATGCCTATAGCAACATCTACAATTACACCGGCCACTATGTGCTGCCGTAGCGACGGCTGACGGCGGGAGCGCCACAGCCGCCCCGGCGGGCGCCGCGATCCTCGCGTCCGCGGCGCGCTACTCCACCCTCCAGGTGGTGCCTTTGGGGCCGTCCATCAGCTCGACGCCCATGGCCTTCAGGCTGGCGCGAATCTCGTCGGCTCTCTGAAAGTTCTTGGAGGCGCGCGCCTGGGTGCGCTCGACGATGCTGGCCTCGACCGCCTGGGCGTCGATCTTGCGGCGCTGGCACAGGCGGGTGCGACGGCCGGTGAGGAACTCGACGGGCGGCCTTCGCATGATCCCGAGGGTCTCGCCGGCCATGCGGGCGTCGCGGGCCAGGGCCGTGAGGGTGGCCTGGCGCTCGGGCTTGGGCATCCCCTTGGGGTCGTCCAGCAGCTTGTTGGCCAGGACAAAGGCGTCGTACAGGTGGCCGATGGCCGCGGCGGTGTTGAAGTCGTCGTCCATGGATTCGAGGAAACGCGTGGCCAGCTCCGAGAGCGGCGGCGAGGGCGGGGCCGACAACGCCCCCACGAAGGCATCCAGGCGTTCCAGGGTTCGGTAGAAATAGTCGAGACGCGCCTCCGCCTCGTCGAGATCGGGGAAGATGGGGTTGTGGTCGGCGTCGCGGGCGATGCTGAAGCCGGCGGGGCTGCGGTAATGCACGCTGATGAGGAGCAGGCGCAGGGCCTCCAGATCGTGGGTCTCGGCCACGCGGCGGATGGTCACCACGTTGCCAAGTGACTTGGACATCTTCTCGCCGCCGAAGTTGAGCATCCCCGAGTGCATCCAGTAGCGGGCGAAGCTGCCGTAGGCACCCTCCGACTGGGCGATCTCGTTCTCATGGTGCGGAAAGATCAGGTCCGAGCCCCCACCGTGAATGTCGAAGGTGTCGCCCAGGTAGCGGTGGGACATGGCCGAGCACTCGATGTGCCAGCCCGGCCGGCCAGGCCCCCACGGGCTCTCCCATTGCGGCTCGCCCGGCTTGGCGCCCTTCCACAAGGCGAAGTCCAGAGGGCTGCGCTTGTTTTCGCCTACCTCGATGCGCGCGCCTGCCTGCAGCTCCTCGGTGCTTTGCCCGGACAGTCCGCCATAGGTGGGAAATCCCGTGACCGAATAGTAGACA
>CAZHUY010000222.1:0-10112 GCA_964535465.1 uncultured Myxococcales bacterium
CCCCGACCCGCACAACCGATGCAAGAGCGCCGAAGAGGCGCTCGGGCTTCTCGCGCCGCCTCTCGAATCCAAACCTGCGCCGCTGGCCACCTCGCGCACCGATGAGGGGCTTCCCTTCGTCCACAAACCGGCGCCCTCGCCCGCGCCTCGACCGTCGGACACCAGGAAAGCCCGACCGCTGCGAAAGGCATCGCGGTCGCGAACCCCACGCGCCGTCCTGCTGGCAGGAAGCCTCTTGCTTCTGGCCGGCGGGGCCGCGCTGCTCTTGCACTCGGTCCATATCCGCCCCAGCCAGGCCCCGGCTGCTCGACTCTCCCCGGAAACGACTCCACAGGGTTCCGGAACGGAAGAGACGGGGAACGACTCTCCCGTGATCTCCAAAGAGCGCCGCAAGAAGATGCTGGTTCCCGGTCGCCTGAGCGTCGCCACGATTCCGCCCAACGCCGATCTGTGGGTGGATGGCGAATGGCAGGGAAAGACACCACTGGACGTAGCCCCCGGACCAGGTGCCCACCGCGTGGTCATCATTGCCCCCGGACATCTGGTCTTCAAAGGGGTCTACGACACCACAGACGGTGAGATCATCCGGCGCGCCCTGGATCCCATCGAGGCCCCTGCCCGCGGCCAGGCCTATCTGGACATCCAGTGCAAGAGCGAAGGCAGGTTCCCGGTGTTCATCGACGGTCTGGATACCGGTCTGCTTTGTCCCGCCAAGATGGTCCCGGTCTTCTCAGGGCGCCGAGAAGTCGCGATCTTTGTCCCTGTTCTTCAGGATTCCGTGGTTCAGGTGGTGACGGTCCCGCCTGGGTCCAAACCGAGGGCCATCCGCTTTCCCCAATAGAGGTTAGTCCAACACCTCGGTCCAGTTGAAGCGCGAGAAGTTGCCACCGGTGGTCATGGGCTCGAGGGCTCTGCCAGGGACAATCGAGTCGAGCAGGAATGGGGTCACGTCGTCGAAGGTCGTGGTGCCACCGAAGACATAGACCCGCCCACCAATGATGACCGGGGAGGTTGCGGGGTTGGTGCTGGTGACCTGATAACCCAATCGTTGCGTGACCTGGTCATTGGCCATCTGGTGAATCGTGAGAAAGGTCCGGCCCACCTGGCAGACGTCGGAGGGTGGCGCGTACCACATGGTCACGACCTGAAACCCGCTGCCATTGGCCTTGAGGATGCCAAGCGGCGTCGAGGTCGGACGCGCATTGGCGGGCACGACTTCGTCGCACACCACGGTTCCACCTTCTTCATGGGTTCGTCCACAGATTTGGTTCGTGCCCACCGTAAGAACGATCTTGCCATTCGTGCCCCAGTCGGCATCCGTGGCCACCTCGGTGATGGCCCCTTCGGGCTCCGCCGTGGCGATCTCCTTGGCGACAATCAGTTGCGACGCCGGCAGACCGATGGTCTCGAGATCGAGATTCGAGTTGGTGACCTGCACGAGATAGATCTCGTGCGCGTGGCTGGAGGACGTGTTGTCGCGGTCCAGTTGCACCACCGTGGGCGCGAAGTGCAGAGGATGGTTACATGTGAAGTTGTAGGCCGCCGTGAGGCCACCCGCCAGCGTGTAGCGCCAGAGCTGCCCGGAGGTATCGCCGAAGTACCCAGCCACCAACTTGTCGTTCTGCCCTCGCGCGAAGTCGCGTGCGGTTGCCACGTCCGTCAACGCAGTGTACTCCTGCGCGCAGGTGGCGGCCGCGGCCACCGAGCCGGTCGTGATCGGGGAGCCGTCGATGGCCGATGCCGTGAGCAGCGTCCGTCCCTGCGCGCTATTTCCTTCCGTCACCGCGTATCCGGAGCTGAAGATGAGCCGGTAGTCGTCGAGTCCGGTCGTCTTGTTGAAGAAGTACGCAGGCAAGGAGATGGTGTTGCCCAGGACATTCGCGTAGGTGCTGGCACTCGCGCCATACCCGGTGTGCCATTGCACGTTGAGGGGAGGATCGTTCAGTCCATTGGCGCAAAAGGGATTGGTGATGTCCAACATGAAGGTGTTGCTGCCGCCGTAGCCCTCGGGCATGAGAAGCAAGGTCTTCCACACAGCCGTGGCGGCATCGCTGCACCCCGAGACGCATAGACTCTTGGCCTTGGGCGAATCCGCCAATCCAAACACGTGCTTGTAGGGGTTCAGGTCCTGGCCGCCCTGGGCGTACAGCTTGCGCAGGTTGGGGAACAGATCGGGCGGTATGAAGGCGAAGGCCTCTGTCCCCGCGGCATAGGTCGTGCTGCCAACCGTGGTGTTCTCGAGGAAGAAGGCATGCAGCATCTGATCGGACGAGCCCACGTAAACCAGGTGCGGCCGGTTCAGGTAGCGCAGGAAGAAAGCATGTCCGCCCGGCAGGGGGATGTCCCCCGGACTGGCCACGTCTATGGGCGTGGAGTTGACGATGGCACCAAACACCGCCGGATTCTCCATGGTCGGATCGCCAAGCGCCCAACGCGCCACCAGCTCGGCCTCGGTCGGGTTGGCGCCCATTCCCAGCGCGGCCAGTTGATCCTTGTTGGTGATGGCGCCGGTGGAGGGGTCGACCTGGATCTTCACCATGTTGGAACCATCCCAGGTATAGACACGACGATTCTTCCAGTTCGGCCAGTTGGGATTCCCCTCGGGCGGAGTCAACGCCGTGTTGGCATCCCAGGCCAGGACGGGTTGCCCGCCGCTGATGTCGTAGGCATACAGGTGCCCCCGCCATGAGGGGAACTCCATGCGCGAGTCCAAGGCGTAACGACCTTCCACCACGGTGACCGCCTGCTGAGTCCCGGCGGAGGTGCTGCCCGCAGAAGATGAATAGTTGCCCTTGATGGCGTCATAGATGGCCATCTGCAAGGCGCGGTTGAGTTCATCTTCACTGGTGGCTTGATAGGCCGACCCTGATCCACCTGCCTTGGCCACGTTGTTGTTGGCCAGCGCGGGCGCGCCGGAGCTGACGTCGCCGGAGAAGCCCACGACGAACACCGTCACGTCCAGGTTGTGCTTCAGGCTGTAGGCCGCCAGAACCGATCGACAACGACAGCCCGCGGTCACGGGGTTGTCGGCGGCACACACACTGTCATCGCAAAGGTTGTTGCCGTAGCTGTCCACATCGCCCGGGCCGTTGGCCGCGCCGTCGGTGACCAGCAGCACGAAATTGCTCCGACATGTGACGGGATCCGCGGGGACGTGCAGGCTTGGATAGCTGCTGGAGTAGCCATCCTTCACCGCGCTCATGTAGTGGTAGGCGCTGGCAAAGGGGTTGCTGGCCACGTTGTTCTCCAGCGTGCACCCGGTGGGCGTGCCCCAGTAGGTGATGAGCCCGCCGTTGGAGGCGTAGTCCATGCGCGCCGTGATGGCCTGCGCCGCCGCCAGCGCATTGTCCGGGTTGTCCGTCGTATCGATGAAAGGAGCCAACTGGCTGTCCCATCGACCTCCGCAGGTGGCACTGCACGAACTCCCACAGTTTGCCACCGCGATAGGCGGCGCGCGGCCTCCGTTGTAGTAGTTGTTCAGCGGCGTGTAATAGCTGTAGGTATTTCCGCTGACCGTGATCTGCTGACCCTCGTAGCTCGCGCGTTCCAGCAGGGTTTGCGTCTGGGTCTGGGTGTATCTCTGGTACTCGTAGTAGCTGCCCAGGTATTTGCCCATTCCCAGATGGTTGGGCATGTCGCACGAGTCGCCGCAGTAATCCACATCATAGCGGTTCCAGTCGTTGCGCCCGCTGTGCACGCGGTACCGGCTGTCGGCGACCGCTCGCAAGGTCATCACGTGCCCTCCGATGGTGCAAGTCGCCGAGGGACCACCCGTGCCTGTCTGGCGATTCCAACGGTAGCACCCGGCGCGCCGAAGCTGCTCCTCGGACTGGAAGGTCGTGATGGTCTCGCTCGAGCTGCCGCTCGAGGTCTGGTAGTAGGGGAAGTAGCCGTCCTGATAGAAGGTCATCAGACCGAAGTTGACCAGGGGATAGTTGTCCATCACGACCTTGCTGATGGCCCGCTTGGCGATGACCGTACGCGAGGTCGCGGGCCCGCATAGATCGCCTGTGCCGCAATCCGAGTCTCGTCCGCACACCACCTGCGAGCCCTTGCACATGCGGATGGGTCCGGGGATACCCGTGGGACTGGGCACACAGGTGTCGGTGGAGCTGGCCGGGGTCAGGCAGGTGTTGGCCGCGGGGATAACGCAGGTATTGCTGGGAGCCGAGCAGGTGTTCGTGGTCGCCGTGCAACGATTGTCGGTGTGCATGTCGCACACGCCCCCGGGCAGGACGCACTGGTTCGGGATGCCCATGCACAGGTTGGCAGGTGGGTCGATGCAGTCACCACCGCAGCCGCAGTCGCTACCCCAGGTGCAGGAACGGCCGTCCCGCCACCCGCCGTCGCAGATTCTTGTCGTATACGACGTACAGGATGCATTGGGCCCGCAAGGATCGCCGCTGAATTGACAGTGCTGGTTGAGCGGGCAATCGGAATCTGCCTTGCACCCCTTCTTGGGAGTGCTCAAGTACAGGCAGGTCCCCCCGCTGCTCTGGGGTGGACACTCGCTGCTCTCCAGGCAGGTCTGCGTGCTCAGGGTCGAGCAGGTGCCGACATTGGGACAATAGCCGCCGGGATTATCGCAGACGACGTTCGTTCCGTACTTGCAAGTGCCGACGGTGGCACAAGGCGCGCTGCTGCTGCAAGGAAGGCCGGTGGCCGAACAGACGCCGGTCTGCACCGGGCATTGAGCATCCGAGGTGCAGACCTCTCCGGTGACGCTGCAGGTGCCAGGGTCCGACGGGCAGTCGGCGTCGCTGGCGCAAATCGTGATGTTGTCCTTGCTGCAGTACCCATGCCGACAGTCGTCGTTGGATAGGCAGGTGCGCCTCCAGACATTGCAGATGCCTTGCACCCCGCCCATGCGGCAGTTCACGCCGTTGTCGCAGTCGACACCGCATTCGGTGCTGTTCTGGAATTGCCCGCCCGGGACCCCGTTCATCGAGCCCGACGTATCGAGCACGATGAGCAGGTTGGCCTTGCGAATCTGGCGCTCGATCACGACCAGCGGGTTGACCTTGGCGTCAGCGGGCGGGGCCATGGTCCAGGACAGCACGCTGGCCGCGACCAAGATGGCGCAAAGCTGCAGCCTTGCCCGAGCTGACCGACGGAATCGGCCGCCCCGGCGCGTGGGGGAAGTCACGCCTTGGGTATCGGCACAAGCACGAGCTTGATTAACCGATTCGGCGAGCTACCGCTTGCGCCAGGCCACCCCGCTGACGTTCCCGTCGCGATGCGAGCTGGCATCTATGTACACCGTGGGGGCGGGTGGCAGCTTGGTGGAGGGCGGCGCCATGGCCTTGGTGATGGCCGGGCCCAAACGCCTCCAGAACCCCCTGCCCAGAACCCGTGCCATCTGGGTCTTGTCGGCTGAAGTCTCCCATCGGCCCACCACCGACCCGTCCACCCCCTGCCAGACCAGAAAGGTGACCGCCAGGCGGTTGCCACGCGCTGTGACATCGGCCACGACGAACGCCTTCAGATCACGATCACGGGCGATCTGCGGGTACTGCCCCGTGCCCGACACCGCGGGAATGGAGGTCAGGACGCGATAGCCGTGCCTGGCCACGATGCGCGCCACCTGCTGCCTGAGCACCCTGCTCTCCGCCTCCGGGCCGTCGAAGGGTTGAACCGAGACCCGAGGCCCGGCCCATGCGATCGGACCGAGGAAGAGCGCTAGAACGACGATCGCTGAGCGCAGCATGACCGGTATGCTTGCCCAGTTTGCCGCTGGAAAGCAATATTGGTGGCGGTAGTATCGAATACTCCTCGGATGTCAGCCGTCCGAGTGTGTGCCTGAAAAAACAGGAGTTCGCCATGAGGTCATTGCGCGCCATCACCTTTCTGCTCGTCCTCGCCTCCCTGCCGGCATGCGCGACCACGACAACCACCGAGTCCACCTGGGATGCCATGCCGCAGGCCGAGTGGGTGCGTTACGGCACCGTGACCCAGGTGCGTGAGGTCATTCAGCGCACCGAGGGCAATCCAGCCGGCGGTGCGGTGGCTGGGGCCATCATTGGCGGGCTGTTGGGCGGGCGCGGTCCAGGCGCGTTGTTTGGCGCCGCCGGCGGAGCCGCCATCGGCGCGGCGGCCAGTTCGGGCTCTTCCGAGCGACGCAGCTACCAGGTCTGGGTGCGCTTCCAGGACGGCGGGTACCAGTCCTTCTGGTACGCGGGCTATTCTCCCTTCCGCCCCGGAGATCCGGTCGCGCTGACGCCCAGAGGCCTGTACCGCTCGTAGCCGTTCAGCTCTTCGAGAAGGCGCCCTTGCCCAGGGCGTTCTCTCGAACATAGCGGATGGTATCGAACAGCGTCTCGGTGGCCTCGCGCGGGGCAAAGCCCAGCTCGGCGCGCGCCTTGGCACTTTCGAAGTACCAGAAGTGGGTGGCCATGTCGACGCTGGCCGGCTCGATGGGGGACGTGCGTCCCAGGGCACGAAACACGGCCGACTGCGCCTCCGCCGCGCGCACCGTCCAGCGCCCCCCGAGCTTGATGCGCGGGTGGTACTCCTTGCTGATCCTCTCGATGCGATCGAAGTACTCGGCGAAGGTCATGTTGTGACCACCGAGCAGATAGCGCTCACCCGGCCGGCCTTTCTCCATGGCGACAGGGATGATCTCGGCCACGTCGCGCGCATCGACGAAGTTGATCCCGCCCGGCGGCACCATCTTGACGTCGCCCGAGAGGTAGGAGAGCACATCGCGGGTGGAGCCCATGCGCACGTCGCCTGGCCCCAGCAACAAGCTGGGGTTCACCATGACCAGCTCGATGCGGTTGCCGCACAGCTCACGCGCCGTCCGCTCTTGGTAGAGCTTGCTGGAGTAGTAGGGCCAGCGCGCGATCAGGTCCAAGGGCGTGGGCGAATCCTCGTCGGGCATCTCGTCTGCCCGGCGCGCTATCGCGATGGTGCCGCTGGTCGACACCATGAGGATACGCTTGACCCCAACCCGCAGTGCCTCTTCGCACAAGATGCGCGTGCCGTGTACGTGGATCTGGAACATGCGGTGGGCATCGGCAGGCTTGCGCGAGACGAACCCGGCCAGGTGATACACATGGCTGACGCCCTCCAGGGCGCGCGCCACGTCCGCCGGGATCAGGATCGATCCGACCTGAACCTCGATGCCTCGTGACGAAAACTCCGGCGCGGGCGCGACCGCCAGCACGCGCAGGTTGTGACCGCCGTGTCGCCGACACAACCCTTCCACCAGGGGCGAGCCGAGAAAACCAGGAGCGCCTGTGACCAGGATCTTCATGACTGCTTCTTTGCCAAGGTGACGACCGTGGCTTCCCCTTCGCTGCGGGGGGCCGGGGTCATGGACTCGATGGGCCCCAGGACCCCACCTCTCCAGGCCGCCCGCACGCTCGCCACATCGAAACGCGTGCCGATGCCATCTCGCAAGTTCATGATGATCCTCTGGGTCAGCGCCGAGCACAGTCGCCAACGCTCTTGATGCGACAACCCGTGGGTCAACGCGCGCAGGAAGTCGATGGTGAGGAACGGTCCGAAGTGCACCTCGATATCGCGCTTCTTGGGAAGCGTGGCGCCCACGGGCATCGACTCGTGCGTCCCGCGAATGTAGGCCGGCAGGATGCCCACGTCAGCGCGCAGGGCCAGGTAGCCCAAGCTGGGGAGGAAGTCCGCCATGACACCGTCGCGGGCGCGCGTGCCCTCCGGGAAGAGCACCAGACTGCGCCCGCGGCGCAGGATCGCCTCGGCGATGTCCATGGACTTGCGGACCGATCCGCTGCGTTCCATGGGAACCAGGTTGGTCAGGTTCGCGAAGTAGGCGCGCCGCCAGCGGTTGGAGAAGAAGTAGTCAGCCGCGGCCAGCGACGCCAAGTCCCGCCCCGCATCGCCCAGCGCCACCTTGACCGCGCCCATGTCCAGGTGCGAGGCGTGGTTGGCGGCCACGATGAAATGGATGTGCTGCGGGATGTGGCCTTGCCCGCGTATCTTGGTGCGCAGGCCCTGGGTGTAAAAGAGCTTCTGCGCGATGGCCAGCCCGCGCTTGCCCACCTTCTGCACAGGCGCAGGCAGCTTGATGTCGCCCTCCTGGTGGTGCTGGAAGCTGTCCTTGCGGCGCGGCTCGCGTTTTTCGGATGGGGGTCGTTTGCCCGTGGCCAAATCGTAAAGGCCCGCCACATCCGACGCGCTGGTGAAGGCCACGCCATCGGGGACGTGCACGCCCGCGGTCTCCAGGGCCGCCGCGAACTCGTTGAAGGTCAGGCTGTCGAAGCCCAAATCGTCGACCCGGCTGTGCATGTGGATCTCGTAGGGCGCCTTGCCACAGGCCTCGGCCACGATCTCCAGGAACCAGCCCACGCCCTCTTCGGAAAGCTGCGGTTCGTTGCTCTTCTCGTCCTCCTGGTGCGTCTTGTGGTGACGCTTGCGCAGCTCCTCGATCACCTCACGCCGTTTGACCTTGCGCGAGCTGGTGCGCGGGAGATCGCCCTCCCAAAACTCCAGGGTGCGCACGCGCTTCCAGAAAGGCAGCCCGGTGGCGATCTGACGGAAATGCGCGTCGATCCTGGCCTGCACCTCGGCCTGGGGCAGACCAGGCTCGTACTCGAGGTTGGGCACCACCGCGCAGGCCACGTGCTCGGCCACCCCGTCGGGCAACCCGACCACCGACAACTCCTTGATGTAGGGACAGTTGCGGTACAGGTCCTCGACCTCGTCGGGATAGACGTTCTTGCCGTTGCTGTCGATGATGACGTCCTTGGAGCGGCCGACGATGAACAGATTGCCATCCTCGTCGAACCGCCCCAGATCGCCGGTGTAGAACCAACCGTCGCGGATGGCGTGTCCAGTGGCCTCAGCATTCTGCCAATAACCCGCCATCACGTTGCGCCCGCGCGCGATGACCTCGCCCACGCCCGAGGCGTCGGGGTTGTCGATCTTCACCTCCACGCCGTGCAGGGGATGCCCGACCGAGCCGATCACAGGTCTCTTCTTGGGGGTGGAGACCGCCAGCACGGGCGCGGTTTCGGTCAGGCCGTAGCCCTCGAAGAAATCGAAGCCCATGCCGTAGAAGGTCTTCAGCACCTCGGGCGGCAACGACGAGCCGCCGCTGATCATGTAGCGCACCCGTCCGCCGAAACCCTTGTGCACCGGCATGAACAAGAACATGCCCAGGTCGACCCCGGTGCGCGAACGCAACTCGAAGTTGGCGCGGGTCAGGGCCTTGACGGCCGATTCCAGGGTCTCGGATCGATCCGAGAACTTCTGCAGCACGCGCCGGCGCAGGGTCTCCCAAACCGCCGGCACGCCCACGATGGCCGTGATCTTGCCGGTCTTGAGCACCGAGCTGATGACCTCGCCGGTCAGCTCTTGCAGGTAGGTGATGCAGGCCCCGCGCGACAAGGGCACCAAGAGGCCGGTGGAAAACTCGAAGGTGTGGTGCAAGGGCAGCACCGAGAGCATGCCGTCGGTGGGGCCGAGATCGAACATGCGCAGGAGCTCGGAAACCATGAAGGTGAAGTTGCGATGGGTCAGCATCACGCCCTTGGGGTTGCCGGTGGTCCCCGAGGTAAAGATGATGGAGGCCACGGTGTCGGGCGCGTGTTTGCTGACCAGGGACTTCTTGCGCTCTTCCTCGACCTCGACGGGAGGAATGGCGAACACCTTCTCGAGGGGCCATATCTTGGTGCTCAGGCCCTCCTTGCGCAGGGCCGCGGCCAGATCGGCACGCTTTTCGTGGAGGTCATCGCCGATCATCAGGCCCACCGCGCCCGAAGCGCGCGCGATGTTCACCAATTCGGCCGTGGTCGAGTCGTGCGCCACCGGCACCACCGCGCCGGCCGCCTTGAGCACACCGAAGAACGCCATCGACCACTCGGGTGCGTTCTTGGCGTAGAGCATGATCCGGTCGCCGCTCTTGCAGCCCTCGCCCACCAGGAAGGTCCCCGCCCTCGTGGCCAGCTCTTGCAGGTTCTGGTAGCTGTACGACTCGCGAATCTTGCCGCGCTCCATGCGCATGGCCACGCGCGTGGCGTGCAGCTTGGTGTTGGTGTCAAACAGCTCCAAGAGGTCGTGATAGGCGTACACGCTCTTGGGCTTGGCCGCGTAGGTCTGGTCCAGCTCGGGCAGCACCCATTTCTGCAGCCCGG
>CAZHUY010000223.1:0-9985 GCA_964535465.1 uncultured Myxococcales bacterium
AACTCCCCCGTATACGGTTCCTGAGGGACGATCCCCACAACGCTGTCGGGGCAGAATGATTCAAACCCGAGGACGGCGGACTGCCCCATAGTTGCTCCCACAAGGGCAACGAGGACGCTCCCACCTGGGAATGCTTTGCTCACGCGCGTACCATCCTCATTGAGCGTCTGCGTCCAGGTCGTCAGGTAGTTTGGCGCGCGTGCAACGTCGCCCGTTTGAACGAAGGGATGCTTGCCACCATAGAACCGAGGATCATTTCGCGGACGCGGAGAAAAGCGCCCTCGGGAAATCTCAGCAATTTCGCCAAGAGGTTTGACTGGCCAGCGCTTCGGGTTTGTCACGGGGTCGCCGAACATTTCTAGGAAGGTGGAGCGCAGTAGGGCTTCGGTGAGGGTGATGGACTCCTTGCGCTTGCGGCGGATGGCGTCGGCCTTGTCGAGGATGTCGGCCATGCGACGCTGCACATCAACGCCTGGCATCGGCATGTAGGAGTCCAGAACGATTCGATCGCTGACGGCCGGATAGCTCGCACCCGTGGCCTTCCTCACCATGTCTGCCACGAAGATCGGTGTCCGCACCCAATGGAAGAGGTAACGAGGCAGGAGCCGCCCCCGGCGAGCCCTCAAGACTGTGAAGCCTGTGCTTCCGACCGCACCATCAAGTTCAGGAGGCACCATCGCCACCGCGTTCAGGTTAGGCCTGACGGTCGATACCAAGATGTCGTCTGCTCGAAGCAGTTGTCGGGCTCGACTCGGAGCTTCGGCAACTGGGATTTCCGTTGCGCCTGACACGCTCTTGGTTTCGCGGTCCACAGAGCTGATATCCACGTACCGAAAACGTGCACTGCTCCCTGTAGGCGGCGCCCATCCGTCGACCACCTCTACGCCAGACCGAATACGTTCAGGCTTCATGTCCACATCAGTCCCTGCTTGATGAGACCCGCTCCCAGCAATCATTCCTCCACCTCCCCCAACTCCCTCTCGATCTGCTCCACACTCGGCAAGCTCGCCTCCAGGTCCTTGGGCAGCGCCTCGACCAGCTGGTACTCGGCGACGCCGATGGGACCCTTCGTGTTGCGGAGGGCGTACTCGGCGACCACCTTGTCCTTGCTTTTGCATAGTAGGAGCCCGATGGTCGGGTTGTCCTCGGGGGCTTTCATTTTGCCGTCCACGGCGGCCAGGTAGAAGCTGAGCTGGCCGGTGTGCTCGGGTTTGAAGGGGGTGGCCTTCAGCTCGATGACCACGTAGCAGCGCAGCTTCAGGTGGTAGAAGAGCAGGTCGATGTAGAAGTCCTCGCTGCCGACTTCCAGGTGCACCTGGCGGCCCACGAAGGCGAATCCCGCCCCCAGCTCCAGCAGGAACTTGGTGATGTGGGTGACCAGCGCGCTCTCGAGGGTGCGTTCGTCGGCTTCCTCGCCAATGCCCAGGAAGTCGAAGCGATAGGGGTCTTTCAGATTCTCGCGTGCCAGGTCGGACTGGGGCTTGGGTAGGTGCTGCTCGAAGTTGGTGAGGGCCTTGCCCCGCCGTTCGACGGTGCGCGCCTCGATATGGTGAACCAAGACCGCGCGGGACCAGCCGTGCTGGAGCGCGCTGGTGGCGTAGGCGAGGCGCGCCTTTCTGTCCTTGAGCTTGGTCAGGAGGACCAGGTTGTGGCCCCAGGGTATTTGGCCAACAGGCTGTTGGCCAAATGCGGGGTCGGGCCAGGCCTGGGCAAAGGCGCGCATGTATTTGACGTTCGAGCGCGAAAACCCCTTCATTGACGGGAACTCGGCGCGCAGGTCGGCCGCGACCTGGTCCACGATGCCCTCGCCCCAGGTGCCTGTCCCCTGGCGGTCGAGGATGTCGCGTCCGATGCCCCAGTAGAGGCGCAGAAGCTCGTGGTTCACCGCCAGGCTGGCGCGTTGCTGGGCGGCGCGGACGCGGTCCTTGACCTCCGCCAGCCACTCGGCATAGCCAGCCGGCCGGCCGGTCAGACTCGGGGGCGCGGCCTTGGCCGTCTGCGGTTTGACCGGCTTCTTGCTCACCAGCTTCTTGTTCACAGCATGGCCTCCAACTCGCCCAGATCCTTGGCGATCTCCGCCTCCAGGGCGCGCAGGCGGGCGATGATCTTCTTGGGCGGCTCGTGCTTGACCTCTTCGTGCTTGGCCTCTTTGTAGCGGTTGATGGACAGGTCGAAGTCCTTGTCCTCGATCTCCTTCACCGGCACCATGAAGTGCTTGGCGGTGCGGTCGGTGTCCTTCTTGGGGTTCCGCTTCTGCCAGCGGGCCAGGGCATCGGGCAGATCGTTGTCGCGGACCGGATCGCGCTTGTCGTCCAGGGAAAAGCCGTCGGCCCCGACGTCGTAGAAGAACACGTTGTCGGTCTTGCCGCCCTTGGTGAACACCAGGATGGCCGTGGACACGCCCGCGTAGGGCTTGAACACGCCCGAGGGCAGCGAGATCACCGCTTCGATCTGGTTGTCCTTGACCAGCATCGTGCGCAAGGCGGTGTGAGCCTTGGACGAGCCGAAGAGCACGCCGTCAGGCACGATGGTGGCGCTGCGGCCCCCCTTCTTGAGCATGCGCAGGACGAGCGCCACGAAGAGCAGCTCGGTCTTCTTGGTCTTCACGGCCTGGGTCAGGGTCGGGTGGACGTCGCCCTCGTCCAGGCTGCCCTTGAAGGGTGGGTTGGCGAGGATGACGTCAAAGCAGCCCGCGGCCTGCTTGGCGAAGCGTTCCGGGAACGAGTTCGAGAGCGTGTCCTGGTAATGGATGTCCGGGTTGTCCACCCCGTGCAGCATCAGGTTCATCGAGGCGATGCGCAGCATGGTGCTGTCGAAGTCGAAGCCATGGAACATGTCGTTCTGGATGTGCTCGCGGTACGGCTCGAGCAGATCGCCGGAGTAGATGGTCTCGCCGGCCTCGCCCTTGAGCTTGCCCCTGGCCGAGGTGTGCGTCTCGAGCAGGTGCTGCATCACCCCCACCAGGAAGCCCGCGGTTCCGCAGGCGGGATCGCCGATGGTCTCGGTGGGCTTGGGGTCCAGCAGGTCGACCATGAAGCCGATGATGTGCCGGGGCGTGCGGAACTGGCCGTTGATGCCCGCGGTGGTCAGCTTGCTGAGCAGGTACTCGTAGAGATCGCCCTTGGCATCACCATCGGTGATGGGCAGCGCATCGATCATGTTGACCGCGGAGACCAGCAGGCTGGGCTTGACGATCATGAGCTGCGCGTCCTGCATGTATTCGCCAAAGGTCGTCCCGCCGTTCAGCTTGCGGAAGTGGGGAAAGACGCCATCGCGCACGGTGGCCAGCATGGCCTCGGCCTTGAGCTGCTTGAATTGCGACCAGCGCAGGTGCTGCTGCTTGGGGTCGAAGATGGCCTTGAAAGGCTTCTTGGTGCGGGCGGCCCGCTTTT
Organism: uncultured Myxococcales bacterium; assembly: GCA_964535465.1. Classification (GTDB taxonomy): domain Bacteria; phylum Myxococcota_A; class Polyangia; order Fen-1088; family Fen-1088; genus Fen-1137. Next base: position 3,393 of record CAZHUY010000223.1, read on the forward strand.
CGTTGCGGGTCTCGGTCACGTCGAGCAACCGCGCGAACATCAGGTACGAGATCTGCTCGATGACGGTCAGGGGATTGGTGATTCCGCCGGTCCAGAACTCGGTCCAGAGCTTGTCGATGTCGCTGCGCAGTTTGGTAGCCAGGGTGCTCATTGTGCGGCCTTGATTTCGAAGGTTTGTAGGATGGCGAGAAGCTCATCGACGTCCTGGGCCTTAGGGAACAGCCCGTCGACGCTCTCGGCATGGACGTTGGTGAAGGGGGGCTCATACAGGCGCTCGACCTCGATGCCGCCCTGCTGGGTGATGTGATTCTGAAGGAGTTGCAGGAAGCGGATCTGCTGGGCCGAGAGGTCGGGATGCTTGTGGACAAACTCAGTGAAGGCGCTCTCGACGGCAGTGGGGTCCAGGCCGACCAGGCCGCGCAGAACGGCCAGCAACGAGCGGCGAGTCTCGGGCTGGTAGCCGACCAGATGCTTGATGTTGGCGTTGTCGTCAATCCTGAGGACCAGACGCGCCAGCTCCTCCAGCTCGGCCTCGGTCACCGGCATTCGAGAGCGGATCTTCTTCAAGACCGCGTCGTTCTCGAAATGCTCCTTGAGGACCTTTTCAACCCGGGCGCGGTATTCGAAGTACTGCACGCCTTCGAGCTTCTTGGGCGCGTAGTCTTCGGCGGTGAAGTTGTCGTCCGCGACGTCGTACACGCGGGGGGCCACCGGTGCATTGCTGGGCACCTGCTGGTATTTCATGATGCCGCGCAGGTCGAGACGGAGGTGCTCCAGGTCGGCGACCTTGACGGTTTCCCAGAAGGCCTTGCTGCGAACCTGGTTGATGGCCTCGGCCTTGGCCTTCACGGGGCTTTGATTCTTGGCCAGCAGCTCAACCGCCTCTTCGACGGCCGCCTTGAGGCTCTGGGCTCGTGGGCTGTTCATGCCGGCCCGGGCCAGCTCGACCTCGAGCAGGGCCACGGTGTAGTCGAAACGATAGGCATCCTGCTCGCCGCGAACGGTTCGCCAGTGCATGAGGGGGCCAGCCAGAGCCCGGAGATCATGCTCGGTGGCCGCGGCGAACTGGGCGATGCGCTCTCGCTGGGAGAGAAGCTCCAGCTCCTTGCGGTGGTCGAGCACGTCGATGCTCTTGGCTGCCTTGACCGCGTTCACATCGGCCACGATCAGGTCCACGGTCGCCTGGAACACCGGCTCGGCCATCTGGTTCAGCGCGAGCTTGGCGAGATCGATCCGGGCCTCGAACAGGCGCTGCAAGAGGCCCTTCTGCACGGGCTGCGGCTTTTCCTGGTACTTCTCGTCGAAGAACCAGAAGTTGCGCCAGTGGTCGAAGATCATGAACTCGGTCTTGTCGCGGCCGGGGCCAAAGAGGTTTTTCCGCAGACGCGTACCCCGACCGATCATCTGCCAGAACTTGACGTAGGACTTCAGCGGCTTGGCGAACACCAGGTTGACGACCTCGGGGACGTCGATGCCGGTGTCGAGCATGTCCACCGATATGGCAATGGTCAGCTCGTCCTCGGGGTTCTTGAAGTCCTCGATGAGCTGCTCGGCGCGGCTTTCCTTGTTGTCGATAACGCGACAGAAGGCGCCCCCATATTGCGGGTACATCTCGGCGAAGAGCTCGGCCAGGTGAACCGCGTGGACGTGGTTACGGGCGAACACGATGGTCTTGCCAACCTGGCTGCCGGTGGCGTCCCGGATACCCTCGTCCATCAGCGTCCGCCAGATGTGCCGGCTGGTGTCCTTGTTGAAGACGTTGCGATCAACTTCCTCGGCGCGGAAGTCGACGGCCTGAGGGTCGTCGTCCTGTTCTTCAAGCTGGGCCTTCTGCTCGTCGCTCATGTCGGCGTACCGGAACCCATCCTCGCGAACGCCGGTTTGGAAGGAGCGGACCCGGAAGGGAACCAGGTAGCGGGCGGCCAGGGCGTCCTCGTAGCTGTAGTGGGCGGTCGGGTCGCGGTCTTCACAGCCGAAGAGCGCGAAGGTGTTGCGGTCGATCTCCTTGATGGGCGTCGCGGTCAGGCCCACCTGCAGAGCATCGAAATACTGGAACAGGGCGCGAAACTTCTTGTAGATGCTTCGATGGGATTCGTCGGCGATCACCAGATCGAAGAAGCCCACGTCAAAGGTTTCGTAGCACTTGAGCATCGCCGGGTAGGTGGCCAGATAGATCCGCTTGTCCCGATCCGAGGATGTGCTCGAATCCACGATGACCCGCGGCTCGCCTGGGAGGAACTCCTTGAAGGTGCGGTCGGCCTGGCGGCGGAGCTCGCGTCTGTCGCATAGGAACAGGATTCGCTTGGCCCACGACGCCCGCATGAGGACGTCACACAACGAGATGGCCACCCGGGTCTTGCCCGTGCCCGTGGCCTGGACGATGAGGGCCTTCCTGAAGTTGTTGTCGAAGCGTTCCGCGATCCGCTTGATAGCTTCAAGCTGGTACATGCGGCCGGCAATTCCGGGGTTCGGGCTGGCCTTGGGGCCAGACAGGGGCACGCGGGCGGCGCGCTGGTGGACCAAATACTCCAGGCTGTCCTTGGAATAGAAGCCGTAGATCTTGCGCGGGCTGTACCGCTTGGCATCGTCCCAAATGAAGATGTCGATGCCGTTGGTATAGAAGATGACGGGGCGGCGGCCCTGCTCACGTTCAAGACAATCGGCGTAGATGCGGGCCTGCTCTTGGCCCTCTCGTGCATCCCGCGCGGTCTTCTTGGCCTCAATCACCGCCAGCGGCTTACCGTCGTCCCCATACACCACGTAATCCGCGTAGCCCTCGCCGGATTTGGTGGGCATCGTAGCCAGGCGTTCTTCCTGGTGGACCTGCTCGGTATTCCTGCCCTGGGCGCCAATGTCCCAGCCTGCCTCGACCAAGAGCTGGTCGATGAAGCGCTTTCGCGTTTCTTCCTCACTGAACTGCAGAAAGCTGACGGCTCTTTGTCCCTCTGCCCTGAGGCGCGCAAGCTCTTCTTCGGTTTTCTGGGCAAGCCTCTGCGCCTCGGTTTTGAGGGTCTCGGCTTCGGCGCGACGACGCCGTTCATCTTCCAGATCGGCTAGGATCTGCTCGTACTTCTGCTCGGCCAGCCGCAGACGTTCCAGAGCCTCGCGCGCCTTCCCGTTGGTGAGTTGCCCAGAGACAGGCGCCACGAAAACGGGAAGAGCTTCGCGCGCACCCTTGTCGATCTGGATGTGCAGCCAGCGAGCGATGTCGAAGGTGGCCTGAAGGGTATCCTGGGCCAGCTGGCTAGTGATGGTCCTGCGCGGATGGGCGGCGTGGTTGCCCGCTTTGCGGATGGTGTGCAGCTTGGAGAGAACGATCTCGGGAACCGCGCGGGCGAAGCTGTCGTCGGTCAGCATGTCGTTCAGGTTGTCGCTGAACGGAAGGCGCAGACGAAAGGCATCGTAGACCAGGGGAACGGCGACCTCGATGAAGCTTCTTTGCTTCAGCAACGAGCTGATGGGGTCGGAAAAGACGTACTGCTCGGCAAAACCACCGGCGTCAGCCAACTCAGGCCGGCGCGGCCGCAGGAACTCGAAGTTCTGCGACTTCATGATGGGTATGTCTTTCGTGGCGAGCACGGACAGGGGTAAAGCAGGAGTCGTGCCATTACGAAGTCACCTCGTATTTTTCCAGCCAGTTCGAGAACGTCTGGTAGCTGGCCAGGCCGACCAGCTCAGCGGCCTTGGTCTTGTTTTTGCCGGCTTCCTCCATGGCGCGGCCCAGATAGTGGCGCGCGACATCCCTCATTAAATCCGGAAGGTTGAGGCCATTGCCCAAGGGGCGCCCCAAGACGTCATGAGGAGCTGCGGGTTTCAATGATAGGAGCGATTCGCGTGCTTCCTCGGCCGAGATCGTCGGAGTCTCGGACCAGATAAGCAGCCGGCTGAGGGTGTTAACCAACTCGCGTACGTTGCCTGGCCATGTGTGGCCGAGAAGAACATTCCTTGCGCCGGCAGAAAGCTTCTTATGCTGGAAGCCGGGCTGGTTGGCCGAATCTCGATTGAGAACATCGAGGAAGTGCTCGATGAGTTGGTTGCCATCGCCTTCGCGTTCACGCAGAGGGGGGACCCGGAGCACAACCACCGCCAGTCGGAAGAAGAGGTCTTCCCGGAACCTTCCATGGGCGATCTCTTCAGGGAGATTTCGGTTGGTAGCCGCGATGACGCGGACATCGACCTTGATCCCCTTGCTGCCACCGACGCGCACGACGTGGCCGTCGTTCAGCACGCGCAGGAGCTTGACCTGAGCTGCCGGCGGGAGTTCGCCAACCTCATCGAGGAAGATGGTTCCGCCATCCGCCTCCTCGAAGTAGCCCTTCCTCAGCTTGCCTGCCCCCGTGAAGGCATCCTTTTCGTGGCCGAAGAGTTCGGACTCGATGAGGGTGGGTGAGATGGCCCCGCAGTTCACGATGATTGGCTCTTTCGAGGCGCGTGGGCTGGCCCGATGGATGGCACGGGCGAAGAGTTCCTTGCCGGTACCGGACTCGCCCTCGATAAGGACGGGGACGTTGCGGGCCGCCGCCTTACGGGCGCGTTGCACGACCCTATCCATGACGCGGCTACGATAGATGATGTCCCCGAATTCCGGGCATGGCGGGACTGAGCCGCTCGTCTGCTCGCGCAGCCTGGCATCTGGCTCTCGCAAAAACTCCGGCAAGAAGTCGGCCGCGATGTCGAAGGGAACCTCGACCGTCTTGATCCCATGGTCCTTCGAGGACTCGATGAGCTCCGCCGGGAACCGGGTCTTGGCCAGAAGCAACCAGACGGCCCCCATCGCCGGGGTGCCAGGGCTCATGTGAAAGACAAGTTGGGTGTCGTCGCGATGTCCTTCGAGGACGGCCTTGCAGGCTCGGCTTGCAGCTTGGAAGATTTCACCAAGGTGGGTGGGGCTGGATAGCTTTTCCCTCATCACCTGCGGAACCGGGCTGCCCTGGGTTTCGAGCCAGCGCACAAACGGCTTCACCTCGGTTTCTGGGTGGTCGGAGAGAAGCACCACATCATCGAATTCCCGGCTTCTGGTGGCCTGGGCAATGGGCCCCAATCCCACGCTTTCTGACTTGGTGGGAGCCGAGAGATCCGTCTTCCCGATCCAGGCCATCAGGACGCGTCGCATGCAGGCATCGTACAAGCGATCTTGTACAGGCCACAATGAGTTTTGTGCGTGGGGCGGCAAAGATGCCGGCTGCCTGTCAGGGGCAGGTTGGCACGACTTGTGAAGGGCCAGCCCGCCATGATCAACAGATCAAGTGAGTCCATGAACCAACTGGTCGCCACCGTGTCAGCCACCACGGAGGTCATCGCGACCGAGATTCGCGATACCCGCCCCGACACTTTGTGCCTCTTCAATGGGTTGGCAGGTTCCCAGCATGACCAGCTGGCCCTGGAAGCATGGAGAATCGGCTTGCGGGCCCTTGCCAACGCCCATGCACAGGCCGAGGAGTCGCGTTTGGCCGATGTAGGGAAGACGCTGCTGGGGAACTTCGAGCGCCAGCTGCAGGCCCATGTCGAGAGCCAGCAACAGACCCTGACTACCATCCTTGTTGGCCGCTTCTTTGACCCGCGCGATGGCCAAGTCACCCAGCGGCTCGCCGCTTTCGTCGATGATCAAGGGGTGCTGGCCCGGTTGCTTGAGAAATATCTCGCACCGAAGAATAGCGTCCTGGCCGAATCGTTGGCACGCCAGGTGGGCGAGACCAGCCCACTGTTCAAGAAGCTGAGCCCAAGCGACAGTGAAGGCGTCGTCAAAACGCTCGAGGCCGGGCTCCGCCAAGTGATGTGCGAGGGGCATGAAGAGCTTGCCCACGCCCTCGACCCTCTGGCCGAGGATGGGGCGGTCGCTCGATTTCTGCGAAAGCTCCGGGACGAGCTGAAGGGTTCAGACGAAGACCGGGCGAAACAGCTCTCAACCGCGTTGGCAGCCCTGGACGCCAACGATGAGAAATCCCTGATTTCCCGTCTGGCACAAGAGACGACCAAGGCCCAGCGGGCGGTGATCGAGGCCATCAACCCAAGCCTTGCTGGCTCGCCCATGGCCGTGATGGTCGGAACGATTACCCAACTACTGAAGGAGCAGGCCCAGACCCAGGAGACCTTCTCTCGACGCCAGGCAGAACGGCAGGATCGTTTTGAGGCTGATATGCGCGAGGCCCTTGGGCGCCTCGAATCCCGTCGGGCCATTGAGTTGAAGAGCCCGCGAGGGGGGATCGATTTCGAAGATGCCGTGGTTCGATTCGTGATGTCGGCGGTTGCTGGGGCCCCCTGCGTGGTTGAGGACACCACCCACTCACCAGGGCTCCGCACCCGGTGCAAGAAGGGAGATCTGGTGGTTCGCTTCACGGATGAGAGCTGTCCGCCGCAAAAACTCCGTGCGGCACCAGAACCCCCTGGAGATCTGCTGGCTAGGCAGGTGCAAGGTGATCAAGACCCGGTGTTGGCCCAGGCGCGGGAGCCCGAATTTGAGGCAACACGTCGACATGCGCTAGCCGGTGCCTGATACGCTCGCGCCCATGTTTCGTGAGATCGCGAAGTCCATCTTCGGTGTGCTAAATCATCGTTCATGATTCTGGAACACCCGGGCTCAAGCGGCGGCTCGA
>CAZHUY010000224.1:0-9827 GCA_964535465.1 uncultured Myxococcales bacterium
GTCAAACTGTGGTTGCCTCCCCGGCAAAGCCGGGGGGTCTCCTTGACTGGGCTAGACGATTTCCCTGGGCTTGTCTCGCCTGCGGCTGAGCTCACGAAGGCTCGAGGCCGACAACACCACGTCGCACATGTCCCCCGGATCTGACAGAGTGAGAGCCCTCCATGCCCCCCACCACCCATGCGCGCTGGCAGCTCGTCTCGCCCCGCAGCTTGCGTCCGTCGCTCTTCACGCGGCGAAAGTTCTGGGCCAAGCGCTTTGGCGTGACGCCGGTGCTGCCCATGTCGCGGGTCGAGACGGAGCAGCTCGGCTGGGAGTGCTGCGATGTCGTGCTGGTGACGGGCGATGCCTACGTGGATCACCCCAGCTTTGGCGCGGCGCTGATCGGGCGCGTGTTGGAGGAACAGGGCTTTCGTGTCGGCATCATCGCGCAGCCGGATTGGCGCTCGCCCACGGCCTTCGCCCGCTTGGGTCGGCCGGCCCTGATGTTCGGGGTGACCTCGGGGAACATGGACTCCATGGTGAACCTCTTCACCTCGGAACGACGGGTGCGCAGCGACGATGCCTATTCGCCCGACGGCCAGGCCGGCCTGCGCCCCGAGCGCGCGACCACCGTCTACGCGCAACGCTGCCGCGAAGCCTTCCCCGACGTGCCCATCGTCCTGGGTGGCATCGAGGCCAGCCTGCGCCGCCTGGCCCACTACGATTACTGGTCGGACAAGGTTCGCCGTTCCGTGCTGCTGGATGCCAAGGCCGACCTGCTGGTCTACGGCAATGGCGAGCGTCAGATCATCGAAATCGCGCACCGCCTGGCCGCGGGCGAAGCCGTGGAAGACATCACCGACGTGCGTGGCACGGCCCTGGTCCGCTCGGCCAAGGCGCCGTTGGTTCCCGCCGAGCAACAAGGCGACGCCCGCTCGCTGGGCGGCAACGTCCACGGCAGCGCGGTTCGCCTGCCCGACTTTGCCAGCGTGGTCGAGGATCCGCTCCTGTACGCCCACGCCTCGCGTCTGGCCCATCTGGAGACCAACCCGGGCAACGCGCGCATCCTGGTGCAGGCGCACGGCGATCGCGAGGTGTGGGTCAACCCACCGGCCCTGCCCTTGCCCACCGCGGATCTCGACGCCGTCTACGATCTGCCGTACTCGCGCCTGCCCCATCCCAGCTACGGCTCGGCCCGCATGCCGGCGTACGAGATGATCAAGTGCTCCATCGCCATCATGCGCGGGTGCTTTGGTGGCTGCACCTTCTGCTCGTTGACCGAACACGAAGGCCGCATCATTCAAAGCCGCTCGGCCGACTCCGTGTTACGCGAGATCCAGGCGGTGCGCGAGAAGACCCCGGGGTTCACCGGCGTGATCTCCGACCTGGGCGGCCCCACCGCCAACATGTACCGCCTGGCCTGCAAGGATCCCCACCTCGAGGCCGCGTGCCGGCGGCTCTCGTGCCTGTATCCCGGCGTGTGTCCCAACCTGGGCACCGATCACGGGCCGCTCATCCAGCTCTACCGACAGGCCCGCCAGGCCCCAGGGGTGAAGAAGATCACCATCGGCTCGGGCGTGCGCTACGACCTGGCCGTGGAGTCGCCCAGCTACATCGAGGAGTTGGTGAAGCACCACGTGGGCGGCTATCTGAAGATCGCGCCCGAACACACGCAGCCCGGCCCGCTGGCCTGCATGGCCAAACCCGGGATCGCCACCTTCGACAAGTTCCGTGCGCTCTTCGACCGCTTCTCGCGCCAGGCCGACAAGGAGCAGTACCTGATTCCCTATTTCATCGCCGCCCACCCGGGCACCACCCTGCGTGACATGCTCGAGCTGGCCCTGTGGTGCAAGCGCAACGGCTTCCGCCCCGACCAGGTGCAGGCCTTCCTACCCACCCCGATGGCCCTGGCCACCACCATGTACCACACGGGAAAGAATCCCCTGCACCCCTTGCGCCGCCGCGGTGGCCAGGAGATCGCGGTGACCCGGGGCGAGAAGGATCGCCGCCTGCACAAGGCCTTCCTGCGCTACCACGATCCCGAGAACGCACCGGCCTTGCGGGCCGCCCTCGTGCACCTTGGCCGCCAGGATCTGATCGGCCACGGCAAGAATTGCCTGGTGCCGCCCGATGCCCAGGCGCGGCGTGCGCCATCGCACCAAAGCCGACGCAAGCGCTGAAGCTAGCCTTTCCAAAGCCCATCGGACTCGCTACGCTTTGCCCATGGTTGTACCTCTTCTTGCTTCCCCGCGCGTCCTCCCCTGCCTTGGTCCCATGATCCTGGTGGCCGCCTTGACCACGGGCCTCGGAGCCTGTTCCAAGACCAGCACCTCGGAACCCAACAGCGGCGGGGCGTCGGGCTCGTCCTCCAAGGGTGGCAGCTCCAGCTCGGGCGGCTCCCGCTCGGGCGGCTCCAGCTCCAGCAAGTCGTCGTCCAGTTCTGGCGGCTCGGGGGGCAAGTCTTCCTCTTCATCGTCCAGCGTCGGCGGCTCGTCCTCGGGCGGCTCGTCCAGCGCTGACGGCGGGAGCTCCTCGTCAGGCAGCGGCAGCGGCGGCTCGGCGGGCGGCAGCTCGTCTTCCGAATCCAGCTCGGGCGGCAGCACCGGTGGCAAGAGCACGGGGAGCAGCAGCGCGGGCGGGTCCACCGGCAGCGGCAGCTCGGGGATCAGCTACAAGCTGCCCCCGCCCGATCCCTGCTATGACCGCGACTACATCCAGGGCGATTCCTACAGCAAGACCGGCTGCATCGCCGGCGACGCGACCAGCGAGTGCAAGGGCAAGTGCGAGACCGCCAGCGTGTGCGAGAGCCCGACCGCCAAGCCCACCGCCGACCGCGAATACATGTGCCCGCGCAACCTGCTCTTCAGCCCCGAACTGGAACAGGCGGCGAAGGACGATGGCTTCGAGGGATTCCACTACGGCGTGGTCGGACACGACCCGGACAAGGGCGGCATCGACGGCGACGACCATAGCTGCTGTCAGTGCTACCAACTGGTCTTCGCCTACCCCAGCCCGGCCAACGATCGCCAGGTCCTCACCGATCCCGACCATCCCGACCCTCCCTCCTCTGCCATCCCCCTGCCCCCGCCGCTCATCGTGCAGTCCTTCAACACCGCAGCCACCAACACCACCTTCGACATCTACATGCCCGCCGGCGGCATGGGAGCCCAGAACGGCTGCTTCCTGATGCCCAACAGCGGGGGCGATGCGGCCCAGCGCAAGTACATGTACTCGGACTATCCGCTCAACGGTCAGCCGGGCAACGGCGGCGTGAAGCCGGCGTCGCTGCAGGAATGGGCGGCGGAGTGCAAGACCAAGGACACGAACTGGGTCACCGAGGCCACGCTGTCGTCCGCGGGTTGCATCAAGGACTTCAGCGACGCCTGCAACAAGATCACCTCGTCGGTCCCGGGGTTGAGCGAGCAGTCGCGCGCCGGCTGCATCAAGGCCAACACCATCGACAGCTTCTATCACCTGAACTGGTCGGTCTACGCCATGCGCGTCGAATGCCCGGAGGGACTCACGCGGGTCACCGGCTGCAAGCTGGCCAAGCAAGACGGGGTCAAGGCACCGAAGAAGGACGTGAAGACCGCAGCCCAGGCCAAGGCCGACGCCGACTTCTGGAAAAAGACCGCCAACACCAGCAACCTGTACGAGACCACCACCATGGAGGACTGCTGCCGTCCCACCTGCGCCTCGTACAGCCAGATCTCCCGCTTCGGGTTGAAGACCGACCCGCAGTACCGCTCGTTCTACAACTGCGACATCAACGGCGTGCCCTGGACGCAGGCGCAGTAGCTTGGGCTACGGCGCCAGGGCGAAGCAGTAGATGGCCCCGTAGCCGCCGCCGTCGCCGACACCACTCGAGCCGCCGCCCATCGAGCTGCTGAGGTTGACGCTGGGGGCGCACCCTGGCGAGGTGTGGGCGTTCATCCAGTTGGTGGCGGAGTCATTGACGGGGGCGCTGGTGTTACGCGGCCACGAGTGCCCGATGATCGGCTTGAACCCCGACTTGCCGGTGCTCGTCCAGTCGTTGCACGTGCTGGCCTTGGTGTTGTTGCCGATGAGGCCGGTGCTGGTCGAGCCGGTCAGGACGTCGTGGTTGTCGACGCCCTGCTTGTTGGGCGTGCCGGTCTCGTTGGGGAGATCGTTGGCGATGACCTTGTCGGCCTTGGGTCGAGGCAGCAAGAGGTTCGCCTTGGAGTCGGCCACCAGCCGCCCGAGGCGGTCGTACCAGGGACCATTGCCGATGCGGTCGGCGGCGTTCACCGGGGCGGTGGTGCTCAGGAAGGCCCGCCACCCCTTGGCGCCTGACCCTGCCAGGCTCGACTCGGCGATCTCCGTGCAAATCTTGTCAGCGCCCGCCAGGCCATCCGCCTCTCCGTAGCGCAGGTCACCCCCGAAGCCGTTCTGGTTATTGGAGAGCTTGCGCATGGCCTCGATGCTGGTCACGAAGAAGCTGAACTTGGCCGCGGACGAGGTACCCGCTGCGCTGCTGGCCGAAGCCCCACCACTGGCGGTAGCCCCGCCTCTGACCGAGCTGCCGCCAGAGCTTTGTGTCCCGCCGGCGGATGTCGAACGACCCGCGCTGCTCGAACCGCCCCGGCTCGTGGCGCCCGCATTGCCTCCGGTCCGGGTGGTTCCCCCCGTCTCCGCCGAGCCTCCCGCGCTGCTCGTGCCAACCCTACCGCCGCTCGCACCGGAACCTCCCCCCGAACTGGACGCCGCGCTTTCCCCGCCGGCGTCCCCGCCCGAGCCACCGGATCGAGCGCTCGACATGCTCCCCGCCCTGCTCGACGCCACCTCTCCACCTCCCCCGCCCGAGCTTGCTGAGGAACCGCCTACCCTGCTCCCGCCGCCCCCACGTCCTCCGCTCGCGGCCGTCCCGGTGCTCCCAGCCGAGCTGCCGTCACTAGCCGTGGCTCCTCCCGAGTTCGGCTCCTGATCACCCGAAGGCGAGGAGCATGCCGCCAGCGAGGCGGCAAGCGTCACGACCAGAAATGAAAGACTACGTGTTGACTGAGGGTGATGCTGCATGGTTCACGCGCTACTTGAATGCGCGCCTGGACGGCGCAGATGTCTGTTCATTTAGGCAGGGCCGCGCCAGGAGTCCGTCAAAATTTTCATCAGGGTCGACATGACCAAAAGAGTCGATTCATGCCCGATGCATCCCTGGCGACTGCTCGCCCGAGACGCAGCCAGCGTATGATGAGGGGCTTGCTCTCCCTTCCGCCCGCCAACACGCCAGCCCCGACCCGCCCTCCCGCGGGCCGCTGGGACTTGCTGATCATCGCGTGCCTGATCCTGGCCTTTCTGCCGCTCTATCTGCGCGGCCTGGGTCGCCCCCTGGCCAACAGCGACGAGGCGGTCTATGCCGAGTTGGCCCGGGGCATGGCGCGCACCGGGGACTGGGCCACGCCTCGCTGGCAAGACCGGCCGGTCTTCAATCGACCACCGGCCAGCATCTGGCCCTTGGCGCTCGCCATGAAGGTCGCCGGTCCTGTCCCAGCCGTGGTTCATACCGTGGGCGCCGTGCAGGCCCTGGGCATCGTGCTGCTGGTCTATGCCCTGGGCGCACTGCTGTGGACGCGCCCCACCGGGCTCTTGGCCGCGCTCCTGACCGGCTCAGCCACCTTGCACCTGCTCTACGCCCGCACCGTGGTGGCCGACAACCTGCTGGTGATTTGGACCCTGGTGTCCTTGGTCGCGTGGGAGCTTGGTCGCAGGCGACGACGCTGGCTGCTGCTGTGGGGGCTATGCCTGGGCCTCGCCCTGCTGACCAAACAGATCCTCGGGTTTCTGCCCCTGATCGCGCCGCTAGCCGATCTCCTGGGCCGACGCCGCCTGGATCGTCGCCAGGTCGGAGTGGCCCTCGTCCTGGGTCTTGCCCTCGCCGGTCTGTGGTTGCTGGCAGAGACCCTGCGCTTCGGCCCCGCCTTTCTGCGCGAGCACCTGTGGCAGAACGTGTGGGAGCGCGCCCGCGTCCCCGTCATCGAGCAAACCTCGCCCTCGTTCTACCTGCGCATGCTGCTGGCCCTCGAGTCGCCGCTCATCATGCTCTCGCTGCTGGGCATGGTCGTGCTGGTTCTTTCCCGATCCTTTCTGCTGCCTCTCTGGGGTGTGGGGTGTCTGCTCGTGCTCACCATCTCGGCCACCCGTTTCAACTACTACGCGCTGCTGGCCTACCCCGCGTTGACCTGTTCCATGGCGGTGGTGCTCGTGTGGCTCTCGCCCGCGGCAGCGCGGCCACGTCCCCTGCCCTGGCTCAGGACCGCTCTGCCCTGGCTGGTCGTGGCGCTGTGGTTCGCCGTGCACGTCGTCAAGCCGGGAGTCCTGCGTCCCTTGCGGCCCATGGATCCCGAACCCGGCTGGCTGGCGGAACGGATGGGGCGAGTGAGCCAGCCGGACGATCTCTTGTTCCTGGTGGGCCTCAACCCCTACTCCGCGCGCTACTACGCCGACCGACGCACGATCCAGCTGGTGCCGCGCCGAACCTCCGCCACCGTGTCAACGGCAGTACTCGAGGCCGAGCGCTGGCCCACCGACGACGTGGCCGCGACCTTGCGCACCCAAGCGCGCTGGTTCGCCATCGTACGCAAGGACCAAGTGTCGCTTTTGCGCGGTATCGAAAACCTCAAGGTGGTGGCGCAAACCCCCTCCATGGTCCTGCTCACCCCGCTCGACGCCGGGCCGCGTCTCGACGCCGCGCCGTAGACCTCGCCGCCCTTCGATGTGCGCTGCAGGCTGGGCCCGGACGGGCTAGCCTCATCTGCCGTGGATGACTCCTTCTTGCACTGGCGCGCGAAGAGCGCGTTGTTTCTGGCCAGCCAGGCGCTTTCTCTGTTCGGCTCGTCCCTGGTCCAGTACGCGCTGCTGTGGCACGTGACCCTGGCCACCAAGTCGGGCCTGATGATGACCCTGTACGTGGTGTGCGGGTTCGTTCCCACCTTTCTGATGTCGCCCTTCGGCGGCGTGTGGGCCGATCGCATGGACCGCCGGCGCCTCATCATGCTGGCCGACGGCTCCATCGCCCTGGCCACGCTGATCCTGGCCGTGGTCCTGAGCACGGGGGTGGATGCCCTGGCCATGATCATGGTGACGGCCGGCGTGCGCGCGTTGGGCACCGCGGTGCAAGGCCCGGCGGTGTCCGCCTTCCTGCCCCAGTTGGTGCCCCAGGATCGACTGACCCGGGTCAACGGCCTGCTCAGCACGCTTCAGGCAGGCATCATGCTGGTGTCGCCCATGCTGAGCGGCGCCTTGATGTCCGTCTGGCCCCTGCATCGCGTGTTCCTCATCGACGTCATCACCGCGACGTTGGCCATCACCATCCTCGCCGTCTTCATCAAGGTGCCGCCCCACCACAAGGCCAGCGAGGCGCAGACCCTCTCGTACTTCGCCGACATGAAGCTCGGCTTTGCCCACATCCGTCATCACAGGTACCTGATGTCCTTCTTCACCTTCGTGGGCTTGTTGATGCTGCTGCTGGTGCCCGCGGCGCTGCTCACGCCGTTGCAGGTGGCGCGCAGCTTCGGCGAAGAGGTATGGCGTCTGTCCGCCATCGAGGTTGTCTTCTCGGTGGGCATGATGGCGGGAGGCGGGATGATGTCGGCCTGGGGCGGCTTGCGCAACCGCACGCACACCATGCTGGCCGCGACCCTGGTCATGGCCGCCTGCACGGTCCTGCTTGGACTGATCCCCGACTTCTGGCTCTACCTGATCCCCATGGGCGTCTTCGGGGTGGCGCACCCCTTCCTGCAAACCAGCGCCACCGTCATGCTGCAAGAGCAGGTGGAGGAGAAGTACATGGGCCGCGTCTTTGGCGTGTTCACCATGTTGATGACGTCACTGATGCCGCTCGGCATGCTCGCCTTCGGCCCGCTCGCCGAATGGGTCCGCATCGAAGAGCTGCTGGTCATCACCGGGGCCGGCATGGCGCTGCTGCCCCTGCTGGCCATGCGCGACAAGCCCTTCCTCGCCGCGGGTGTGCCGCGGGCCACGGCCAGCGAACCCGCCTCGGTCGCGCCGCAAGCGTAGCCCGCGTCAGCGAAGCATCGTCTTGGCCCGCAGCAGATTGACCATCGCGTTCTCGTTGCTCGCGTCGACCTCCAACGCCTTCTGCCAATAGCCGATGGCGCGCGGGAGATCGTTCGCCTGGGCAGAAAGCACGCCCAACTGGTTGTAGGCCTGTCCCGCCTCACCGGGGGCGATGCGCGTGATGGTCTCATACTCGGAGGCCGCCAGCTCGGTCCGACCGGTGGCCAGATACGCCGCGGCCAGGTTGTATCTCGCCACCGCCAGGCGCGGCTGGTAGTGAACAGCCACTCTCGCCTCGGCTTCCATCAAGTCGTAACGCCCCTGCACCCCGTACAGGCTGGCCAGATCGCTGCGTGCTCCTGAATGCTCCGGGGCCAACGCCACCGCGCGCGTGAGCTTGGCCCGCGCCTCGTCCAGGCGGTTGTCGTGCAGCAGGAGCAGCCCGAAGTTGTGCAGGCTGACCACATCCCAAGGGTTGATCTCCAGCGCCCGGCTGAACATCTTGCTCGCCCGCTCGCTCTGCTTCTGCTGCGCGAAGAGCGAGCCCAGGTAGGAATACGCCGGACCCGAACTCGGGTGAACCGCCAGCGCCTGTTCGAAATCGCCCCGGGCCCCCTCGACATCATCCATGCTCATGCGCAAGTTGCCACGCCGGCAATGGATCTCGGCCTCCGCCTCGACGTCCCTGGTCTTGCCCGTCCGCACCCGATCGAGCGCGGTCGTGTATGCCTGCAGGGCTTGCTCACGGCGCCCCTGCGCCTCGTGGACGACGCCCAAGATCAGATGCGGTCGGTATTCCTGGTTCTTGACCACGAACAGGTTCAGGTTGGACACGACCGCAACGCCGATCAAAACCACCACCGGCAGCAGGACGGTCCTGGCGGGCGGCCGAGACCTCGCCCCACGAACCCAGCCCGCCATCGCCGTCACGAAGGCCCCCGCAAACAGCGCCCAGATGGCCATCGAAGGCAGTCGGTAGCGATCGTTCACGAAGAAGATGAGGCAGGGCAAGCTCAACAGTGCACCCAGCGCAGCCAGCGCCCGATCCTTTCTGGCGGTCATGACCAGTCCGGCGCATCCCGCGGCCAGGATCAACCACGCCGGGACGAAAGGGACGTGCCTATAGATCGATGTCTCCTTGGCGTGGAGGCTGTCGGTGTTGCGCGAGATCTCGTAGTCCGCGAGGTAGAGGCCGAGCTTCTTGCCGACCAGCAGCGCCGCCTGCCCCGGGTGCTCCGCCATGAAGGCGAAGGCCTTGGCGTACCAGTAGCGATCCCGCTCGGCGAACGACTGGGCCCCCACCTCTCGCCTCGGCTGGTCGTAGAAGTCCTCGAAGGCGTAGCCTGGCTGTAAATAGACGGTCCGGTCGTAATCCGGATTGTTGCCGATGAAGAAATTGATGCCGCCATTGGCGGAGATCAGGGTCAGGTGCCGCCCCGCCACCAGGTTGCGCACGGTGCAGGGCAGAACCGTCAGCGCGGTGATGGCGAGGTACAAGCCCATTCGTTTCAGGCCCGGCCCGCGCCCGCCTGCCCTTCTGACCAGCACCAAGCCGAAGAGCGGCAGCAGCAACACGTTGCTGGGCAACGCCAACAAGGACAGCCCCAGCCCCACCGCCGAGCCGACGAGAGAGCGCCAGCCGCCGTCCAGGGTGAGCAGATGGTAGGAAAGCAGGGTCAGGAAGATGGCCAGCGCGGGAATCTCCATCTCCGTGCTGAAGTAAATGGATGGAAAGTAGAAGCAGAAGATCAGGGCCCCGAGCAACGCCGCCGCGTCCCCCAGGGTCCTGCGGGCGATCAGGAAGAGCAGCGTGC
>CAZHUY010000225.1:0-9811 GCA_964535465.1 uncultured Myxococcales bacterium
CTGGAAGATCTTGGCCAAGGCGCCGGCCCCAAGCGGCGGCGAATTGCTGTTGTGGCAGCGCGATCAGGAATACGCGATCCGCGTGGGCACCGACGAGTTGATGTCCAGTCGACGCCACGGCTCGGAAGAGGCGATGGCCGAGGCCGCGCAGCCCGCCATCGGGCGGCGCGGGGCGCGCGTGCTGGTCGGAGGGCTGGGTCTGGGCTACACGCTGCGTGCCGTGCTCGACGTGCTGGGGCCCGCGGGCTCGGTGACGGTGGCCGAGATTTCGCCGGATGTGGTCACCTGGAACCGGGAGATCCTGGGCGGGTTGGCCGGGCATCCGCTGCGCGATCCTCGCGTGACCGTGGCCTGCATCGATGTCCGTTTGCTGCTGGCGCGCTCGGGGGGCAAGCCGGGCGGTGCCTTCGATGTCATCTTGATGGACGTGGACAATGGCCCCTGGGCCTTGTCGACCCGGACCAACCGTTTGCTGTGGGACAGTAAGGGCATCCTGACCCTGGCCCGCACTCTGCCGGTGGCGGGGACCTTGGTGGTGTGGTCCTCGGGCCACGAGCCCGCGTTCGAACGCCGCTTGGCCGACAGCGGATTCTCGGTCGAAGCTCGCGACGCCCGCGCTCGCGGTGACAAGGGTGTTCGTCAGGTGCTCTTCGTCGCTCATCTGCTGCCGCCCACCCAGATTCGCGACGGCAAGCGAGGGAAGCCGCCCCGGTAGCATCGTTGTTTTTTCGTCGCGCGGACGACGCAAGTCTGCCATTTTCGTCGCACCCGCCCCCCATGGGGATGGGCGGTGCGCGTGATTCTCGACGGTTAGAGGATGGCATCAACCTTGCTGCACAGCCTCCACGCGCTCGGCCTCAGCGCGCGAGGAAGATGAAATGAACAACGCTTTCCGTGTCCTTGGTTTCTTTGGTCTTCTGACGGTCGGGTTGTCGGGATTGACGACTCTCGGCGGGTGCGGCGCCGACAAGTCTTCACGACTGTTACCGGACGGCGCGGCTGGCGCGGCAGGGACCAAGGCGGATGGGGCCGCCGGCCAGAGTTCAGACGGCAAACCGGCAGACGGTGCGGCGCCCGATTCCCGAAGGATGGACGGAGCCATTGGCGGCGCGATGGACATCGGATCGGCTGACGCGGCCCGGGTCGGCGATGCAGGGGGCGTGACCGGGTTCGACGCGCCCGCCGTCGACTTGGGAAGCAGCCCTGACCTGGGCAGCGGCGGCAAGGACGCCGCGGGGACGGGAGGGGCAGGTGACAGCGGAGCCGGTGGTACGGGCGGCGGCACGGGAGGCACTGGAACCGGCGGCAGCGGAACCGGCGGTACGGATGGTGGCACGGAGACCGGCGGCAGCGGCGGCCCTTCGTGCCCCGCCGGTTTGCCAAGCGGCTCGGACGCGACCTTCTGCGTGGGCAATGTGCTCTATGACGGGATCCCCATCTGCTACGACGGTGGCTGCACTTGCGTCGGGGTTAGGCACGTGACCTGTCTCAACGGATGTGTGAAGAACGCCGCCAACCCCGGAGGAACGTGCAGCGGTGGCTTCCTGGTCTGCCCGAAGCAGGGCAGCAGCACGCGCCGGAGCATCTGCTTCCTGGGGGCGGTGTACTCGGTGGCGAGCGCCTGCTCGCCGACCGCGGGCTGCAACTGCAAGATCTCGCAGTCGAAGATCTGTACCGGCGTCTGCGTCGAGCTGTCCGACGGCTCGGCCGAGTGTCAGTGATTCGCTTCGCTCTAGGCGGGCCCCCAGGTGTAGACCAAGGAGAAGGTGATGATGTGCTCGGCGATGAGCACCTTCACCAAGCTCAGCTCGCCGCCCAGGCGGTGGCCTCCGTTCAAGGATCGGTGCATGCCGAACGAGAGGCGCAGGTCGGGCGCGCTCTTGCTGACCGAATCGTTGGAGATGCCGGGCCGGTTCGAGGTCGCCGAACCGGAGAACCAGCGCCATCCCGCGCCCAGCGCGATGTCCGCGGTCAGCTTCCCTCGTCTTTGGGCGCCCAGCATGAGGGCCACGTCAGGAGTCACCAGGTTGAGCTTGTGACCGTCTCGCGTGGTCGCACGATGCGTGGCGAACCCGCCATCCAGACGGACGAAGAGCCATCGCGCGAATCCGTAGCCGGCTCGGCCGCCCACGCGTCCGCCCAGCGCGTCCCAGCTTTCGCGCTCGGCGCAGCAGATCGGTGGGGCGTGCCCCTCCTGGGACAGCACGCTCAGCCCGGCGTCAGCCCCCACGAAGACCTGGGCCTGGGCCGTTCCCGCCGTGAGCGCGAAGAGTAGAAGCACAACCGCTTGGGTGATGGCTTTTCTGATGGTTCTGGATGGGCGGCTCATGTTTTCTCTCCTGCGCTCTTGCCAAGGCAAGCGCGGTGCCAGCCCTCGCCGGCCGGATCATTCAAGCTTGGCCGTGGCAGGTGTGCGACTTCATTGGACTGCCTGTCAGATTCTGAACATGAACGTTGAGTTTCGACCGGGGGGTCGCGGGGCCACGGGCTTCCTGCGCCAAGGTGTTCTGCTGTTGCGGGCCGCGCTGCTGCGATAGGCTGCTGGCCCGACCATGTCCGACCAGCATCGCAAGGAATACCTCGGGCGCGTGCACAAGGCCCAGGACTACATCGAGAAGAACCTCGGCAGCGCCTTGACCCTCGACGACATCGCGCGCGCTGCATGTTTTTCGCCGTTTCACTTTCATCGCGTGTTCTCGGCGGTGACGGGCGAGACGCTGGCGCGCTTCATCCTTCGCTTGCGGCTGGAGAGGGCCGCGTGGCACTTGGCCTGCGCGCCCGAACGGTCGGTGACCGAGATTGCGCTCGACACGGGCTTCTCGTCGTCGGCGGCATTCGCGCGCGCTTTCCGCGCCGAGTTCGCCATGTCGGCGACTGATTATCGCAAGCTATGCAAAACGGATCGCAAGGACGGGAAAGCCGACGGCGAGGCGGCGACCTACCTTGGGCAGGTCATTCAATTGCCCACCAGGAGGTCCACCATGAGCGAAACCATGAACGTGAAACCCTTGGCCCCGCAATCCATCGAGGTGCGCGAGCTGCCGGCCAAGACCCTGGCCTATCTGCGCCACGTCGGCCCCTATGCCGGCGATGCGGCGCTGTTCGAGCGGCTATGGGGACAGTTCTGCCAGTGGGCAGGCCCGCGCGGCGTGCTTTCCCGGCCGGGAGCCGAGGCCATCTGCCTGTACCACGACAACACCGACGTCACCGAGGAGGCGAAGCTGCGCCTGAGCCTGGGCTTCACCGTGGAACCCGGCACACCGACCGATCCTCCCATCAACCTGCTGGAGATCCCGGCGGGCAAGTACGTGGTCGCGCACTACGAGATCGATCCGAAATCTTACGGCGCGGCGTGGGCCTACGTCATGGGTTCGTGGATGCCCCAAAGCGGCTACCAACCCGACGATCGGCCTTGCTACGAGTGCTTCCTCAACGATCCGAACGCGCACCCCGAAGGCAAGCACATCGTCGACCTGTGCGTCGGGGTCAAGCCGCTGTAGAGGCTAGAAATTGATGGTGGTACCAGTTCGACCTTGCGCTTGCCTGGCCCCGCGAGAAGCTTGGCCGCCTCCGACGACGAGGCCGGCCTACAGGTGATGGACGAGCAACCCGCGGCCAGCATCCAGACGAGCGAGGAAGCGAGGATGACCTGACGGGTACGCTTACTTACCCGAGCCTCCCGTGCCCTCCGCGGGTGCCGGGCGAGCCGTGATCTGCACGGTCTCGGGGGTGAAGCTGGCGATCTCGATGCCGGCGGGGGCGCGCGTACGGACGCGGTAACTGCGCGTGCCGAAGGCGTTGCGGGTCAGCTCGACGTAGGCCTCCACCGCGCTCGCCGGCAGGCGCTCCAACTCGCGCCGCGAGCTGCGCAGCTCGACCGCCACGTTGCTGATGCGGGGCGGGTCCACCGTCATGCCGTCGCCGAGCCCGCGAATCTGCAGGGGGACGCTGCGGGTGACCGCGTTCGAGCGGTCAAGCGCCAAGGCGGTCCAGACGCCGACCACGCCGCTGAGGATGAGCACGTGCGGCGCCAGGGTTTTCAGCCATCGTCCCACGCTCCCCGAGGCGGAGCGGGCCGGCGGCGCCCCGGTGGTGCCCAAGAGCTGCAGGTCGAGCCGCAGTTGCGCCTTGTCGGACATGAGCTCCAACTGGTCGTCGTGGGCCAGGCTGACCGTGCCGTGCTCTTCGCTCACGCACACGATCAACGCGTCGGTGAGGCGGGCCAGGCCCAGGGCGGCGCGGTGCCGCGTGCCGTGGGTGGGATCGGCGCCTTCCGTGGCCAACGGCAGGACGGCGCCAGCCCGTTGCAGCTTCCCGTCGCGAACGACCACGGCGCCGTCGTGCAAGGGGGCCGAGGAGGCGAAAATGGTTTCAATGAGCGCGGCCGAGAGACGCGCGTCGATGGCCGTGCCCGCCGTCACGTGATCGGCCAGCGCATCCCAACGCGGTATCACGATGAGCGCCCCCTTCTTGCGGGCGGCCAGGGCAAAGGCGGCGTCGGCCACGATGGCGTTGTGATCCAGGCGATTCCCCTTGGCGCGGTTTCGTCGCAGCCAGTTCGCCGGGCTCAGGCGCGCCAGGGTGCGACGGATCTCGCTCTGGAACAGCACCACCAGGGCGATGGCCGCCACCCCGCCCACGGCCGACAGCAGGTACGAGGTCAGCACCAATCCCAGCTCGCTGGCGACATGCGTGCCGGCGATCAGAATGAACAAGGCCAGCACGACCTGGACCGCGACCGTCCGGCGGATCAGCCGGTAGGTGACTGAGAGGATGGCGGTGAGGAAAAGGACATCGACGACGTCCTGCCAGCGCAGGTTGTGGAGCAGGCGAAGGGCAAGCTCGGCCATGAGAGGGGCTATACCGCCGCGGTGCCCGCCTGGCTCGTCGGAAAAGCGTTGCTGCTTCTGGACCGGCTCTACTTGCGGTACCGTCAGCATGCATGGGCGACCACACCGCGTCCTCCAAGGCGAATCTTCTCCACGGATTGTCCGCGCCATGGACATTCAAGGGTATGCCCCCGTCACAGCCATGCCGGTCGTTCCTTGCCCATCCGGTCAGTCCTCTCCGAGATTGGGCAAGGGAATCCACGTCGCGGCTCGTGACCTCGATGGCGACCGCGCTGGTCTTGCTGGTGGGCTGTGAGGCGCGCCCTGGCGCGGTGATGACCGAACACGAGAATGCGGCCTTGGTGGGGAGCCCGGCCTCCATCCTGGCTGCGACCCGGTCGGTGGTTCGTTCCTCCTGGCCTTATCGCTTTGCGCTGCGGACGGACCGAGGCGAGAGCGTCCCGGTGGTGGCGGAGAGCTACGAAGCCGACCAGGACTACCTGGCGATCACCGGGCCCGCCGAGGAGTCCGAGCGCTCGGCCTTCCTCCTCAAGGGTGACAGCCAGGCGCTCTATGGATGGCTGGTGCTCCCCGACCGCGATCTGGCCTACGAGTACACCACGTCCGCGTCGGGCGAGGTGCTGGTCACGCAGGTCCCGGTGACGGACATCTTGCCGGATTGCCACGATGGCCCCGCCCAGCCGATCGACTCACCGGCCTTCGAGCCGCCGCTGGCCGAGCCGAGCGGCGATCCCCCCCACGTCGGCGCCTACGATGGCCAGGCCGACCCGCGCAAGCTGCAGAGCAAACCGGGATCCAGCAAGGTGTTGTTCCTCGATTTCTCCGCACTCCAGCTCCCCGCGACCGAGCTGTACCTGGCCTGGCAAGGGGTGGCCAGCGCCTACTCGGCCTTCGACGTGAACGTCACCAGCGACGTCGCCATCTACGACGCGACCACGGCGCGAAACCGCGGCAAGGCGTGCATCAGCAACGAGGAGGGGCGCTCCACCTGCTATGTCAGCATCTTCGGGACCTCGCGCTGTTGCGACATCTACAACAAGGGCAACGGCAACTACCAGGGGCTCACCCTGTCCCACGAGCTGGGGCACATGATGGGACTGGACCACGACGGCACCTCGAGCGAGGAGTACTTCACGGGGTTCGCGACGTACAAATGGGTGCCGCTCATGGGGGATTGCACCCCGAAGAAGAGCTGGGGCACTCAGGCCCTCTATCAATGGAGCAAGGGCGAGTACTCCGGGGCCAACCGCAAGGAAGACGACCTGGCGATCATCACCAAGAATCTCCCCTTCAGGTCCGATGACGTTCCGGACTCTCTCGAATTGCTGATCGACGGCACCCAGGTGTCCGCCGTCGAGAATCGCGGGCAGATCGCCAGCAACACCGACACCGATACCTTCACCTTCACCATCGCAGGCGAGGGAGGACACGCCAAGCTCCTCGTCGAACGCATCGAGGTCCTGGGGGGCGGGATGCTGGACGTGGACGCGGAGATCCAGAACGCCGCCGGCACGAGCATCGCCAAGAGCAATGACAAGGCGGCGCGCAGCGCGAGCTTCGACGTGGACCTGACCCCCGGGGCCTACAAGCTGATCATCAAGGGAGGCGCCGAGGGAACCCCCGACAACGGCTTCTCGAACTACTCGTCGCTCGGGTTCTACGGCATCTCCGGCACCATCACCGGCGCCCAGCCCGGTGGCACGGGAGGGGCAGGGGGCTCGACCGGGGCCGGTGGCAGCGGGGGCCAGGGCGGAACCGGAGGCAGTTTCGGAGGGACCACCGGTTCAACGAGAAGCGCGGGCAGCAGCGGCCGAGGCGACGCCGGCGTGTCGAGCAGCAGCTCGGTCGGCGGGGCGCGGGACGCTGGCCGGGATGTGGTGGGGGACGGTCAGGGGCCCGGCGGCTCGGGTGGCGCGGGCAGCGGTGGTCGCAGCGTGGTCAGCAGCTCGTCGGCTGTGGGCGGCCGAGGCGGGAACGGGGGCACCGTGCAGGCGGGCTCGGGGGGCGGCGGCGCTTCTTCCAAGGGCGGCAGCCATTCCGCCAGCGAAGCGAGCCGCGCCGGCGGAAGCGCGAGCAGCTCGAAGGTGACCGGCGGAGCGACCGGCAGCGCTGGTGCCAGTGCCAAACGGGGCAGTCCATCGACCGGCAGCGGTGGGTCGAGCATGAGCAGGACTTCCAGCTCCGGGGGCGCCGGCTCCTCCTCGGGCTGTTCGTGCGATGTGGGGCGCGGCCGAGGTCGCAACGCGGGTGGTCTGCTGCTGGGCGCGCTCGCCGCGCTGCTGCTGCGCCGGGGCTCCCGGACCTCACGCCGCCGCACGAGCTAGGGCAAGCAAAGCATCGCGCCGCAAGAAAGATGCGAAGCGATGGCGGGGTGCGGGCACCAAAGGCGAGGCCTGAGGCCAGTTCGCCGATTCCGCGACCTGACCCATTGTCGCAACGCTTCTCCGGCTCATCGAGTCGGTGACCCGTGTCACGAACGAACCAGTATTTCCCAATTTTCCCCCGACAAACACCATGAGCTGCGACATTGAAAGCAGTAGGCCGTGATACACTAGCTTGCGCCATGGCCAGCCACTCTCAGCCGTCCCGAGCGGTCGCTCTTTGGCCAGGCGTTCACCTTGCCTCGGCCGCCGCGGCGGTATTTCTCCTGGTGGGCTGCGTGAATCTGACGCCCCCCTGGGAGAAGTCGGACTTCAGACGGGATGCCAGGTCCGCGGGGGCCGCGGGTTCGACCTCGGCCACGGGCGGCGCCACGGGCGGTGCCACGGGCGGTGCCACGGGCGGCACGAGCGCGGTCAGCTCCAGCGAGCCGATCGACGCGCCGGTGGGCGGTGGTGGTGCCACGGATCCAGGGTCGAGCAGTACGGGCAGCGGCGGCCACGACGCGGGCGTTGACCAGCCTGCGTCCGGGTCGGGCGGCACCGGTGGTCTGGATGGCGGACCTGATCTCCCGCTGGGGGGTGAGGGCGGAACCGGCAGCGGCGGTGTCACCAGCAGCGGCGGCACGGCAGGCACGAGCGCGACCGGTGGGGGCGGTGGCACGGGTGGGGCTACCGGCGGCACGTCGAGCACGGGAGGCTCGTCAACCGGCGGCGGCAGCGGCACGACCTTGCCTGACGGGGGCCCCGATGCCGGTCCCCTGCAAGTTGGTCTGGTCGTCCACTATCGATTCGAGAACGCAACCAACTCCATCATTGCGGACAGCTCCGGCAATGGCTTCGACGGGACTCTGAGCAGTGGCCCGGCGGCCGACGGAGGGGCGGCGCCCACGGGGACACCCTACGAGTTCGTGGCCGGCAAGGTTCGCAACGCCCTGGCCTTGCACAAGGCCGGTCTGGGTTACGTCCGCGTGCCCAAGGAGGTGTTCGCCAACCGCACGGAGATGACCATCGCCCTGTGGGTGAATGTCACGACCGAGCAGGCCTGGCACCGCATCCTCGACGTGGGCGTGACTCCCAACCCCTACCAGCCCAACAACAGCGCGACCGGCACCAAGTACTTCAACCTCGTACCCAAGGGCGCGGGTCCCAGCGCGAGCAACATGCTGTTCTCCATCAGCATCAACGGGTACAGCAACGAGCAGTCGATCTCCGCCCCCAGCCTGGCGGTCAACACCTGGAAGCATATCGCGCTGGTGTTCGCGTCCGGCGGAGGGTGCAGGCTTTACATCGATGGTAACGAGACGTCTTTCAGCGCCACGGTGAACCTGCGGCCCAAGGACCTGGGCAGCATCGACTACGCCTTCATCGGCAAGTCACGCTTCGACGCGGATCCCTACTTCGACGGCCTCGTCGACAGCTTCCGCGTGTACAGCCGCGCCCTGTCCGCCGCCGAGATCACGGCCCTCTTCAGCGACACCGCCGGGCTCTAGCCTGAGAGGGTGTTTGGCAGGCTGCCGCTCACCCTTCAAGCCTCTGCATCCTCTGGCCCGAACCTGATACGCTAGGCCGCCTCATGGCCAAGAAGGCGTCACGAAAGGCTTCCACTCCTGCCCCCGCCTGGGGGCCGTCGACACTCGCGATCCACGGACGGGCGCGCCGGCGCAAGGCTCACAACGCCGTGTCCACGCCCATCGTGCAGACCTCGAATTACAGCTTCGCCAACACCAGCGAGGTCTTCGAATTCATGAAGGCCAAGGGTCAGGGTCGGCTGATTCGCGAGCATGAGTACGGCCGCTACGGCAACCCGACCCAGCAGGAGACCGAGCGCAAGTTGGCCGCCGTCGAGGGCGCCGAGCGCGCCATCCTGTTCTCCACCGGCATGAGCGCGGTCACCCTGACCCTGATGGCCTACATGAAGAAGGGGGGCCACATCCTGCTGACCAGCGACTGCTATCGGCAGACACGCGATTTTGCCACCAACATGTTGGCCAAGATGGGCGTGGAGACCAGCCTGGTCGAGCCGAGCGCGGCCGCCATCGAGAAGGCCATCCGCCCCAACACCAACATCATCTTCACCGAATCGCCCACCAACCCGTACCTGCGTGTCCTGGACCTGCCCGCCATCGTGAAGGTGGCACGCCAGCGCAAGGTGCTGACCATGATCGACGCCACCCTGGCCACGCCCTTCAACATTCGGCCGCTGGATCTGGGCGTGGACATCGTGATCCACTCGGCCACCAAGTACCTGGGTGGGCACAACGATCTGCTGGCGGGCGTGACCCTGGGGCGGCACGCGCTGCTCGAGCCCCTGTGCAAACTGCAGCGCATGATCGGCGCCATGCCCGGCCCGTTCTCCTGCTTCCTGCTGGAACGCGGGCTCAAGACCTTTGGCCTGCGCATGCGTCAGCACAACCTGGCGGGGCTGCGGGTCGCGCGTTTTCTCGAGAGCCATCCCAAGGTGGAGAAGGGCCACAAGGCCGAGGAGAACCAAGTATCGAGGACGTCGGGGTCTTGGGTCAGGTTCTTCTTGCCGCAGGCGGGGCAAGCGGTGGGTTCCGCCTCGGAGGCGAAGACCTTCTG
>CAZHUY010000226.1:0-9807 GCA_964535465.1 uncultured Myxococcales bacterium
CCAACATCCGCTCGGGCGCGCACTATTCGCAGCCTGCGGTGTACGACTTCGACGGCGACGGCAAGGCCGAGGTGGTGGTGAAAACCGCGCCCGGAACAAAGGACGGAAAGGGCGGGTACCTGAAAGCCGGCCCGGCCGCCAATGACGACGACAGCAAGAAATACGCAAACGCCAGCGGCTACATCCTGACCGGCCCCGAATACCTGACGGTGTTTTCCGGCCCCACCGGCGAAGAGCTGGCCACGGTCAACTACCCCATCGCGCGCGGGACCACCCTGAAGGCCACGTGGGGCGACGACTACGGTAACCGGATGGACCGCTACAACGCCGGCGCGGGCTTCGTCAAGGACGGGGGCGGCAAGACCGCGTCCGGCCTGCCCAGCATCATCGAGCAACGGGGCTACTACACGCGCATGACCGTCACCACGTACACCTGGCGCGCGGGCAAGCTGGAAAAGAACTGGGGCTTCGATTCCGCCAGTGGCAACAGCAAGGTCGAGGGACAGGGGAACCACGCGGCCATGGTGGCGGACGTGGACGGCGACGGGGCGCAAGAGTTCATCACCGGGTCCACCACCATCAACAGCAACGGGACGCTCCGCTGCGTAACCGGCCTGGGCCATGGCGATGCCCTGCACGTCAGCGAGCACGTGCCCGGCAAGGGCATTTCGGTCTTCATGCCTCACGAGGGCGACGGCGGCTACGACCTGCACGACGGTTCGACCTGCGCCATCCTCGCCAAGGCCGCGGGAAGCGCAGACAACGGACGCGGCGTGGCCGCCGACATCTCGCCCAGCAACCCCGGCGCGGAGTTCTGGAGCTCGAAGTTCAGCCCACTCTTCTCGGCCAGCAGCGGGGCCAGCGTGGGCAACAAGCCCGGCCCCACCAACTTCCTCATCTTCTGGGACGCCGACGACTCACGCGAACTGCTGGACGGCGCCACCATCAGCAAGCTCGGCGTCAACGATCCCCTGCTCGCGCCCAACGAGTGCGCCGGCTGCAACGGCACCAAGAACACCCCCACGCTCACCGCGGATCTGCTGGGCGACTGGCGCGAGGAGCTGGTGGTGCGCGAGACCAACAACCAGGCCCTGCGCCTGTACACCACCACCGCGCTGACCAAGCGACGCCTCTACACGCTGATGCACGATCCGACCTACCGCATGCAGGTGACGTTCGAGCAGTCGAGCTACAACCAACCGCCCCACCCCGGCTTCCACATCGGCAGCGGCATGAAGGATCCCCCCAAGCCCGACATCTTCGTCAAGTAGGTTGGGAACGCCTGGCGACCGGCTGGCGGGCCATGTCGCGGCCAACCAGGGTCGTCTTCTTGGTCCATGTCCCTTCAGAGTGGGGTGCTCAGGGCGCCGACACCCTGACGTTGTCGAGGTAGATGGTTCCGGACCAGGCACCGCCCGTGATCACGCCAAACCCAACGCCCTCCGCTGCTCGATCGGGGGTCAATTTCACCGTGATAGGTGAGCTGAGACCGGGCGTCAGCACCAGGCTTTCTTCACTCATGTCGTCAGACACGCCGTCAACGAACGTCATACCGAGCATGACGGCATAAGTCTCAGAGCTGGTAGAAATAGCGACGTCAGCAGTCAGCACGTAGTCGTACAAGAAGGCGGATCCGGCGTTGCAGATCGGAACCCAGAACGCGAATTGGTCGGACCCCGTACTTGACACCGCAATCGCGAGGCGCCCTCCACTGGCGCTGATGCCTACGGTGCCGCCGCCTTCTATGGCACTCCATCCCTCGGTTCCCGTGCCAAAGGTCCAGACGCCGCAACCACCGCAGGTGAAGGTGAGTCCGGTGCAGGCGCAACGACCTGAGCTGCAGGTCTGATCATGCCCGCACGACTGGGACTCACAGCACGTGCCAGACACGCAGTACGCCCCGCTTTGGCATTCGTTGCCCCTCGGGCACGCGCCACCCGGCGCGATCCTGTTGGCGCAGACGTTGTTCGAGTTGCAGTACTGGGTCGACTTGGGGCAACAGGCGTTTCCGCACGCGATTTCCGTCGAGCTGCTGCAGGCGGTATTGCACAACCCGGTGCTGGTGTTGCAGCCGGTTGATGGACACTCGGTGTACGTGGTGGGCTTGGCACAGGTGCCGGAAGTGCATATCCAGTGACCATAGGACCTGGTGGTTCCCGAGCAACTCGGCCCTTCGCCGCACTCGATGCCATTGTTGTACGAGGTCTTCTTGCACACGCTCGTTCCGGATGAGCAATCGGTCTCGTGGTACCAGCATTCCTCTCCGGGGACCTGACAACTGATTCCCGCCGTGCACTGGTTACAGACGCCGTTGTTGCACACCCCGGTGCTGCAGCTCGTGCCGTTGGCTGCCGGATTCGCGGTGCAGGTTCCTGTCGAATTGGCGCATGTGCGGCACTCCCCGCACGCCGTCGAGCAGCAGGTGCTGCCGACACAGTGGCCATTCCTGCATTGCACGTTGGCCCCGGTACAGCTATGCCCGTCATCGTATTGGGGAGTGCAGACACCGTTCGCGCAGAAGTGGCCGGAGGCACAATGGCTTTCGTTCGTACAGTTGCCGGTCATGCAGGCGCTGGTCGAGGCGCAAGCCTTCGCCCCCGGACAGGCAGCGGCCGAGCCCGCGCCACAGGTGCGACTCTCGCTGCAGGTGCTCTTGGTGATCATCGAAGTCATCTGGTTGCACGAGGGGGTACCGCAATCGGCGCCAATCGCCGCCTTGTAGCGGCACGCCCCCGATCCGTTGCACGTCCCATCCAAACCGCACGGATCGGTCGATGCCGAACACGTCCCATGCGGGTCCGCCTTGCCCGAAACCACGGCCAAGCACGAGCCCGTCGTGCTCGCATCATGTCCATTCAAAGCGGCCGTGCAGGCGCGACAGTCGGTGCACTCCTTGTCGCAGCAGACGCCATCCGAAATGATCCCGGATGTGCACTCGTACTCGCGCCCCTTGGCGGCCACGGTGCCGTTGGGCTTCTTGGAGACACACAGGCCGGCCACGGTGTCGCAGTAAGTGGTCGTCCCATCGCACTGGTCCTGGGTCGTGCACGTCCGCTTGCAGCCGGTCGTCGCGCACTCGTAGGGCGCACAGTCTTCGGACTTGCCCGCCACGCACGAGCCCTTGCCGTCGCATTTGGGCGCGGGCGTGAACTTGCCGCCATTGTCGCTGCACGAGGCCACGCCACACGACTGACCTTCTCCCACCTTGCGACAGGCGCCTGTGCCGTCGCAATTGCCGTCATTGCCGCAGGGTTTTGCCGGACTGGCGGTGGTCTCGTCAGCGCAGGCCTCGTGGGGATCATTCCCAAGCGAGACCGGTGCGCAAGTTCCATCGGCCTCGCCTGTCATCTCATTGGAGCAAGCGTTGCATCCAGCGCATTCCTTGTCGCAACAGAAACCATCGATGCACAGGGTGTTCGCGCAATCCTCGTTTTTTGAGCAGGGGGCGCCTGTGAGCAACCCTCCGTCAGAAGGTGCTACCGGAGCGTCCGGATTGGAGATCGAGCCTGCCGTCGATGTCACCCCACCCGTTGCCTCGCCACCGCTCGATTCACCGCCACCCGAGGAGCCCCCCGAGCCGCCGATAGGCGTATGGGAATTACTGGATGCCGTTCGCCCGCCCGAACCACCCGTCCCGCTTCGCGCGTCCGAGCGTCCACCCTGCGAGCCGTCCTTGGCCGAGTCGATTGAGCCGTCGCGCGCACGACTGACACAGAGGCCGTGCGTCTGCTTGGGGAGCAGCTCACAAGAGTAATCATCTGGACAGTCTGCATTCTTGGCGCATCTGACCTTGGATAGGTCGTAGCCACGAAAACACGACGTCCAGCCGACACACATCAATGCAGCAGCCAAGAGCGAGAAGCTCCGGGAAAGCCTTCGGTTCGGGGACTGACTTTTCACTAGAAGCCTCCTCTCAGCATCGCGCCCATCAGGCCCGGTCCGACCGTGGGAACGAAGGCTATCTCCGTCGAAGCGGGAGGGCTTGCTCTGACGGCACCCACCGCGATCAGGACCACGCCGGTTGCCAGGCACGCGGCGCCCGCGCCGTACCCAATCAACGCGTAGGTCTTGAAGTTCTTCTCGTCTTTGCTGCTGGCCGGATAGGCGCCCACTTGGGTCTCCACCTTCTTGGCCGCGTCGTTGGCCTTCAGGTTGAAAACGAGGCCAGCCACGAGACCGCCGGCCCCAAGGGTGCTGGCCACGATGCCTGTCGTCAGCAAGCCCCACCGGCGTTCCCCCTGGGCGGGAGGTGCTTTGGGTCGAACCTCCACCACGTCAGGTTCCACCGGCGTCGCCACGGGTAGCGGCTGGGGAGTCGGCGCTAGGACCGGGGCAGGGGCCGGAGGCGTCAGCAGCAGTTGGCTTCTGGTTTCCTCCGCCAGCTTCTCCTTGCACAGCGCGATGTGTTTCTCTGCCTCCGCGATATCGCCTTCGGCCGACTTGGAGTCGGCGGTGCGCACGTACTCTTCGAATTGCGCGATAGCGTCCCCGTATCGGCGATTCTGCTCGTAGCAGCGGCCTTGGTTGTAAATGTAGATGGATTGACGCGTTTCAACGAACAGGTCCGCCAGGATAGCGACGCCCTTGGCGTAATCGCCCGTCAGGCATGCTTTGCGGGCGGTCTTCTCTTGGGCGCGACGGCTGGCACCAAGAGCCGGTCCTGCCATCAGCACAATGGTCAGCACGACGAATCCCCTCAGGGATAGGCGGGCAAGATAGTCTACAGGCCCATGACTCATAGCAGCGATTGTGACGGACGCTTCGCGACTTTTCAAGCCTTGCGCACATCCCCTGCCCCCTAGCGAACACCGCACATGGGTGCCAACCTGGTCGTTTTCACGACAATACCAACCACGCCCCGTCACCAGCCCGGCATGCCCATGGCTTCGCGAAGCTCGCGGAACTCGGAGGTTCGCTGGCCGTGCTGGTCGCGCACGATGAGGGGCGGCAGTTCGACCATGGGCGCGGCCTTCTCCACCTGGGTCATGGCGAAGATGACCAACAGAGGCGTCTTGCCGGCGCGCGGGACGATGTCGCGCCAATGGGTCAGGGCCAGGCCGGCGGCGCGGGCCGCGGGCTCGACACGCGCGCGCTGAATCCAAGCCTCGCACGCCACGAAGGGCGCGCCGGGCGCCAGGACGCGGACCGCGGTCTCGCAGTAGGCCTCGACGCCCCCACAGTGCTCGAAGCGGCAGGGCGCCCGCTGCGCCAGCGTGGATTGCGGGCCGGTGCCGATGGGAAAGTAGGGAGGCGTGCCGGTGACCAGATCGAAGGCGCCCTCCCCGGCCAGCACGCCTTGCTCACGAAAATCGCCGTGACGGATCTCGACGCGGTGGCTGGCGCCGTTCCAGGCAAAGCTCCGGCGCGCCATGGCCATCGAGATGTCCTGAACCTCGACGCCCAGGCCGCGCGCCTGCGGAAATTTCCAGGCCAGAAACAAGGCCACGCTGCCGATGCCGGTCCCCAGATCCAGCCAACGCGCGGGCGGGCGTGGGCACAAACTGGCCGCCAGGTGCGCGGTCACCAGATCGTCGAGCGAGGTGCGGTGCCCGTCGAGCCGCTGCAGGATGCGCCAGTTACCGGCCAACCAGCACAGGTCTTCCCCCGGTCCCGGCCAGCAGTCGCCAGGATCCGCGGGCGTGTTGGGCGGTGGTCCCGCCACCACCCAGCCGGGCGGCCGGCGCGCGGCACGCACGATCCCCCCGCGAGGGGAAAGCGAATCGGTCGGGATGGGATCGAACACAGGCATCTGATAGCACCCGACAGCACGCTCGGCACCCGCCCTGTTCGTCGGGCCGCCATGGCCCTTGGGTGGGGCCCGGGAAACGGCCGCGAAACACATGCCATTCCGCCCTACTCGTGCCATGGTGACGAGGGACCATGACCATTCGCGAGCAACTGGAGGCCGATGAGGACAAGGTGCTTTCGCCCTTCGCGCAGAAGAGCCACGCCTCACGCGGCCGCGAACGCCCCGAACCCCTCGACGACTCGCGCCCCATCTTCCAGCACGATCGCGACCGCATCCTGCACTCCAAGTCGTTTCGGCGTCTGGGCGGCAAAACGCAGGTCTTTCTCGCCCCGACGGGCGATCACTACCGCACGCGCCTGACCCACACCTTGGAGGTGTCGCAGATCGCGCGCACCATCGCGCGCGCCTTGCGCCTGAACGAATCGCTGGTCGAGGCCATCGCCATGGGGCACGACCTGGGCCACACGCCGTTCGGCCACGCGGGCGAGCGCGCCCTGGCCAAGCTGGTGCCCGGCGGCTTTCACCACGGTCGGCAATCGGTGCGCGTGGTCGAGGTGCTGGAACGCGACGGGCAAGGCCTCAACCTCAGCTTCGAAGTGCGCGACGGTATCCTCAAGCACTCGAAGGGCAAGGGGCCGGTGGTGTCGGACGACCCCGAGCTCTCGGCCGTGACGCTGGAGGGACAGATCGCGCGCATCGCCGACATCGCGGCCTACGTGAACCACGACCTGGACGACGCCATCCGCGGCCGCATCCTGAGCGAAGAGGATCTGCCCGCCGAGATCGTGGCGGTGCTGGGGCACAGCCACAGCGAACGCATCAGCAAGTTGGTCACCGATGTGGTCATGGCCACGCGCCTGGAGCAAAAGCGCCAGGTGCGCCTCAGCCCGGAGGTCATGGACGCCCTCATCGACCTGCGCGACACGCTGTACGAGCGGGTCTACGAACACCCCACCATCCGCAGGGAATTCGAGCGCGCCGAGCGCGTGGTGAGCGAGCTGTGGAACTACTTCCACCAACACGTCGACGAATTCCACGCCCACCACTGGCCCAAGGGCGTCCCCGAGAACGAGGATGTGTCGCGCGCGGTGGCCGACTTCATCACCGGCATGACCGACCGCTATGCCCTGCGCACGTATGAAGAGTGTTTCCTGCCGCGACCGTGGATGGTCGTGTGATCACTGCTGCGGAAGCAAACGCATCAGGAATCCACCATACGGCAAGAGCTTGATGCCCTGGACGTCGGTGGCGTTGCGCTCGCGCCTGGTCACCCACAGCTCGTTGGGCGAATGACCGTCGGCCACCAGGACCATCTGGAAAAGGCCGGTGCCCACCAGCTCCATGGGGATGTCACGCTTCTTGCTGCCGCTGTCGCCGTTCAGGCCTCCGATGTACCAGGCGCGGCCCTTGCGGCGGGCGATGATGACGGTGTGGCCGGGATCGCCATCGAGCAGACGCGTCTCGTCCCAGGCCGTGGGCATGCCGGACAGGATCTCCGAGGCTTCCTTGGGCAAACCGCCGGCGTCGTCCACCAGGGTTCGTAGCCCGCTCTCGAAGACCAACGCCGTCCCCAACATGTGTCCAAAGGTCATGGGCGCTGGTCGCGACGCGTGCTTGAAGGCGAGCGGCATGGGCTCCATGGGTCCCACGATGTTGCGGGTGAAAGGCTCGATGGTGTTGCGGCGCGCTTGCCGGGCGCCGCTGCGTGCGCCGCCGCGCCAGTCGGTGCTGCCCAGCAGATTGGGGTAGGTGCGATCCCAGCCCGCGCCGGCGATGCGTCCGTCGAGTTGCACCACCTGATTCGCCTTACGCGCCTCCTCCAGCATGGCCAGCAAGGAGCGAACCACCTCGGGCTTGCCGCTCGCCGAGACCGCCACGCGCGCGCCCTTCAGTCCGACCCTGGCGAAATCCGGCCAGGGCACGGCCGTGGCTTCGCGCGAGCCGATGAGCAGCCCGACCTTCTTGCTGGCCGCTTCCTTGGCCAGGCCCGACCAGGTGCCGCCCTCCATGCTGGGCCAGGTAGCCGACAGCATGGCGTACCCCCAGGCGAGGCTCGCGGCCAGGCTCACCGCCCCTCGACCGACGCCCGCGCCTTGGCCGGTCAGGGGCCAGACGGCGTGGCCCGGCGGAAAACCGAGGCCCGCGGGCGCGGGTGGCGCCAGATCGGTCACCAGCGTCGATTCCACCAGGCCGGCGAGACGATCCGACAGGATCACCACCCGCCAGGGCGTGGCCCAGGGCAAGGTGCCGCTGGGCTGAACCGCCCCCTGCCCTGCCTCTTCGTCGGGATGGGGGAAGCGCAAGCTGTAAAGCCCACCCTCGGCCTTGGCGGCGAGACCCATGAGCGCGTGCCCGGGCGCCACCCCCGATTCGGTCAACAAGGCCCAACGCGATCCCTCGGGCGTCGAGAAGAGCGCGGGCAAGGCCCAACCAGCCCCGGCGGGCGCGGCCGTCCCCGTCGCCAGATCCACCATCCACTCGGAGGCTCCGCTCGCCCCGGGATCGAACAGCGGCAGCATGGTGGCGCGCAGGTTCTCGGCCATGCGGAAGCCGGTAAACTCGTGGGTGATGCTCACGCTCTGGCCCGCGCCGTTGGGGAAGCGATAGCAGAACCCGAAACCGTCATCGAAGACCCGCACCACCAGATCCATGCGTTCGCGCTGGGGGGTCTCGAAGGACAGCACCTGCTCGATCCCGTTGTCGCTCACCTGGGTGCGCTTGCCGCGCGCCATGCTGTAGGTCTCGGCCAGGTTGCGCTGGCTGTCGCCGATGAAGCGGAGATCGTCGGTGAAATCGGCATCGGCGCGCGTGATGCCCAGGGGCGACCAGCGCAGCATCTCGAAGCGCGCGTCACCCCCACCCACGAAGGCCCGGTAATAGAGGCGCGGCTGGCTGGGGTATTCAGCCACGCCTTGCGGGACGAAGCTGCGCACCTCGACCGTGACCAGACCGCCCGGCGAACGGATGCCCCACCCCTCGGGGGGCATGGTGGCCGGCCCCCTTCTGCCGGCCGAGGCACAAGCCAACAACGAGAGAGCACCGACCACGACGAGCCGGCGCGTAAGCGAGGATCTCATGGGGCCAAGTACAAACGAAACCGGGGACAACCACAAGATCCTCCGTCACCCTCCCACCCTCGCGCGCCCCCACCCTGTCCGCCGACCACGAGCCGCTGCTCGCCGGTTCACGCCTCGTCGATGTTCTTCAGGAAGTTCTGCATCAAGCCGTCCACCATCAGGTTGCGGCCAGCTTGGTCGTAGCGACCGGCGCGGTAGCCGCCCTGGATCTCCTCGAAGCGCGTGCGGTTCTCGCCCACCAGCGTCTTGTAGGGGGCGATCTTGCCGGTCACCTCCTTCTGGTTCTTGCCCAGGTAGGCGATGGCCGAGCCCAAGGCCGCGACGCCCACGATGATCCCCAAGGGGCCGGCCAGGAAGTAGCGCCAGGCCAGGCGCAGGGCCACCACGCTGGCCGCACCGATGGCGGCCTTCTTCAGGTTGCCACTGTCCGACACGGTGTCCTTGGCCATGGACGCCATCTGCCCCGAGGCGATGAGCAGCGCGATGAAGTTGCCTTTGCGGCTCTTCCACCCGCGTTCGTAATAGTCGCGAATCGCCTTGCGCAAGAAGGCGTCGTAGTCGTCGTAGATCTCGGGCTGGGCTTCGTCGCTGGACATGGCCCTATGCTACCACGCCGTGCGCGGCCCCCGCCTCTCCCTGCCGGGAGACGGCCTCCGCGCGCCCGGCCACCGGCAGCACCAGCGAGAACACCGTTCCGCCCTCGGGCGGCAGGTCGACCTCGATGCGCCCGCCGTGCTCGCTGACGATCTGTTGCACCAGCGCCAATCCCAGCCCGGTGCCCTTGTCTTTGGTGCTGAAGAAGGGGTCGAAGAGCTTGCCCAAGTTCTCGGCGCCGATGCCGGGCCCGTTGTCGGCCACGCTCAAACGCAGCCAGCTCGCGTCCACCGCGCCCACCTCCACGCGGATGCGGCCGCCCTCGGGCATGGCCTCCTTGGCGTTGCGCACCAGGTTCAGCAAGGCCTGGCGAATCTGGCTCTCGTC
>CAZHUY010000227.1:0-9771 GCA_964535465.1 uncultured Myxococcales bacterium
TCCTGGCATCAAAGTGTCAGCGATGTCTTGACCTGTTCACACGACCACGACCACGGCCACGACAACGGCCACGGCCACGGCAATACCTTCGGACGCGCAGTGTTGGGCTGTGACCCCAGAACATGTTCGCGGCCCGCGAAGAAGTTCGACGTTCGTAGTACAGAGGACACAGAGACGGAGGGGGAGACGGAAGGGGCTGGGCCCTACGGACAAAGCCTGGTGCCGCCGGCCGTCGCGTAGGCCTTGGTCTTGGCCACCAGGTTGCCGCCGTCGGTCTCGGGCGTGGTCATGCCGCCCATGCCCGCGCCGAAGAACAGGCCCACGATGTGCGCGGCAGCCACTTCGTCCATGTGGGCGAAGAAGGTGTCCAGGCGGTTGTCCTGCCAATGGTCGGTGGTGTTGCCCTGGCTCATGTTGCCCACCGGGATCTGCCAGAGAATGACGGGCAGGCTCAGGCCCTCGGCCACGGCTTTCACCCAGGTGAAGGCCTGGCGGAAGTTGGGCAGCTTGGCGTTGCTGGCGTCCCACCAGGTGTTGCGGCTGACCGATTGGTAGTAGCCGGCGTCGCGATCCGAGGGATCGGAGACGATGAAGTCGCCATCCTTGGCCCCCAGCGCGGTCAGGAACGAGACCATCTTGTTGGCCTCGCCAGCCACATTCAGGCTGGTATCGGTGTTTCCGAAGACGTCGAACTTGGTGCCCCAGGCCGAGGCGTGCAGCCCGACCTTGGCCTTGGGCGCGTACACGCGAACCATGTGGATGAGGCACTTGGCGAAGCCGGCGGCGCTGTCTTCGTAGCCGGCGCAGTCGGTGGGATTGGCAGCCGCGACCTTGGCCGGGACAGCGTGGGGATCGGGGTTCAACTGCTGCACGTAGCCCCAGAAGTCGGGTTCGATGTGCAGCAGGGCGGTGCGCGCGCCGATCTTCTGCAGCAGGAATCGCCAGTCCGCGAAGTATCGGGTCAGGAAGACCGCGTCGCCCAGGCCCGCCACCTGTTTGGTCCCTTCGTTCAATCCTGAAGCTTGCAGCTCCTGATAGTAGGTGAACATGGGGAGCTGCTTGGCCTTCTCGTTGGTGTCGATGAACCCGACCGCGTACTGGCCGGGCGGATCCTGGTCGTACTGCCAGCAACCCCACCACGCGCACCCGCCTGCTGAATTCGCGCACGAGGTCTGGGCGGCGGTGCATCCGCTGGCGCATGAGGCGCACGGCGACGCGCCGTCGAAGTACCCGCCCGAGAGATACAGGTAGCGGCCGTCAAAGGGGGCCTTGGCCGCGGTCGCGTCGTCCATCGAGGCGCCGACGAGCACCGTGGATTTGCCGAGCGCGGACAGGAACGAGGAGCCGATGCAGGTTTCGGGAATCGCGCTGCTGCTGGTGCCGCCCGCGCCAGCAGCCGTCGCGCCGCCGCCGTGCGTGCTCCCCGTGCTGGTCGAGCCCGTCGTGGCGCCCGCTGCCCCGGTTTGTCCGCCCGCCCCCGGATTGACGTCACCGCCTGCGGCCCCATCCCCTGTCGCCTCGCCGGTCTTCTTGTCCGACGAAGGGCAAGCCGGAGCCAGGGCAAGCAGAGCGACCACGAGAACACCACAAGAGGTGGAGCGCATGAGCATCGTGATTCCCCCCAGTTGGATCGTGAGTGTACACCGGAATCCGGAGGCGCCGTCGCGCATCACTCGTCGATCTTGAGGCCCTTGCGTTCGCAGACTGTCAGGGCCAACTTGCGTTTCTTGCCGTCCAGGTGAGAGGCGGCTTCGCGGGCCTCGGCGGCCTCGCCCAGGGAACATGAGCACGCGGCGATGATCTGGTAGGCGGCCTGGCTGTTCGGTCTGGCCTTGAGAACCTCGCGGGCGTTCTCGATGGCCACCGCGTAGTAGTTGTTCAGGTAGGCTTGTTGGGCCTTGCGCAGGAGAGCATCCGTGTCGACAGCGGGGGCGGGAGGTGGAGGAGGTTCGGGCGTCGTCGCCACGGGAGAGGGCGCGGGCTCCGGGTTTTTTGGCATGAATTCGGCCGGGACTGGCACGCCGTAAAGCAGGTTGGACGTGCGCGACCTGGCGACCTTGGCCGCCGCACGCGCGGGCGTCTTGCCTGCCGCTGGGAGAGAGGGGGGCGTCGTGGTCGGCGCGGCGGGGGGCACCGGGGCGCTGGTGGTGGGTGCGGCCGCTTGGCTCGGCGCGGGCGCGGGAGCGGCCACGCCGGGCACCGGGGTCGGCGCGGTCGGGGCAGGTGCCGGTGTTGGGGGCGGTTGTGGCGTGGGCGCCGCGGCTGGTGCCGCCAGCGGGGGCTGCACGGGCACGGGTGGTTTGCTGTCCGGACGCAGGAGAGCCCAGGCTCCGAAACCCGCGGCGAGCGTCAACAGTCCGGCCGCCAGGGCGATGCGCATCGTCGTCTTGGCGTGGTTGCGCCGCAGCCACTCGGTGTCTTCGTACAGACTCGCATCGCCCGCCGCGGCCAGCTGACTGTCCACCGAATCGAACACACTGAGGTCTTCGCCTCTGTGTCCGCGGTCGGCGGCGCGCTCGTCGGGGATGTCCACGGTCAGATCGGTGGCATGCCGGCTGCGCGCCCGGCTGCTGGTGCCCTTGGAGAGTTCGATGCCCGAGGCCTCGATGCCGGGCAGGCGGTGGGCGTCGCGAAGAAAAGCCCGGTCGGCCACGCAGGTGTTCAGGGCCTCGCACAGCTCGTCGGTATTGGCGAAGCGGCGCGCGGGATCCTTTTCCAGGCACTTGGCCACCACCGCGTCCACGCTGGGATGGATGCCGGCCTCGGGGGCGCGCTGGCTGGGCAGGATCAGTTGGCTGTTCACGTGCCCGTTCAGGATCTGCAGCATCGAGTCGCCCCCGTAGGGGACGGTGCCCGCGATCATCTCGTAGAAGACCACGCCCAAGGCGTAGAGGTCGCTGCGCTCGCTGGCCGGCCTATCCTGCGCCTGCTCGGGCGACAGGTAGTGGGGCGTGCCGCAGATCACGCCCGCGCGCGTGGCCATGCTGGGGCCGAGGTCCAGGAACTTGGCCACGCCAAAGTCCAACAGCTTGACGTAGTCGAAGGTGCGCTCGGGCTCGACGGTGAATGACGGACCGGAGGCGTTTTCCACGCGGCGAACGATGCGCCGCCGTCCCTCGCGCGTGCACAGGAAGATGTTGGCCGGTTTGAGGTCGCGATGGACGATGCCCAGCTCGTGCGCCGCGCCCAACCCGCTGGCCACCTGGCGGACGATGTTCACCGCTTCGAAGACCGGGATGCGGTGGGTGTGGGCCAGCCGGTCGGCCAGGCTTTCGCCGTCCAGGTACTCCATCACCAGGAAGACCATGCCATCGGGCGTGGTTCCGAAGTCCGTCACGTCGATGATGTTGGGGTGACGGATGCGGCTGGCGGCCTTGGCCTCGATCAGGAACTGCTCGACCACGTCCTTCTGGCGGGCGTAGTGGTCGTGCAGCACCTTGATGGCCACCGGCTTTTCGATGACCACGTGCTGGGCGCGGTACACCACGCCCATGCCGCCCTCGCCGATGACGCCCTGGATCTCGTGATCCTTGAGCACCATGCCCACGCGCGCCACGACCTCCTCGGCGAAGAGCGGGGTGCCATCGTGGGGACAGCGATCCAAGGTCCCTGTGATCGAATGGCCACAGCGAGAGCAGATGCGCGTGGTTGGCATGACGACAGCGTCTTCAGTTTCTCACGGACCCATGCCAGCCGCCGCAAAAACTCCCGCCGGCTCGCGTTTCGAGCGGAGCGATGCGCCGATAGCGCGCTGGGTGGAGAGCACTGAGCTGGATGCGCGTCATTCCCTCCCTGCCGCCTCACCAAGGCTTCCTGTTTTCCTGGCTTCCTTGGATGTTCTCCCCTCGCTGTCTGCCCCCCGGTATCGAGGGCCTCCTTTGGGGACTGCTAGACTACAGCCAACCCAGGGCGCGGCCGGCCAGCAGGCAACCTGCTCCCCAGATGCCGGCCGCCACGTCGTCCATCATCACGCCCCAACCCTCGGGCAGGCGCTCGGCGGCGCGTGCCGGCCAGGGCTTGAGCTGGTCGAAGAGTCGGAAGAGCACGAAGCCGGCCAGCAGGCCAATCCAGGTGTCGGGGGCGGCCAGCCAAGTGATGAGCACACCGGCCACTTCGTCGATGCACACCGTTTGGGGATCCTTGAGTCCGGTGCTGCGCACCACCTGGTTGGCGGCCCAGATGCCGACCATGGTGACGATCACCGCCGCGAGGGCGAGCGCGGGCAACCCGCCCAGGTGCCTGAGCAGAAGATAGAGGGGAATGGCCCCCAGCGTGCCCGCGGTGCCGGGCGCCTTGGGGACGCGCCCGCAGCCAAACCAGAGGGCGAGGAGGGTGGCCAGGCGGACCTTCATATCTCTTCCCCGAGCATGCGGCGGACCTCGGGCGAGTAGCCGCCTTTCTCGTGAATGACCAGCGGCGCTTCGACCAGCGGCGCGGTGACCTGTGGCGCTCGGCGGGCTTCGAAGCAGAAGCGCAGCGGCGCCGTGGTGGCTTGCGCCTGAATCATGCGCACCCGGGTCATGCTCATCTCGCGTTGGCGCAGGCCCGCGTGCACTTCGTCCTGACGGTCGGTGGGAAAGATGGCGCACAGACGACCGTCGGGGCGCAGGGCGGTGTGGGCCAGGTCCAGCCAGTCGGCCAGGGCCAAGGTGACCTCGTGGTGGGCCAGCGATCTCTCGCTGTGGGGCGGAAGGTTTCCGCTGCCCAGGGGCCGGAAGGGTGGGTTGGTGGCCACCAGATCGAAGGTTCCCTGCGCGATGGCCTGGGTTTGGCGAGCATCTTCCTCCAC
Source organism: uncultured Myxococcales bacterium (assembly GCA_964535465.1). Lineage (GTDB taxonomy): Bacteria > Myxococcota_A > Polyangia > Fen-1088 > Fen-1088 > Fen-1137. The sequence goes on from CAZHUY010000227.1 coordinate 4,790, forward strand.
CACGGTCAGGCGTCGCGAGAACTGGTTCGCCTCGACGGCCCTGGCGGTCAGGCGCGCCAGGCGCGGTTGGATTTCCAGGGCCACCCCCGTGGCGGCTGGGTCGTGGGCCAACAACAAGAACGACAGAGCGCCGGTGCCGCACCCGATGTCGAGAAAATGGCCGAAGGGTGGTGAGATGAAGCCGGCCAGCAGCACCGGATCCAGGCTGGAGCGGAAGCCGCGCACCGGCTGAATCAGTTTGATCCGTCCGCGCAGGAGCGTGTCGTGGGTGACCGCTCCTTCGTCGTCGGCGCTCATACCTGCGGCGGCTCTTGCTCGGGCTCGATGCGGGCCATGACCAGGCCGGTGGCCAGCTTGGGTTGGAAGTACGTGGACTTCTGCGGCAGCACGAAGCCGGCCTCGCAGGCATCCAGAACCTGGCCGACCTTGGTGGCGTTCATCAGGAAGGCGGCCTGCACATCGGCGCTGGCCACCCGGGCCAGGGTTTCATTGAGCTCGTGGCTGTAGGCCAGATTCGACTGGCGGGCCATGGCCTCGGCGTCGATCCCCAGCAGCGGGCCGAGCACGAGTCCGTGCAACACGCTCACGTCCAGCCTGGCCAGCGTGGGCGGGCCCAGCCGGGAAATGTCCGCCTCGGGCTTGAGGCGCAGCCAGGTGACGCCGGGCACGCCCGGTCGCCGCACACCAAAGGCCACGGTCTTCTCGCCCTCGGCCAGCAGGCGCTGCTCGATGGCGGCCGGGCTTTCTTCCTGGCCCTGACTCACGTCGAACCACGGACGGGCGCGCTCGGCCAGGCTGGCCAGCGTGTCGCCAGGCAGGCCGTGCACCATGCGGTGGGTGGGCAGCACCAGCAGCCCGGGATCCTCGGCGCGCGCGAAGAACATCACGCCCCAGTCGGCCAGGGACTTGCCCATGGGCACACCCGCGGGGCGCAGGGCATCGCGGATGGCGATCATGGTTTCGTAGCGGTGGTGGCCGTCGGCGATCATGACCTGGCGGGGGGCCAGCGTCTTGGCCACCGTGGCGATGACCGCGGGATCGGTGACCGCCCACAGGCGATGGCGGCACCCGTCCGGCGTGGTGGTGTCCACATCCGCGGGGCCGGCACAGGCGCCGTCGAGGGCGGCCTCGGCCGTGCCCGCGGGATCGCGGTACAAGGAAAACACCTGCGAGTAGTGGGCGCGCGTGGTGTGGATGAGCTTGAAGCGATCCACCTTGGGTCCGGACAGGGTGTGCTCGTGGGGCAGCACGATGCGTTCGGCGAAGGGGGTCAGCTCGATGAGCGAGATGAAGCCCTTGCGCGTGTAGGATCGTCGGCCTGAGGCGCCCTCGAAACTGAAGGTCTGCTCGTAGCGGTAGAGGGCCGGTCGCGCGTCCTGGCGCAGGCTGCCCTCGGCCAGCCAGGCCTCGAGCTGGCGGCGGGAGTTCTGGTAGCGCTCGTCGCCCTCGCCGCGCGGCAGATCCAGGTGAACGATGTTGCGGGCGTGGCGTGCTTCGAGTTCCTTGCGCTGCGCCTCGCCGATCACGTCGTAGGGCGGGGCGATGAGCAGCGAAGCATCGGTGACGCGAGAGAAGTCGAAACGAAGGGCACGAAAGGGAGCTATGCGAGCCATGGTTGGCGCAGTCTATAGCGAGATGTTTCTCCGGGTCACGTCGAAAACCATCAATGTTTGGTCTGGCCTTCCCTGTCCTTGACATCTCATCCCGCTGGACAGAAAGGATCATCTTCATGTTTGCTCGGCCTGATCTGATCTGGTGGCAATGGCTCGCCCTTCTCGCCCCGCTTTTGCTGGCATGGGGGGGCGGGTATCTGCTCAGTCGGCTCACACGCATGATCCTGCAGCGGATCGCGGCGCGCACCTCCATGGCCTGGGACGACGCGCTGGTGGCGCGAACCGGTGGTCCGCTCACCCTGGGCTGGTGGCTCGCCATCTGCTACGCGGGGATTCCATGGCTGGAGCTCGCGCCGTCCGTCCGGACGGGGGTGAAGCGAGGCCTGCGCGCTATCTTGTTGTTTTGCGTCTTTTGGGCTCTCATGCGCGCCATCGACGTCGTGGGCGAGGCCCTGACCACCTCGCGCTGGTCCTTGGACAGACCGAGCTCGCGGCCCCTGTTGCGCCTCGGGACGCGGGTCGGCAAGGTCGCGCTGATCGCCGCCGCCTTGGTCGCCTTTCTTTCCGAGCTAGGTTACCCGGTGGCCAGCCTTCTGGCCGGACTGGGCATTGGCGGCTTGGCGGTCGCCCTCGCGGCCCGCAGCACTTTGGAGAATCTCTTCGGGGCTTTCTCCATCGGGGCCGACCAGCCCTTCCGCGAGGGGGATACCGTGAAGGTCGAGGACTTCGTCGGGACGGTGGAGACCGTGGGCTTGCGTTCCACCCGGATCCGCACGCCGGACCGCACGCTGATCACCCTGCCCAACGGAAAGCTGGCCGACATGCGGGTCGAATCCTTCACGGCGCGCGATCGCCTGCGCCTCGCCTGCACGGTGGGGCTCGTCTACGGTACGACGGCCAATCAGGTGCGTGAGGTGCTGGCCGGCCTGGAACGCGTGCTGCGCGCGCACCCCCTGATCTGGCCCGACACGGTCGTGGTCCGCTTCATGGCGCTGGGCGCGAGCTCGCTGGACATCGAGGTCGTGGCCTGGTTCCAGACCCAAGACTGGGGCGAGTTTCAGCTCATCAGACAGGACATCCTGCTGCAATTCATGGGGGTCGTCGAACAGGCTGGTTCCTCCTTCGCCTTCCCGACCAGCACCGTGCACGTGGTGAACGAGAGGACCACGACCTGAGCGGACACCGACTCGGCGATTGGACTCGGCGATTGGCCTTGCGTCGCTTTGCAGGCGATGCAACAACCTATCCATGGCATACGGCGGGAATGGAAGTCCCTACGGCGATCCCCAGTTGGCCGATGTGTTGCGGCAAGGCCTGGCCTGGATGAAACGCTCGCGAGCTCTCATCCTGGCGGTGGGTGCCGCCTTCTTGCTGCTCGCGGCCCTGGTTTCCTCCTATTACCAGGTCAACGCGGACTCCGTCGGCGTCGTCACGCGCTTGGGCCGGTTTGACCGGATCACCAACCCGGGTTTCCGTCTCAAGCTTCCCTTCGGCATCGAGCAGGTCTTCAAGGTTCCCGTCGAGCGACAACTCAAGCAGGAGTTCGGATTCCGGACGGGTGCGCGCGAGAGCGCTCTGCACGAGGAGAACATGCAGGCCGAGTCGCTGATGCTCACCGGCGATCTCAACGTCGCCAACGTCGAATGGATCGTCCAGTACAAGATCTCGGATCCCTACAACTACCTGTTCAAGGTCAGGGACGTCGAAGAGACGTTCCGCTTGATGACGGAGGCCATCATGCGGCGGGTGGTCGGCGACCGCAGCGTCACCGAGTTGCTCACGGTCGGCCGCGAGTCGATCGCGGCGGACGCCAAACAGCTCTTGTCCGAGCTGTGCAAACGCTACGAGACCGGCATCACGGTTCAGCAGCTCGTGCTTCAGGACGTGAACCCGCCAGCCCCCGTGCGGCCATCCTTCAACGAGGTGAACCAGGCCATTCAGGAACGCGAGCGTTCCATCAACGAAGCCTGGGCGGAATACAACCAGGAGATCCCGCGCGCCAGCGGCCGTGCCCAGCAGAAACTGCAGGCGGCCGAGGGCTACGCGGTCGACCGGGTCAACCGGGCCAAGGGAGAGGCGCAGAGGTTCATCGCGCTGCAAGAGGAATACCGCAAGGCCCCCGAGGTAACGCGAACGCGGCTTCACCTCGAAACCTTGTCGCAGGTCCTGCCGGTGGCGGGGCGCAAGCTCATCATCGATGACAGCGCGAAGGGAGTCGTGCCCTTGTTGCCGCTCGACAAGATGGTCAAGTCGGAGGTCAAGCCATGATCCGCATGCGCCTCCTCGCCCTGGCGGTGGTCGGGCTGGGCCTCATCACCCTCTCGTCGAGCCTCTACACCATCTCCGAGACCGAACAGGTGGTCATCACGCAATTTGGCGAGCCCATCGGACGTCCCATCACCAGGGCCGGCCTGCACACGAAGACGCCGTTCATCCAAGTGGTGAACCGGTTCGAGAAGCGATGGCTCGAGTGGGACGGCGACGCCAACCAGATCCCCACGCGCGACAAGAAGTATATCTGGGTCGACACCTACGGGCGCTGGCGCATCGCCGACGCGCTCCAGTTCTTCCAACGCCTGCGTGACGAGCGCGGGGCCCAGTCTCGCCTGAACGACATCATCGATGGCGAGACCCGCAACGTGATCGCCAACAACAACCTCCTCGAGGTGGTCCGCAGCGGCAATCGACCCTTCGAGAAGGGGGATGAGGTCGAGGACGTGATCGGCGAGGAGGCCACGCGCACCGTGCAGGTGGGACGTGATGGGCTCACGCGCCGGATCCTGGAGCGGGCCGCGCACGTCATGCCTGACTACGGCATCGAGCTGGTCGACGTTCAGATCCAACGCATCAACTACGTCAACGACGTTCAGGCCAAGGTGTTCGATCGGATGATCTCCGAACGCAAGCGCATCGCCGATCGCCATCGCTCCGAGGGCCAGGGCAAGAGCGCCGAGATCAGGGGCAAGAAGGAGCGCGAGCTCAAGGTGATCGAGTCCGAGGCCTACCGGCAGGCGCAGGAGATCATGGGGAAGGCGGACGCCGAGGCGGCCACCATCTACGCCCAGGCCTTCAATCGGGACAAGGAACTCTACCGCTTCGTGCAGAGCCTGCAGACCTTCCGCGATTCCATCGACAAGGAGAGCTGGATGTTGCTGTCGACCAGCGGCGATCTCTTCCGCTATCTCCGTTCCGCCTCGGGCGAGTCTCCAGGCCGCCGCTGAAGCCGGCCCACAGGGGGGCGGCACCCCCAACCTAACCCCAAACGTCGTGGTCGTAGACGTGGTCGTGGCCGTGGCCGTGGCCGTGGCCGTGGTCGTGGTCGTGGTCGTGTGAACAGGTCAAGACATCGCTGACACTTTGATGCCAGGA
>CAZHUY010000228.1:0-9765 GCA_964535465.1 uncultured Myxococcales bacterium
GGGGCCGCGGGCTCGGGCGGGGCAACGGGCGGCGCGACCGGGGCCGCGGGCTCGCCCCTCGACACCTCGCCCACCCCTCGCTCGGCTTCGAGGCCGGCCGGGGCCGCCGGCTCGACCACCGGTGTAGCCCTGGCCTTCGGTCGAGCAGAGGGAACCGACTCGGCCGCCAGGACCTGCGGCAGAAGCACGATGCTCATGAACAACAGGTCCCCCAACCCGACGAACAGCAACGTCACCCCGAGGACAAAACGCGGCCGCACGGAACCCGAAGGCCGCGGCATCAGCGTGACCTGCGTTTCGTCCTGTTCCATTCTCGCCTAGGCGGAGGCTTGGATGGCCTTGGCCAGATCGAGGCAACGGCGCTTGACCTCGATGAACACCAGGCCCAGCTTGGCGTCCTTGCTGGTCAGGACCACCAGCACGGAGTCCGCACCCACGGCATTGAGCACCACGTAGCCCTTCTCGCTGCGCACGTAGACCTGTTCCATGGTCGAGGCCATCAGTTCCGAGGCGATGCGCTCGCCGACGCCCAACATGGCCGCCGCCATGCCAGCGACCAACTCTTCGTCGACTTCACTGGGCAGGACCGAGGCGACGATGAAGCCGTCCAGGCTGACCACTGCGGCGCCTATGATGTCGGGCGACGCCGTACGAAGGCCGCGCAAAATGTCCTGCATCTTTTCGGTTCGAGAAGCCATGTTCGATTCCTCCTGGGTTCGTTGGGTTAACTACGGATCTGGAACTTCACACCACACTGACCAGCGGTGCCTACGGTGCTGTGACTGTAGTTCTTGCCGGAGAAGGCGCTCATCAGGCCAGCGAAGTATTCATGGAAGAGGTCGCAAAGGCTGGCGCTGCCGACAGCCTCGCCCTGCTGAGTGACGACCTTGGCGAGGGCGCAGGACGGGAAGGTCAGGGTGACGGCCTGGCCGTCGTCCTCGATCTGAGTGTCGAACTCGAAGGCATGGGCGAAGCGTTTGCGAAGGCCGGCCAACAGGTCGACCATCTGCGTGGTCTCGTACATCTCGGGCATGTGGGCCGCGGCCAGCATGCCGGCCGACCGCCCCACCGCCTTCTGCCCGCGCCCCATGATCTCCTTCAACGCATCAGCCAACGCCTTGAGGCGCACCTGGGCGTCGCGCAGGGCCTCGTCATAATCGGCCTGAGTCAGTTGCTCGGTGGCCGGGGTTTGCTGCAGGAAGCGCGACACCAGCGCCGCATGGGCCTCCATGCGATGGAACGGCCGCTGCAGTTTCGCCTCGGTCACCGTCAGACAGCGCGACGGGCACAGGTACACGCACGACGTGCAACCGATGCAGTCGTCTTGGCGAACGACCTTGGCGATCTGCTTGGTGGGCTCTTGCTCGAACACCTTGGTCGGGCAAATGTCGACGCACAGGCCGCAGTCGCGACAACCGGCTTCTTCAATGTGAACCACGGGCATGGCTACCTCCTGACGCTGCGGATGGCCTGACCGCTCTGACAGATGTCCACCTGCATGGGCATCTGCCCCACCCGGTGGGTGGAACACGACAGGCACGGGTCGTAACAACGGATGGCGAACTCGACACCGTCGAGCAACTCCTGGTCGCTCTTGCCCAACAGGCGGGTGGCCGCCTGCTTGATGCTGGTGTTGATGCTGGCGATGTTGTGCTGAGTGGCCACCACGAAGTTGGCCGATTCGATGATGGCTTTGTCGTCGACCTTGTAGTCGTGAATCAACAACCCGCGCGGAGCCTCGACATGGGCCACCACGTGCTTCACCAAGGTGCCCGGAGCGGTGCGCACCTCAGGCGAGAGGACGTCGGGATCATTGAGCATGGCCTGCGCCTTCTCCACGCAGTGGAGCAGCTCGATGAGGCGCGCCCAGTGCCCCGCCACCGTCTGCTGCGAGGGATCGCCGCACGCCGATTTGAATTCGGCCAGGGCCGCGTCGGCCAGGGGCGTGCCCGTGCTCTCGGCGCAGTTGAGACGCGCCAGCGGACCCACGCGGTAGGTCTGGGTGGCGCCACTGGCGTCGCGCAAGAGCACCTGCTTGCCGTAACTGTGCGGCAACGCCTGCTCGATCAAGTACCTCGCGTAGTCGCTGGCTGGGAAGTCCAGGGCCACGCTGCCATCGGGCCGGCGCACACGCAGTTGCCCGTCGTAGAGGTCAAGGGCCTTGCCCTGCAGGGTCCCCATGTCGTTGGCCGACAGGGGCAGGCGGGTGAGCAACTCGGGGTCCTTACGCAGGGCCTGCTTGCCCGCCTCGAGCACCAGCTTGGCCAGTTCCAGCGCCTCGGCCACCAAGGACTTGAGCTTGTCCAAGCTGTCCTGGTTGAGCGCGTAGGACATCCCCCCGGCCACCGCGGTCACCGGGTGGGTGCCGCGGCCGCCGACCATCTCGACCATGATCTGACCGATGCTGCGCAGGCGCAGGGCCTTCTTGGCCAGGTCGGGTGCCAGCTCGAGCAAACCGACCAGGTTGCGCTTGTCCACCGGGGCTTGTGGCATGAACAGATCGGGACCGGCCAGGGCAAAGAAGTGGATGGCGTGCGAGTGGATGATGCTGCCGCAGTTGAGGATCTGGCGCAGCAGCAAGGCCGCCTTGGGCGGCGGCGCCGAGAACATGAGGTCCAGGCACTTGGCCGACACCAGGTGGTGGGCGTGCGGACAGGTGCCACAGATGCGCGTGGTGATGGTGGGCATCAGCTCGGCCTGCATGCCCTGCACGAAGCTCTCGAAACCGCGGAACTCGAGCACGTGCATGGTGGCGGCGGCGATCTGGCCGTCGTCGCCGATGTCGATGCGCACCTTGGCGTGGCCTTCGATGCGCGTGACGGGATCAATGGTCAGGGTGCGGGTCATCGGGAGACTCCTGGTTGCGAGATCCAACGCCGCAGCAGGAACGTCGGCTTTTGTCGGAACACCGGCGAAGCCATGGCGTAGGCGTAGTAGGTCTTCGAGCGCTTCTCGATCTCGGTGACGATGTCGTCCTTGGGGATTTTGGTCATCATGGACATGCGCGTGGCGATCTCGCTGCGCACGTCGCGGTTGGGTTCCAGCACGATGGATTCGGAGGGACCGGTGCAGCCCGAGCAGGGCATGCCACGCGTGGGACAAGCGCCGCGGCACCGATCCATGGTGGCGCTGCCCATGCACAGGATACCTTGCGAGAGGAAGCAGGTCTCCTTCTCGATGGGGCCCTGGTGCACGCGCCGCAAGGCCGCGACCTCGCTGTGCTTCATCTTGCGATCGCAGTGGAAACACACGTTGTGCGCGCCGAACGCGGGCGCCTTCTTGTCGAGCACCGCGGACAACGCCTCGAACACATAGTAGGCGTGAGGTGGGCAACCGGGCAGGTACAGGTCCACCGGGATCTCCGCGTCCAAGGGCTTCACCCCCTCGGGCAGCAGCTGGGGCACGCCCTCGGAGGGCACGAAGTTGGTGGAGGTGGTCGGGTTCTTCACGAAGGACGCGTCGGCCAGCTCGCTTTGCGCGTGCGCGTAGCCGGAACCTTGTGGCCCGCCGTACACGGCGCAGGTGCCAAAGGCCAGGATGGCGTCACAACTGGCGCGCATCTTCTTGGCGCATTCCACGTCGTGGTGGGTGCGCAAGGCGCCGGTGATGATGCCCAGGTTGGCCTTGGGGTAGTCCTTGACGTCCATCAGGATGGGCAGCCGGACGATGGTGATGGCCTCCAGGACTTTCAGAAGGCGCTCGTGAAGATCCACGATGGACAACTCGCAACCCGAGCAGCCCGACAACCATTCGAACGAAACCGTGACTTTGGCCATGGTGATTCTCCTACGGGTACAGCAGCAGTTCCTTGAGGCAGGCGTTCTCGCCAGCGTGCAGGATGTCCAGATCGGCGCGTTTGCCGGTGATCTTCTGCACGTACCCGCAGAACAGCCCGTGGTTCATCATGCACAACGATTGCTTCTGCTCGTGCCCATAGCGGAACAGGGCGCAGCGGACCATGCAATTGCGAAACACCAGCTTGACCGCCTGCTTGCCATCCTTGTCATAGACGAAGCTGCTGGCCGATGCCGGCTTCCAGGCCTCGAACGACCATTCGATGCCCTGACCACGCAGGGCTTCGGCCACCTTGCCGAGGGCGGACATGACGTCGCTTTCCTTGACCGTGATCGTACTTTTCAAGCCCACGGTGCGACCCGCGCGGAAGGTCACGGTCTCGGCGCCCCGACCCAACACCTTTTCCAGGCCGTGCGACAGAGAACCCATGACCACCAGCAAGCCTTGCAGTTCATCCTTAGTTTCGTTCAGGCCCATCACTTCCTCCATCCGGGCCGCCCGCGCGAGAAAAACCAAAATCAGCGGGCAGCCCTGCTATCGAGTTTTCTGAGATTCAAGTCTATGGAGCGATTCTCGGGATCAAGTTGTTTGGCAGCCAGCCAACACTGGCGCGCCTCGTCCGTGTGACCCGCCCGCAACGCCGCGAAGCCCTTGTCGACCAATGCCGACGACGCGCCTGCCGAGCGCGGCACCGCACGCGGATCCTCGATACCATTGCCCTTGCGGGCGCCCCCGGCCCCGGGGGCCTTCCGACTGAACACCGAATCCTCGTTGCGGATGACAGGGAAAGAACCCGATTGCCGTAGGGAACTGTGGGCGCGTTCATCGAGGGTGCGCACGGCTTCCATCAGCGCGTGTTGCCAATCCTGCTGGATGGTGGGCTCGACATCCTCGGGCAAGGGGGTGGTACGAAAGACACCATCCTCGGCCGCGATGATCTCGCACAAGGCCGGCAGCCCCACCAGGTCACCCCAGTCCGCGTGCACCAGACGACCGTTCTCGACCATCACGGTCCCGGATAGGCCATGGGCGGAGAGGCGAAGGGCCGCCGTTCGTTTGGCTAGACAGAGCATCTGGATCAGATCGGCAGCGGAGAGGGCAGACAGACAGCCGGAGAGCCGCTGAATACAATCGAGCGCCTCGTGCACGATCTTGAGAACGTGCCGGGGATCGCATGGCTTGCGTAACAGGCGCAGGCAACCGAGCCCGGAAATGCGCTCCTCCAGCGTCTCCACATCGTGCGAAGTCTTGACCACGTAGATGATCTCGGGAAACTCGATGGCGGCCCAACACACCAGATCCACCCCACTGCTGCCCACCAGGTCCGCGTCGGTGATGAGCACGTCGGTGGGCTGGTCGCGCATGATCTCACGCGCCACCTCCGCGTTGGCGGCCAATAGAACGTCGAAGCGATGATTGCCCTCGTAGAGCACGCGGTGGAGGGCCAGCGACGCCTCGCTATCGCTGTCCACCACCAGAACTTTGGCCCGACGTCTTGCCATCCCTCCCCCCGTCGCTAGTCGTTAGTTGGATCCCAATGGACCGTGTGGATGGATCGCGGCGCGTGCCCGCATGACGAACAAGGCGTGCCAAGAGAACCGCGGCGTTCGGCGAGAGGAATTCTCATCATCTGATGAAGGGCTTAGGGAGACCAGCCAACCCAGGCGACTGACCATTTTACGCCTGAATTGCGAACGCGCAACGCATCGAGACGCCATCGTGAATCCATGGAGGGTGATCGTCGCACGACAGGGCCCTCATCGTCGGCCGGAGGCTCGGACTTTAGCGCCCGAAGCTGTCCCACAGAGCCGTGCCAAGGAGAGGCGCTCCCCGCCTGCCGGCCTCCTCCGGCAAACCGCGATTCCCCCGGAACCTGCTACTTGGCGATGACGCCGAATCTGACGTTCACAAAGCCGGCGTGGCCCGCCGTCTTCAGCACACGACTCACCACCTCCGAATCGGTGTCCTTGTCGGCGAGGAGGAGAATGCCGCTGGCCTCGCCGGCTTGCTCGCGACCGGCCTGGGCGCGACGCTCCTTGATGCCCATCAGCTTGGCGTAGAGCGAGGGGATGCGGCCCTGCTCGTCGTCGGCTTCGACCAGGCGGCCCTTGTCGATGGCGGAAACGGCGGAGTCGGCCACCTGCACGGCGTGCTGGGTGATGGACACGGTCAACTGCAACTGCAGGCGCGTCTGGCTGGTGGAGGACGGCAAGCGCATCTCGGCTTTGTTCTCCACCTCGGTGGCTTGCGCGGCGTAGGCAGCCAGCAGGAAGAAGAGCAGGTTCGAAAGGATGTCCATGAGCGCGGTCAGGTTGAGCGCCACGCTGGGCGTGCCGCCGCCCGATCCGCCGCCGAAGACGCTGGCTTTGCCGAAGGTCATGTCACGTCCTCATTTGACCAGGGTGGAGACCACCACCGTGGGGAAAAGCGCCACGGTGCGCATGGTCAGGCCCTCTTTGGTTTCGTATTCGCGGGCGGTATCCATGGTCTGCACCAGAAGCTCGTAGCGCAGGCCCGCATCGGGCGTGAGGATCACGGTGTCCGACTTGGGGAACTGTTGCTTGATGCTCTTCAGCGTGGCGCCCAGAGTGGCGAAATCGTGCCCTTTGCCCTTGAGGGGCACCTCGCGGCCCAAGGCATCCAGCTCTTCCTCGGTGAACGCGGTCCCCAGGGCGGACACTGAGAAGCCTTCCTTCTTGACCGCCACGTTCACGGTCACCACGCGCTTGCTATCGGCTACGCCGGACTCGTCGGCCGACTGCACGGGCACGGTGCCGTTGATGACCATGACGATGGTGGCCCCGAACGCGGCCAACAAGAAGAAGAGCAGGTTGGACAAGATGTCCATGAGCGCGGTCAGGTTGAGCTGAACCACGGACACGGGCGCCTCGCCGAACACGTTGGTGCGCGGCCCTGCCGCTTCTTCTTCTACGTCTCCACCGGCCGACATGGGCTACTTGGCTCCACCTCGCAAGGCCGCGGCGCGCGTGTCGCTGGCCATGAGCAGCCTGTCGATGAGCACGGCCGTGGCCTGTTCCATGCGGTTGAGGTCGCGGTTCTGCTTGACCGAAGTGAGCAGGTACGCCACCACGGTCACCGTGGCCACCGTCAGACCAAAGAAGGTGTTGTAGAAGGCCACGGCCACGCCCTTGGACAAGGCCGCCTGCCGGGCCGCCGCGTCCACCGCCTGCATACCCGAGAACGAGATGATGAGGCCGTGGATGGTGCCGAGCAGACCGAGCAGGGTGGCCAGGTTGGAGATGTGGGGAAGCGACGCCGTGCCGCGCCGGAAGCGCGCCAGCTCGGTGACCGCGGCCGTCTCGACGCCGCGCCGGATCTCCTTTTCGCTGCGGTTGGCGCGCTCGACTGCCGCCAACATCATGCGTTGCAGAGGGTGGTTACCACTGCACAACTGCGCCGCCTTGCCGAACTCGCCGCGGTCCACGTATTCCACCACCTGATCGCGTAGCCTTTCGATGTTCAGACGGAAGCCGAACCACAGGGTGTAGACCCGCTGGGCCATGATCCCGACGGCGACCAGCGAAGTCGCCAGAATCCCGAACATGAACATGCCGCCCGCCAGGAGCAGCTCAACAATCACGAACATCGAATTCCTCCGTTGAATGGGTCGCGCTGAGAGGATCGCACAGGGCGATCCACAGGGAAAAGAAAACCTCTGCCGTTCAGCATCCGGCTAATCCACCCAGATTCCCGTGTCGAAATCGCGGGTCTGCCTGGCGTACTCGGCCTGGGCGTTCTTCCAGGCATCGAGCAGGCTCTGCGCCTTGGTACGCAGATCGAGCGAGGACGACCGTGTCTGCTTGCCCCGCTCCTCTTGCTCGGCAATGGTCTTCTCGTAGGTCTGCAGCGAGGCCATGGGGGCCTTGCCGATGCGCACCAGTTGCCGCTGCTTGGTCAGGTCGAGACGCGACTTCGAGATGCGCGTCTCTTGCTCGGCCACCGCGACCTCGGCCTCGGCCACGTCCCGCCGCGCCTCCAGGTAGTCGCTCTCGGCTTGAGTCACCTTGTGCAACAGCGAGATGTTGCCCGCGGATCCGGCTTTGGCTTTCAGGCGCGTCTCGCTGCGATCCTGCCGGTCATCGAGCTGGTCCAGCGCCTCATTGAGAGAGCGCAAGCGCTCAAGCGCCATGTCGGTGCGGTTGCGCGCGATGATCACGTCGTTCTCGGCGTCGAAGATCTCCTGCCGCCCGTCGAGCGGCAGGCGCTCACGTTCGTCACGCGACAACTTGGGGGACGTGCTCGCGCAGGCCGCGAGCAAGCCGATCGTCGCCATCCACCACTTCATTTGCCACCTCCCTGTACGGCCGGCTTGGTCTCGGCCGCGCCGTTGAGTCTCAGCAGAAGGCCCAGATCGGGGTGATCGCCAGGGCCGCCCACGGTGGCCGGCGGTCCGCCCGCCTTGCCCATCTCGGCCTTGGCCTTGTCCACGTGACCGTAGAAGGCGTAGTGCGCAGCCAGGTTCAGGCGGGCGCTGCGGTTGCCGCTGTCGAGCGAGACGGCCTTCTCGAAGGCGTCGGCGGCGTCTTGCGGCTCGGACAGGCGGTGCAGAGCCACGCCACGCAGGTTGTGAATGTCGGCCCGACGGGGCGCCAGGGCCTCGGCCCGTTCCAGCAGCAGCAAGGCCACGCCCAAATCCCCGGCGGCCAGGTGCAGCTCAGACAGCTTGACCAACGAGGGGACGTCCTTGGGGTTCTTGAGCAAAACCTTGCGCGCGGGCGCCGCGCCCGACGGATCGCCCGTGCCTTGCGTCTTGCTTTGCGGATACATGACGATGACGTCGGGCATGGGCTCGCCCAACAGGCAGCTACGCGCCGCCTCGGTGACGATCTTGGCGTCCCTGGCCTTCTTGCTGCACAGGGCGCGTGCCTCGGTCGCCCGTGTGTCAGCGTCGGCCGCCTGACCCTCGATGACCGAGCGCAGTTGTTTGGCCTCCTCCGCCGAGAGCGCGGTCGGCAATTCCAGGCCGCGCAGGAAGGCGGCGTATTTGGCGTAGGCGTCGGCCACGCGCGAGATGCCAGCCATGGACCAGCGGGCGTCGCGCGACTGAATCACCGAGGCGAAGGCGCGGTCCACGATCTGCAGCAGCTTGACCTTGCCGTCCACCGTGCCCACCACGTCGTCGGGCTTGGCCGCGAAGTTGCGGAACTGGGCGAAACTGATCTCGCCCAGCAGATAGCGCGCACGGGCCGCCGCCTCGGCCGCCGGGCCCGAGGTCGCCGGATCGTAGGCCACGCGTGCCAAGGTGTTCCCCGCCTCCTCGTGATCGCCGCGCTGGTAGACGAGGTAACCGCGGAAGAAGGTGGCTACCGTGCTGTTCAGGTTGCCGGTGGCCAGCACTTCTTCCAGGGCGCTCAGGTTCCCTGAACGCGCGAGCAGCAAGAGCAGCTCGTCCACGCGTTCGCTGCTCCCCCGCTCGGCGAAGGCTCGAATCTCCTTGGCCGCGGCGGCCTCACCCAACACCGCATGAATCGAGGCCGCGGTGTACATGCGCTCTTGCGCCTCCTTGGCCCCAGGGTTGGCGGCCACCGCGGCGGCCATGTACTTGCCGGCCTTGGCCAGATCCCCGCTGTCCGAGGCCACGGTGGCCAGGGCCGAGAGCACGTCGATGCGCCGCTGCGACCGCGGATACTCCGCCAGGAACTGATCGCCCAGCTCGTAGAAGCGCTCGATCTCGCCGTTGGAGCGCGCCACCAGCATGCTGTTGTAGAAGGCCTGCTCGCCCAGCTCGCTGCCCCGGTGCCGCTTGGCCATGCCCATGAGCTGGGCCTCGCGGTCGCCGGTGTCGGTCACGGTCACCTCGGCCACCTGGCGCTGCGCCGCCTTGCTCACGATGTCGGCCAGCTCGCTCTTCAGGCCCGCGTTCAGGCGGGGCTCGGCGATGAGCCTGCGGCCCAAGGTGCCGATGCCTTCCAGATCGTCGGCCAGGCGCAAGGAATCCAGGGTCAGGTG
>CAZHUY010000229.1:0-9726 GCA_964535465.1 uncultured Myxococcales bacterium
GCCCCCGGGTTCACTTCAAGACGGTCATCGTGGACGGGACCATGCTGTACCTGGGCAGCGCCAACTGGACCGGCGCGGGCCTCGGTGCCAAGGGTGAGGGCCGGCGCAACTTCGAACTGGGTATGTGCAGCCGGGACGATCTGCTGCTGGACGAGGTGCAGGCCTATTTCGATCTCATCTGGCAGGGAACGCCGTGCAAAACCTGCAAGCTGGTCGATTCGTGCCAGAAGCCTCTTGGCCCGCCTGCGGGGTGACGGTCAGCGCGCGTTCGGATCGAGATGTCGATCCGGTTCTTGCCGCTGGAGGTGCTCCATCTGGGCCTTCTCGATGCCCCGCATGATCTGCTGGGCCGGCCCGGGCGCCGCCTGATAAGGGCACTGGTCGCTGGCGCGCAAGGGGATCTCCTGACGTGCGACCTCGGCGCCTTGTTTCTGAAGCTGCAAGCCGAAGCACATGATCTCGCCCTGCTTGCCGAAGCGCCCCGTGGCCCAAAGCTCAACGCACTCGAAGAGGGGTCGCAAGGGACAGGGCCGCGCCTCGTAGCGTTCGTGAATGAGGCCATCCTGCCCGGAGCGCAGGGTCATGTTGCGATTCATGATGGTGAGCGAGCCGGTGGCCACCGGCCTTTCCCACGGCTGCTCGGTGGGAACCGGCCCAAAGGTGAGAAAGCGCGGATTCGCCGCCTCGGCAAGGCCTGCCTTCACCGGCTCGATGAAGGCTTCGAGGTTCTTCATGGCCTCGGGCTGGGGCGTGTCCTTGGACGTAGGCGTCTTGCGACAGGCGAGCAGCAATCCGATGCCAAGCAGCAACGCGAGCTTTGGTCCCATGGGCATGTCCTCGGCGGCAAGAGACGCGACGGGGGCGATTGACGATCCCGCACTCAAGTTCTGGCGGCGCGAACCAGCGGCAACTCGAGCGCGTCCTTGAGCGCCGCGCAGCTCGCCTCGATCATGTTCTGGGAGACCCCGATGGTGCTCCAGCGCTCGCTGCCGTGGTTGGACTCGACCAAGACGCGGGTCTTGGCCGCGGTGGCGGACTCCGGATCCAGGATGCGCACCTTGAAGTCGCACAGGTGAATCTCCCGCAGCAGCGGGAAGTGATGATCCAAGGCCTTGTGAAAAGCGAGATCCATGGCATCCACCGGACCCGCACCCTCGGCCACCACGTGCGAGATCTCTTTGCCAACCCTGATCTTGACGGTCGCCTCCACGAACATGTCGCTTCCGCTGCGTTGTTGCGAGATCACCACGACGTCCATGACCTCGAAAGGCTCGCTGTAGCCCGGCTGCATCTTGCGCATCATCAACTCGAGCGAACCCTCGGCCGCCTCGAACTGATACCCCTGGTTCTCCAATTCCTTGATCCGGGCCACCAACTCCGCTTCGTTGCCCTTGAGTTCGATGCCGAACTCGCTGGCGCGCACCCGGATGTTGCCCCGGCCCGACAGCTCGGAGACCACGATGCGGCGGGTGTTGCCCACGGCCTCGGGGGGAATGTGCTCGAAGGTGACGGGGGACTTGGCCACGGCCGCCACATGGGCCCCAGCCTTGTGGGCGAAGGCCGAGCTGCCCACGTAGGGCGCGTGCGCGCGCGAGCGCAGGTTCGCGATCTCGCTGGCCGCACGCGAAACCTCGGTCAACCGTTCCATGTTCTGCTTGGGGATGCAGTCGTGCCCCATCTTCAACTGCAAGGCCGGGATCAGCGACATCAGGTTGGCGTTCCCGCAGCGCTCGCCCCATCCATTCAGCGTCCCCTGCACCATGGTGCATCCCGCCTCGACGGCCGCGATGGAATTGGCCACCGCCAGATCGCTGTCGTTGTGGGCATGAATACCAAGCGGTGTGTTCACCGCCTTCTTGGTGGCGCGCACGATCTCGGCCACCGTGCTGGGCAGGTTGCCACCGTTGGTGTCGCACAAGGCGATCCAGTCGGCGCCGGCCTGTGTGGCGGCGCGGATGGCGGCCAAGGCGTACTCGGAGTTGGCGCGGAAGCCGTCGAAGAAGTGCTCCGCATCGAAGATGACCTCGCGCCCGTTCTGCTTCAGGAAAGCGACGCTCTCCGAGATGATGGCCAGGTTTTCTTCCGCCGTGGTCTTGAGCACATCAGTGACGTGCAGCAGCCATGCCTTGCCGAAGATGGCGACAGCCGGCGTGCCCGCCTTGACCAGGGCCTGCAGGTTGGGGTCGGAGGCGGCCGTCTGGCCAGTGCGTCGGGTGCTGCCAAACGCGGTCAGCCTCGCCTGTTTCAGCTTCAGCTCGCCCGAACGACGAAAGAACTCCTCGTCCTTGGGATTGGCCCCAGGATAGCCACCCTCGATGTAGCGAACCCCGAAGCCGTCGAGCAGGCGGGCAATCTTGATCTTGTCCTCGACTGAGAGGGAGAGTCCCTCGCTCTGGGTTCCGTCCCGGAGGGTGGTGTCGA
The DNA here is from genome assembly GCA_964535465.1 of uncultured Myxococcales bacterium. Taxonomy (GTDB): domain Bacteria; phylum Myxococcota_A; class Polyangia; order Fen-1088; family Fen-1088; genus Fen-1137. Next base: position 2,422 of record CAZHUY010000229.1, read on the forward strand.
AGAGTGCGATCTGCATGGTATGTCCGCCTGTCTGGTGGAAAGAGAAGAACTTACGAGAGATCGGTGCCTCACGCAACGACCTACCCGGACACGTCAGTCCCGTCGAGGGATGACGGCTGCTTTCCTCACGCTCCCAGCAGACGGCGGACCGTGTCGCGAACCTTGTCGTAGTTGTTGGGCAGCTCCACCGGCTTGTTGGCGTATTGGCAGACCGGCACCCCAGGCAGCTTGCCCTCGTGGTAGCCGACCTTGAAGTCGGTGAACTTCAGACCGTTGGCCGTGCTGACCACCACGACCTTGTCGGCCTTCTTGATGGTCCCGGCCTTGATCAATTTCTCGAGCGCGCCCAGGGCCACGCCAGTGTGCGGGCAGCAGAACATGCCGGTGGCATCAGCGCGCGCCACGGCGTCCGCCAGCTCGGTCTCGTTGGCCTGTTCCACCACGCCATCGAACTCCTTGAGCGTGTTGATGGCCTTCTTCACGCTGACCGGATTGCCGATCTGGATGGCCGAGGCCAGGGTGCTCTGGGGCACCATGGGCTCGAACTTGTCGAAGCCCTTCTTGTAGGCGACGTACAGCGGGTTGGCGGCCTCCACCTGCGCCACGCAGATACGCGGCTGCTTTTCGATGAGTCCCAACGCCCGCATCATCTTCAGGCCGGCGCCGAGCGCGCTCACGTTGCCCAGGTTGCCACCCGGAATGATGATCCAGTCGGGCACGGTCCAGTCGAATTGCTGCACGATCTCGATGCCGACCGTCTTTTGCCCCTCGACGCGCAGGGAGTTCATGCTGTTGGCCAGGTACACGCCTTCCTCGGCGGCCAGGCGCTGCACGACCTTCATGCAATCATCGAAGTTGCCTTCCAGGGCCAGGACGCTGGCGCCGTTGGCCAAGGGCTGCACCAGCTGAGCTGTCGAGATCTTCCCCTTGGGCAGGATGACCATGGCGCGGATCCCGGCCGCTGCGGCGTAGGCCGCCAAGGCCGCCGAGGTATCGCCGGTCGAGGCGCATGCCACCGCCGAGATGGGCTTGCCGTCCGCGATCATCTGCTTGACCGCCGACATGAGCACCGTCATGCCCAGGTCCTTGAAAGACCCGGTGTGGGAATTGCCGCACAGCTTGACCCACAGATCCTCGACCCCAAGCTGCGAACCATAGCGCTGGGCCCAGAAGAGGTTGCTGCCGCCCTCGAACATCGAGACCACGTTCTCGTCACGGATGTGGGGCTGCACCCATTCGCGCTTGCCCCATACCCCCGAGCCGTAAGGCCAAGCGGATCGCATGTAGCGTTCCTCGAACAGCTTCTTCCACTCAGCCCCGCTGCGCTGCTGGAGCGCGGCCATGTCATGAACGACTTCCAGTAGATTGCCGCACGTCGGGCAGCGGTAGATGACCTGGTCCAGGGGGTATTCGCCCGGGCAACGGGCTATGCAACGAAAGTGGGCTCGGTAGGAGGGCATGGCGGGAATGTACCATCATCGAGCCGCAACTTTCAGCAACGCTGATCCTTCTCGTCCGATGAAATTGGTGTAGAAACCCGTTCCGCCATGACACGAAAAACCAAAGCCCCCGAAGTCTATAAGTTTGGTGGCGCCTCTCTCGCCGACGGCGCCGCCTACAAGCATGCGGCCAGTATCTCGAAAAAGTGCAACGCGCCTTTGGCGGTGGTCTGCTCGGCTCCGGCCGGCGTCACCGACCTGCTGTTGGCCGTGGCCGACCATGCACGCGCGGGCGATCGTGACAAGACGGCCACGGCACTCGAGGCCGTGCGCGAGAAATACCGCGTCGTTCTCCGCCAACTGGCCCTCGCTCAGCGGGCCAAGTCCGATCTGGCTGGCGTGGTCGATGCCTCGATGGCCGAGTTGGAGATGCTGGCCGGCGGCCTGGTGGCGCTACGCGAGCTCACCCCTCGCACCAGCGACCTGGTGGTCTCGCGCGGCGAGCGCCTGAGCGCCGAAATCTTCAGCGCGGTCTTGCGCGCAAGCGGCGTGAAGTCGGTGGTCGTCGACGCCCTGGACGTGGTTCACACCGACGGTCCCTTCGGTGGCGCCGCGCCCAACCTGGCGCGCACCGATGCGGCCGCGCGCAAGCGGCTGCGTCCTCTCATGTCCCGCGGCGTGGTCCCCGTGGTTCCCGGGTTCTTGGGGGCCTGGGCCAAGAGCCACGAACAGCCCCCCGCCCTGGTCACCTTGGGTCGCGGGGGGTCGGATCTGACGGCCACCCTGCTCGGCCGGGCGCTCGACGCCAGCCGCGTGACCCTCTGGAAGGACGTGCCCGGTTTGCTGACCGCGGATCCGCGCGTGGTACCCGATGCCCGCGTGATCCCCCAATTGCACGTGCGCGAAGCCGCCGAGCTGGCCTACTACGGCGCCAAGGTCCTGCATTCGCGCGCGCTCATCCCCGTGCAAGGCAAGCCCATCCCCGTCTACGTGCGTCCCTTTGCCGAGCCCACCGCCCCCGGCACCGAGATCTCCTCGCAACAGAGCTCCGACCGCCATCCGGTCAAGGCCTTGTCGGCCGTCTCGGCGCAAGCCCTCGTCACCGTCGCCGGCCGCGGTCTCTTGGGTGTTCCGGGCGTGGCGGCGCGGACGTTCGCCACACTGTCGGCGCACGGCATGTCGGTTTCGCTGATCACCCAGGCCTCGTCCGAACAATCGATCTGCTTCACCGTGCCGGAAAAGGAGGCCAAGGCCGCCAAGGAACACCTGGACCGTGCCTTCCACGATGAGATTTCCCGTCGTGACGTCGACAGCATCCAGGTGCAAACCGGCATGACCACCCTGGCCGTGGTCGGCTTGGGCATGGCGGGGATGCCGGGAATCGCCGCCCGGGTCTTCTCCGCGCTCGCCTCTCAGAACATCAACGTCGTCGCCATCGCCCAGGGCTCGTCCGAACTGAACATCTCCCTGGTGGTGGCGTCCTCTCAGGCGGCACAGGCGCTCAAACGCATCCACGCCGCCTTCCGGCTGTCGAAGCTGCCGTAGCCGAAGGCCAACGCACAAAGGGCCCGCTTGCCCAGGCAAGCGAGCCCTTTTCTTTTGGGGCACCTCTAATCAAAAGGCCCGGTTGCTTGCGCAGCCGGGCCTTTCGGGTTCACGAAACGAACTGATTACAGTTCAGCGTCGATCTCGTCGGCATCGACCTCTGCATCGACATCCTCACCGACGTCCTCACCGACGTCCTCGCCGGCATCGGGCTCGGCATCGACCAACTCGGCATCGGGCTCGGCGTCGGGGTCGGCGATGGCCGTGTCGGGGATCGCGGGAGGAGCGTCGGGAGCCGCATCAGGCGGAACAACAATCAGCGTGTCGGGCTGAAGGGTGTCGCGAGCCACCTCGGTCGTTCCCGTATCCGGGAGCCTGGTGTCGGTCAGGCGGGTATCCGCCGCGAGAACGTCACGCCCAGAGTCGGGGGACGCATCGGGCTGAATCTGCGGAACGTCATCAGCCGGGCGAGTATCGACAATCACACCACCCTCGGACCGCGAAGGATTCGTGTCGGGGAGCAGTCCGCCATCGGGCAGAAGGATCACGTCGGGCCGCACCGCATCGGGGCGCGCACCATCAGGCAACGTCGCCACATCACCCATGACGTCCCTCTTGCCGGAGACATCCTTGCCGGCGTCTCCGCACAGGCCACCGTCGCAGGTCACCTTCTTCTTCGAAGCCCCGCCGCAGCCGATCGCCAAGGCCAGCACGCAAAGGCCAACCAGACTGGCAGATCTCTCAACAAATCGAATCATGGTATTCCTCCCACTAGGGTCGTTTAGATATTGCGCAGCCCGCGCTCCGCGAACCGCTGGAAAAACATTGCGCAGATGATGCGGCATTCCTGCTCGGAAGTGAAGGAAAACTTGCATGTCTCTGGTCGGCCCATCACATGGGCAGACAGCGCAGCGTGTTTAAAACCTCGGGAACCTCGCCTCTCTTCTGGTCGGCCGGAGGGCGGTCTGGCTCCGTAGGATTGGGCATCACCCCCCCTTCTCGTTCTCCCCGCGGAACAGTCGACACCCTCGTGCCCACGTGATAGGCAGGTCCAGTTTCACCATGGCCCCAACCCCAGCCAAAGTCGTCGTCCTTGGTGGAGGACTGACCGGAATCTCGGCAGCTATCCATTTGCCCGTCCCTTGGGTTCTGTTTGAGCGCGAAGCCAGGCTGGGCGGGCTGGCCATCACGGAGGAACGCGACGGCCACCACTTCGACGTGACGGGGCACTGGCTGCACCTGCGCGATCCCGCGATCAAGCAGTTGGTGGCGGAGGTGCTGCCCGGCCAGATGGTCTCCGTGGAACGCCAGGCCCGTATCTTCTCTCATGGGGTCACCACCTTGTACCCTTTCCAGGCCAACTTGTTCGGCCTGCCGCCTGAGGTGGTCAAGGAATGCTTGCTGGGCGTCATCTCGGCCAAGATGCAAGCAGAGTCCCAGGCGCCCCGGAACTTCGAGGAGTACTGCCTTCGCCATTTCGGGTCCGGCATCTCGCGCCACTTCATGATTCCCTACAACGAGAAGCTGTGGGGCGTGCCTCCTCGAACCATCACGGCCGACTGGTGCTCGCGCTTCGTGCCCTTGCCCAACCTGGAGCAAGTGGTGGCGGGGGCGGTGGGCGCGGATGCGGGGCGCTTGGGCTACAACGCCAGCTTCCAGTACCCTCGGCAGGGCGGAATCGAGACTCTGGTTCGCGCGCTGAGTGCGCGCATCCAGGGCGGGGACGTGCACCTCAACAGCACGTTCGAGACACTGAACCTGCGCACGCGCGAGCTCACGGTCGCGGGCGAACGCGTTCCCTATCAGGCGGTGGTGGCCACGATTCCCTTGCCTGAGCTGATGGCGCGCATCACCGATCTTCCCGAAGACATCTCGCGCCACGCCAGCCGCCTGCGCTGCACAACCTTGCGCTACCTGAATGTGGCCACGCGCTCGCGGCCGCCCGCCGATTGGCACTGGCTCTACGTTCCCGAAAAGCGTCTGCCCTTCTACCGCGTGGGGGTCTACAGCAACGCCGTGGCCAGCATGGCGCCCCCCGACGCCGCATCCTTGTACGTGGAGCTGGCCGACCGCGGGCCGGTCAGCGAAGCCACCCTGCGGGAGGTGGCCCAGGGCCTGACCGAGATCGGCGCGGTGACCTCACCCACCGACATCCGTTTTGCCGACGTCCGCGAGATCAAGTACGCCTACGTGGTCTTCGACGAGCACTACTACGCGGCCACCAAGGCCATCATCCCCTTCCTGGAATCGCATGGCATCTATCCCCGGGGCCGTTACGGGGAATGGATTTACAACGCCATGGAAGATTGTCTGCTGGCCGGCCGTCAGGTCGCCGCCACGATCGCCGCAAAGCTTCGGAGTAACCCATCATGACCACGCCTGCATCCCAACCCAAACCTCACGTCTCCATCGTCATCCCCGTCTACAACGAAGAGGGCATTCTGCGGGGCTCTGTCCTGGAGCTGCGCGAGAAGTTGCGCCCCTTTGGATTCAGCTACGAGCTGATCCTGTGCGAGAACGGCTCGCGTGATCGCACCGTCGAGATCGGCAAGGAAATCGAGATCGATTTCCCCGAGGTGCGCATGATCTCGATCGGCCAGCCCAACTACGGCCTGGCCATGAAGACCGGCATCCTCGCGGCCCGCGGCGATTTCGTCATCTGCGACGAGATCGATCTGTGCGACACGCAGTTCTACGCCCGCGCCCTGGCCCTGCTGGAACGGACCGACACGGATCTGGTGGTCGGCTCCAAGGCCATGGTGGGCTCGAACGACCAGCGCCCGTGGGTGCGCCGCATGGGCACGCGCGTGTACAACGGCATGCTGCGCGCGGTGTGTGGTTTCGGCGGCACCGACACGCACGGGCTCAAGGCCTTCAAGCGCGAGATTCTGCTGGAGACCGCCCAGCGCTGCATCCTGGACCGTGACGTGTTCGCCAGCGAGTTCGTCATCCGCGCCCACCGCGAGCAGAAGAAAGTGGTGGAGATCCCGTTCGCGGTGCACGAAAAGCGACCGCCTTCCATCAACCTGGTCAAGCGCGTCCCCCACGTCTTGAAGAGCGTGGCCAGGCTGGCGGTCTCGGTGCGCAAGTCTGATTAGATGGGAACCCTGGGAGGGTTCCCCCCTTCGGGGACTTCGGCCCTGCACACCCCGCCACACCCGCCCGGGCGCTTCGCGCCCGGCCTCGCCAAACCCTGGCATCTTACGGGGGCTTGGTTCGCTCTCGCTCACGAGCCCCCGGTCCCCCCTCGCTTCGCCCAGCAAAGCTGGGCTACGCTCGCTCTCGAAACGAGGGGATGAAGCACAAAGTTCACGTCGCGGCAGACCGATCAACCCCTGGGTCTTCAAGACCGTGCGGGAGAACGGATCGCCGCGACACCTTTCCGGCAGAGCTCGAACAGCTTCCTGGGCCAAGAGCCCGCATCCGCCAGGTCGAGCCACTCGGAACTCACCCCCGTTGTTTCAAGGGAGGCGCAGTCTTGAACCAAGACCTGTTCATCGGAATCGACGTATCCAAGGCCACCTTAGACGTCGCTGTCTCGCGATGGTACGCGGCGAGCAAAGCTCGCCGGCTCCCCACGCGTCTCGTCTTAGATCCCCCAGCCGCCGCTGACGTGCAGGCTGGTCCCGGTGACGTAGGCCGCTTCGTCCGAGAGCAAGTAGAGGACCGCATGGGCGGCGTCAGCGACCGTGCCGATGCTGCCGGCCGGGATTGTCTTGATCAGGCCTTCCAGCTCTTCCGAGTCGACCGAGCCGGAATCGATGAAACCGGGCGACACGGCGTTGACGGTGATCTTGTACTTGGCCAACACCTTGGCCAGGCTGCGCACCAGGCCCAACACCCCCACCTTGGCCAGATAGTGCGCGGTGAGCTGGGTCTGCGCGATGAGCCGATCGGCATTGGCCATGGAGAAGGCCACGATTCGTCCGCCTTGCTGGCGAATCATCACGGGCGCCACCAGACGAGCCAAGAAGAAGAGACTGTCCAGGTTGCCGGCGAACATCTCGCGCCAACCGGCCGGGGTCTCGTCGAGCAAGCTCAGGCGGTGGTACGGCCCGGCGCAATGGATGAGGGCGTCGATACGCCCCTGCCATTCCAGCACATGGTCGACCAAGACCTCGCACACCTCGGGCCGGGACACGTCGGCATGGAGGGCCAGCGCCTTTCCGCCCTTCTCCTCGATGGCGCAGGCCGTGTCTTCAGCGTCGTGGCGGCTCTTGCGGTAACAGAGCGCCACGGCCCAACCGCGCTCGCCCAGGCGCAGCCCGACTTCGCGACCAATGCCGCGGGCACCACCGGGAATCAACGCGACCTTTTGCAT
>CAZHUY010000230.1:0-9655 GCA_964535465.1 uncultured Myxococcales bacterium
ACCATGTCGCCGATTTCCCGCCGGACTGGCAACTTTTTGAATCAGTAGTGCTAGACACCGCCATCCCCGCGTGAAGGGCCCAGGGCGGAGAGACGGGCGTTGTGTCCTCCTCTGCCTTTTCATCCTTTCGGGGTGCTCTGTCGACCTGGGCAATCTACGAGCGCCTCGCGCAGGCGATGCATCCTCCGAAGCCCTGCCTGCCCCCCTTGATGGCCGAGGGGACGTGGCGGCCGCCTCCCATGACGCCGCCCTGGATGCTCCTCACGTCACCGACGATGCAGGCTCCGATGCGACAAGCGCCGACAGCCACACGCTCTGCCCGGAGGCTAAATGGCCGTTCATGATTCCGGATCGCTACAGATCTCCGAGAAATCCAGGGTTCTCATGAAAACCCGGCTTTGGCCATCTGAAATGTGAATTCTCAGCAAGATGGCTGGTTTGGCGGTGTTCCAGAATCATGAACGGTGGTTTAGCCTGGCATACGATTCCTCGCTCGATACCGGTGCCGGCGTACCGGACGCCGCTCTCGATGCGGCAGAGCGCGAGGCGAACGCCTCACTGGCCGATGGGGCGGACGTCCCCATCGAGGGGCGCGGCCAGGAGACTCTCTCGGATGCTTCCACCCAGATCCCCGCGGACGCGCCGGACGGGCGCGTGGCCTCGCCTGACCTGACAAACGACCAGCGTGACGATGGCCAGGCTGACGGCGCGCCCGACACGACAGCCGATGCGCCAGCCGATGCCGCCGCCATCGACGGAGGAGAGAGCACGAGCGACGCGCCCGAGGATGCGGGAGAGGCGGACAGCGGCGTGCAAGGGCCCACCTGGCTCAAGATTGCCGGCCTCTCCCCCCAGCACCACTACCCCGCCGTGGCCTACGACCCGACCCTGCAAAGGGCCGTGCTGTTCGGCGGCCACACGACCTGCAGCGAGAACCTGGCGAGCGACCAGACGTGGGAGTGGGATGGAGCAGCTTGGACCAGCGTGGCCCCGAGCGGCACCATCCCTTCGCCTCGCGGGGCCGTGAGCATGGCCTTCGACCTTGTGACAGGCGAGGCGCTCATTCACGGCGGATGGGCTCCCCCCGGTTCCATTCAGCCGGGCAACTACTCCTACAATCTCGCGACACACACCTGGACGACCCGAGGAAGCCCCTCGGTTGTCCTGGGATGGTACGCCCTGGGCTACGACAGCGATGCCGGTCTGGTGCGCATGTTCGCCGGCTCGGACGGCTACTACTTCTACCGCCAGGTGGGCACGTGGGACACCACCAACGTCATCTGGTCGGGCGTCGAACCCGCCGGGCCTTCGGTGCGCGCCAGGCACAACTGGGTCTTCGACCAGGCACACCACCGTTTCGTGATGTTCGGCGGTGTGCCCAACTGGAGTGGAAGCCACCTGTCCGACACCTGGGAGTACGATCCGGCAGCCAACGCCTGGAAACAGACGGCGACGAAGGGCACACGACCGCTGGATTGCGACGTCCCTCCACCCATGGCCTATGACCCCCATCGCGAGCTGGTCGTCATGTATTGCCACACGAACGGCGGCGAGACCTGGGAGTACGACGCCGGCACCCACGCCTGGTCCAAGCCCGCGGTCGCGAGCGAGCTCGGCGTGATAACGGGCGCTTCCCTGTTCTACGACATGAAGCTGCAGTCGGTTCTGCTGGTGGGCGGCTGCAAGTCCGGGAGCCTGCAGGGCGAAACCTGGCAGTACACTCCCTCGCGCTAGCCCCAGGCTCCCCGCGAGGCCAGCGTTCTACTGGCTTGCCGACAGCACGATGGTCTCGCCCACCCGCGGCGGCGTCCAGGGTGCAAGCCCCTCTCGCACTCCGCGCATCCAGAGCCAGTCAGGGGCTTCGAGGGCAGAAGAAAAGCGGAACTCCACGATGCGCGGCCGTCCGCTGTTCATCACCTCGATGACTTTGGCCGTGAAGTCGGGCAGCTGCACGACGTCGCCCGGATGAAACGGCCGGCTCGGACTGCGAAACATGCTCGAAGAGTCGCTGGGGAAGAAGCCGTCGCGGGGTTGTAGGCGCAAGGTAAACGGATCCGTGCGAGTCATCGTCACGTCACCATAGCTGGCGGCCAGGATGCGCGTCTGGGTGGGCCTCGCGATTCCTTGCGCGTCTCGCATCGACCAGGTGAACCAGAGGGGCGCTTCGAACGCGAGCCAGGGAATCACCAGCGTCTTGTGCGACACCAGAGCCGGATCACGTGGAATGCTGGCGTCTGGCGAGGGCATCGCGATGCTCATGCCGAGGATGGTCAGGCTCTTGAGCGGCAACAGCAGGGGCGCCAGGCCGAGGTTGAAGACCACCAGCGTGCCCGCCACGACCCGTGACCAGCGCCCGAGAGCCGGGCTGTCCGCGAGCGCGGTCAGCAGCATCGACAGCGCCGGCGCCGCGCCCAAGCCGACAAACACCAGGTGGCGATCCCAAGGAGCGGACGCGCAGATGAACACCAGCGAAAGCCCGGCGCCGCCCAGCCAGAAACGTGCCTGCGCGTGCCCCGTCAGTCGTGGCCAAGCCACCCTCCCGACCACGGCGACCACTGCGAGCGCCAACAGGTAGATCACGATCCGCCCACCGGTCGGCAGCATCCCCCAGAACATGGACTCGACCGGAGTGAGCTGGGCCAAGGCATAGATGGGTGCGCGCTCGAGCACGCGCGCGGCGAATGCGAGGGGCTCGCTCAGAGGATTCTGGTACGCCCCCGAGGCCGCCACGCCGAAATCGCCGGCGACATACAGGACCTGCCACGCGACCACCACCAGCCCATACGGCCACAAGCGCATCAGACGCCGACGCAGGGGGCCCTCTTCGATCCACACCGCGTGCGCCAAGAGAAACGCCACGGTGGCCAAGGCCATTTCGCTCGACAGCAGCCCGATCCCCAGCAGGGCGGGAGCCAGGTAGGATCCCCATCGCCAGCGCTCGCGTCGCCAGCGATCGTGGGCGACGAGCGCGCACACCCCGAAGCACGCCGCGAGCAGCGCGTGGCGGTTGGCGATCCACGAAAGCACCATGCCGCGGGCGTCGTCCCAGGCGTAGAGGGCGAGCGCGAGGTTGGCCGTCGCCGGCGCCAGGAAGCGCCGGAGCAAGTGGCCGAGCGCAGCCAACAGCGCCGCCAACCACAGCAGGGTGTGCAGGTGGATGGGCACCAGCCTGTTCGGCCACAGGTACTGGTCGACCACATGAGTCGCCGCCGCCAGGGGTCGCCAGAAAGCGATCTTCAAGTCCGGCGCCATCCACCACACGCCCAGACTCTGCATCGCAGGCTCACGCCCCTCGGGACCGATGAATACGAAGTAGTCGTTGAGGATGTGGCGTGAGGGTTGTTCCGTACCTTGTTGCCATGCCTTCCATTTGCTGGCCTGCATGTGCTCGTCGACGAAGAAAGGCGAAAACACCGAAGGCAGGGCCAGCAGCAGCGCACTCAGGATGATGACGCGGGACGCGCGAGGGTGCGCGAGATACGCGACAAACCACCTGAGAAGCCTCATCGATCGCTACAGACACCCCAGCGCACGACAAGTTCCCGCGGTCAGCGTCTGGCCGCCCACGCCGAGACGCTGATTGGCTTTGGGCCATCCCGAGTCAAAGCCTCCACCGGTGTTGTCAGCCCTGCCCTTCAGGCGTAAGAGTGGACGACGCATGAAACTCGTCGTCTGTACCCAACACCACACCTTGCCCGACGGGACGTTGACGCTCTTGGGGGCCGTCGAAGGGGTGACCCCGACCATGACCCTGGTGGAACTGGCGGGGACGCGCATGCTCGTGGACGTGGGGACCGAGCGCTTCGGCGATGCCCTCCCGCGCGAGGCCCTCGAGGTCGAGACGCTGCTGCTCACCCACGCCCACAACGATCACATGAGCGGGCTCGAACGCTTGGTGCTCGAGGGGCGCCTTCAGCGCATCATCGCCACGCCGCCCACCATGGAGATCGCCAAGCTGCAGGTCAAGGACGGCATCAAGCTGGCCCGCCGCGACCGCGCCGATTACGACGCTTTCACCCGGCGCTTCGACGCCCTGGCGCGCCCCACCGGCTACCAGACGCCCGTCCGTTGCGGCTCATGCACGGTGTTCCTGCGCGAAGCGGGCCACATCCTGGGCTCGGCCAGCGTCGAGCTGCGCTCGCCGCGCAGCCGCGTGGTGATCTCGGGCGATCTGGGACGACCCGGGAGCCCGCTCTTGCGCGACTACAACACGAGCTGGGACGCGGGCCCGCCCGTCGACCTGGTCTTGCTGGAGACGACCTACGGCGATCGCGATCAGCCGGGCCAGGCGTCCGATCTGCTGCCCCGCCTCGAATCGGCGGTTCGCCACGCCCTCCGCAACGGCGGACACATCCTCGTGCCCACCTTCGCCATCGGGCGGGCCCAAGTCCTGCTCTACCTGCTCAACGAGCTGGTCGAGGCCGGTCGCCTCCCCGACATCCCGGTCGCCGTCGACACCCCCATGGGGCTGACCGTCACCGAGACCTACAAGCGATTCCGCAAGCTGTACGACCGCGAGTCGCTCGTCAAGCTCGAGCGGGGCGATGATCCCATCAACTTCGACGACCTCTATGCCGTGCGTGAAGGCAAGCACTCGCGGCGCCTCGACGAGCTGACCCACCCGGTGCTCATCCTGGCGGGCTCGGGCATGTGCACGGGCGGGCGCATCGTCGGCCACCTCAAGCGACTATTGCCGCTCGCCACGACCGACGTCCTCTTCGTCGGCTACCAGTCCGAAGGCACCACGGGGGCGCGGCTACAGCGCATCGGCGAAGCCCAGGAGACCGCCCAGGATCGCCAGGATGGTCCCGTTCCCACCGTGTGGTTGGACGGTCAGCCGGTCGAGGTGCGGGCCAGCATCACCACCTTGCGAGGATTCTCGGCCCACGCCGACCGCCGTGAGCTGTGGGCTTGGCTGTCCAGCATCCCGAACGTCCGCGAAGTGGCCTTGCACCACGGCGAGCGCGGAGCCCAGGAGGGCTTCCGTGCCTACGCGGAGGAGCGGGCAGCGCACCCGTCGAACGACCCTTGAAGGCCGGCGCACGGCCCCAGTCGCCGTTGTGCATGGGCCGGGACAGCGACGGAGCACCGTCACGGCCCCACGGATCAAGGCGCGAAGAACAAAAACACCAACACCGCCCCCAGCGTTCCCACGCCCATCAACGTCAAACCGAGGCGTCGCCGCGGGGCGATCGCAACCAGCAAGATGACACCGGTGATCGAGCCCAGCATCAACACGATCGCCGTCACGTCGATCAACAGCGTCGTGGCCAAGGACGACGGCTTGCCCTTGTGAAGAGAGGTCAGCTTGGACAAGAAGCCGCGGTTGGTCGGCGCACGCCCGCTCGCCCGCTCACCCGCGTCTCGCTTCGCAGCCATCTCGCCGTCACGCGAGGGAGGCCCGCCGGCTCCCTCGAGGCGCGTCTCGACGGAGGAAGGCGCTGGCCGCGGCGGCGCCACGCGCCCTTTGCCCAGGCCGAACCAGGCCTCATGGTTCAACACGAGACCGGTGAAGGCGAACAGGAACAGCACGACGGACGAGAACATCGTCAGGTAGACGTGCAACGTGCGGGCGAGGTGAAGGTAACCGTGCTTGGCCATGGTGAAGGCGACTGTACCTCAATCGCGCACGGACAGCGATGATGCGAACATGGACGTCCGCCTTCGTGTATCACCGCTAGCGTTCGGCCTTGGCCATACGCTGGAATGACGACGCGGCGACGGCGTCGAAGGCGCGGCCGAACGCGCGCGCCTCGGCCGACGCCTCCTTGCGCAGGTTCTCGGCCCAGCGATAGCCGATGGGTTGGTAGAGCAACTCGGCCTCGATCCGAAAAGGTGCCGGGCGGCCCTCCACCGGAACACGGAGCAGGACGCAGTCTTTGCCCTCGGCGAAGTCCTGGTCGGTCTGCGCCTCGCCATGCACCGCCACGTCGGCGTGCGCCTTGTGCTTGTCGAAGCCTGGCGGCACGATGCGGTTGTCCTTGAGGTAGGTCACGGCCTGCAGAAGCCCGGTCGTCACCTGACCCTGGCTGTTCCCCAGGATGGCCTCGTAGATCTGGACGTCGCCCGCCTGCTCGATCACCTGGCGGTGTGGTTCGAAGCGCTGCTCGTCGTCGTCGTTGTCGTTGCCGGCGATCCGGCCGCTGCTGGCGACGGCGCCGCTCTCGAAGACCAGCCCACCCCCCCTGTCCTTGACGGTGAGGTGCAGCCACGCCCGCCGCGACGGATAGGCCGTGGGCAGCTTGTGGCCAGCGGAGCTCTCGACGGTGATGGTCGCCTCCAGCCTTCCGTCCTTGAGCTGAGGCTCGCCGATGAAGAGCTTGGCGGCGGAGGCGGCCAGGAATCGCCGCGCCGCCGCGCAGGCGTGGTCGAGGTCCTGCGGCAAGGCGGGCATGGCGGTACCCAGGCGCTTGAGCAGCGCGGGCGAGACGAAGTTGCCTCCCACGAACTCGTGGCGGCAGATCCCCTGGCGCGGCTCGGACAGCAAATTCGCGATGACCACCGGCTCGCTCACCTCGGGCATGTGGCACCCCTCGCACGAGGGTCCCTCGCGGTAGCGGCTCTCGCGCCATTCCAGGTACGGCACCTGCTCCGGCAGCCGCCCAATGACCTTGCCGTCGGGGCTCCGCGACTCGGTGATGAGCGTGTGACAGGTGGCGCACATCTCGGAGCTGCGCAGGTGGGAAGCGGCCGACGGCATGTGCTCCGTGGCCGAGGCCATCAGGCGCGCCCACACCGGCTTGACCGCGAAGGGCCCCATTGCCTTGCGCGGCAGCTTGCCCGAGGTGTCCACCACGAAGCCGCCGACGAAGCTCTCGGGACTGCCCAGCTTCTCCGCCTCGATCTGGTGGCAGAGCGAGCAACTCACGCCGTCTTGGGCCAGCTCCGTCCGCTGATCGTGCACCCCGCGCGCGAGGTGGGCGAAGACTGACATCGAACGTCCCTCGGTCTCTGTCTGCACATGCGCCATGGGCATGTGGCAGGTCGAGCACTCGTGCTCGATGGCCGCGCCCGCCGGCGCGTGCTCGCGGGTCTCGCGACGCACGGTGGCCTGCCAGTAGGGATCGCGGGCGGCGTTCGCCATCATGCTGCCACGCCACTGGACGCCGATGGAGACGTCCTCGCCCTTGGGGGTGACAAGCCCGTTGTGGCAGGCCTCGCAATTGTCCGAGGTCAGAAACAGCTCGGCGGCACCCGCAAGGCGCTGGCCGCCGACCAACAACGAGCAGAACAGGAAACAGGTGGTGGTCTTCATGGTGCGCATCCCTTCACCAACCCTCGAGCAGGCCGCCGTCGAACCAGTCCCACAGCAGGTAGGCCATGACCGTCACGCCACGTCCCTCGCGGTGGAGTACCGGAATGCTGGCCCCGAGGCAGGCCAGGATGTTCTGTCGCCGGTTTAGGCTGAGCTGAAGTTGCGGCACGAGATCCAGCGAGGTGGCGGCGCCGCTCGTCAGCTCGCGAAAGGCCACGCCCTCGATCATGGGCGAGAAGGTGCGCCCGAACTTGCCGTAGGTGAGGCTCGTCCCCAGGGCGCCGCGTAGGAAGCCCTCGAGCTCCGCGGCCGACGACTCCTTGGTGGGGATCTCGGCCCCTGTCTGCACTTGCAGAAAGCCATCCCAGGGCAAGGCCTGGCCAAAGGAGAGAAAGGGCTCGAGCACGACCACGCCCTTGCCCAAGTCCTTGTCCTGATTGCCGGTCGGCAGGATCACCTCGCCGGCCACGCTCAAGATGCTGCCCGTGGCTTGGCTGGCCACGAGCACGCTCTTGGCGCCGAGGGCGACGTCACCGATCCCGGCGTGGCGCGTGCCGTCCCCCGGCGCGACCACGCCGAAGGGCACGATGACCTCGATCTGTTGGCGGCGCCAGAGGCGCTGCTCGTACACCAACTTGCTGGCGACGTTGCGTGGGCTGCGGGTGCCGACAGCGGTGCTGACCACGAATTCGTCTTCGGGGAAGGC
The DNA here is from genome assembly GCA_964535465.1 of uncultured Myxococcales bacterium. Lineage (GTDB taxonomy): Bacteria > Myxococcota_A > Polyangia > Fen-1088 > Fen-1088 > Fen-1137. The sequence goes on from CAZHUY010000230.1 coordinate 7,962, forward strand.
CTTCTCGGTCACCAACGCGCGCGGAAAATTGAGCTCGCCGCGCGGATAGGCCGGCTCGGTGCAGAAGCCGCGCATGTACGCCACCACCGCCTCCTGCTCCGCCTCGGACAGCACCTCGCCGAAAGCGGGCATCAGACGATGAAAGCCACGCGCCGGGCCGCCCTCGGCGGTGACCGCGTGCCAGTCCTGGTCCGGCTCGCGGTTGGTCGCCAGACAATTGGTGAAGTCGAAGGGCTGGCGGCGCAGCCCGGTCTGGCTCGCGGGCGCGCCCCGCCCGTCACGGCCGTGGCACGAGGCGCAGGCGGCGGCATAGACCTCCTCGCCCGAGCGTTCGGCGGCGAAGGCCGAGAGCTCCGACAACAACACGAACACTCCGACAAGCAGGCATTTGCGCATGGTTTCTCGCTTCGATGGGTGAGACAGGCGCAACGGTACCCGCGAGAGCCGCAACAAGGCAAGCACCGCGAGTCATGGCAAACCCAACAGTCTGAACAGGGACCGCGCTGGCGTTTTCTAGTCAGTCGTGAAGGACAAGTCGTCCAGGAAGAGCTCAATGTCGAGCTGGAGAGGAACAGCAATGCCGAACGTGACGAAATTGAGCCTCTCGGGATGAAAGCCAGCGCCAGAAGCCGCGGCTGACGAGTCGACAAGGTCGGTCCACCGAACCGTTTGGCTCGACCAGGTCCAGTCCTTGTTGGGCGTGAAACGGTAGACGTAGGTCGATGAGCTGGAATCGCCGGTTTGCTCAAAGAAGGTCATCGCGAAGGAAGCAGCTGTGCCCTTGACCCAAAAAGACAACCCGGTGTAGGCGGAGAGGTCCACGCAAGGACGAGAGTTGTACACAGGTGGTCCGGACGTCGGGGTGTTGGGATCGGCAGGAACAGCGAAGTTGACGAACAAGCTGCCGCTTCTGAGGGTCGCGGTTCCCTTCGCCGTTATGGAATAACCAAGAGCAGTTGTCCCTGAATGCACCTCGCTCTGTGAAGGCGATACGTCGCTGTTACCACTTATCCCGGGACCCGCTCTGAAGGTGATGTTCATGCCCGGGCCCGCCTGACATTCGTACGAACCCATCGTCTCGTTGAGTTTCAGGTGTTCGAAATCACAGAGCACCGGTTCCTTCCCCGGCGGCCGTGAACAGGTGAGTGCCACCGAAGAGGTTGAACCGCCGCCGGAGCCCACCACACCACCAAGGGCTCCGCCAAAGGGCACGAGGCCGCCGGTGTTGATGACAGGGCCAGTGCGCGTGGCGCTGCTTTCTGCTCCGCCGCCCCCCCCTGTGGCGAGCGTGCGACCACCGTTCGCAGCGTCCCCCGTGGTCGCACCTCCACTGCCCAGACCGCCATCGTCCGAGCTGCGGCTCTCGGAACCGCCAGCACCCGCGCTGCTGCTCTCGGAGCTGCCGAGCGCACCGCTCTGGCCTGCTGCCCCGCCTGGAGCGGCCTCAACGGGCGGCGTGTAGTCTTTCACGCTGAGATCGAAGCAACCGACGAGAAGCAAGCTAGCGGAGAGAAGAAGAGCGAAGCGATTCATCCCAAAGCTCGTTGTCATGGTGACCTCAGAAGCCGACGGCCAGTCCATAGGGTGACAGCGAAACGGTGGCCTGGCTCGCGGCGCCGGCCGATCTGTCTTCCCGCCCCAGCCAATAGCTGATTCCGGCTGTGACCACCAGGGCGGCCGCGCCAATCCCACAG
>CAZHUY010000231.1:0-9582 GCA_964535465.1 uncultured Myxococcales bacterium
TGGTGGCCTTCACCTCGAAGACGCCGTCGGCGATGTCGAGCAGCGAGACGTCGAAGGTGCCGCCACCGAGGTCGAACACGAGCACGGTCTGCTCGACGTCGCCCTTGTCGAGGCCGTAGGCCAGGGCGGCCGCGGTGGGCTCGTTGATGATGCGGATGACCTCCAGTCCCGCGATGCGGCCGGCGTCCTTGGTGGCCTGACGTTGCCCGTCGTTGAAGTAGGCGGGAACCGTGACCACCGCCTTGTTCACGGACTGGCCGAGATACTCCTCGGCGATGGCCCGCATCTCTTGCAGGATGTAGGCGGATATCTCGGCGGGCGAAAGGAGCTGGTCCCTCAGCTTGATGCGAACGTCCTGGTGGGAGCCTTCGACCAAACCGTAGGGAACCGCCGCCTTGACCGCCTGCACGGCGGGGGAGGTCCAGGGGCGCCCGATCAGACGCTTGACCGCGTAGGCGGTGTTCTCGGCGTTGGTGACCGCCTGACGTTTTGCGATGTGGCCCACCAGCCGCTTGCCGGTTTCGGACAAGGCCACCACCGAGGGTGTGGTCTTGTAGCCGCCACGATTGGCGATGACCGTGGCGCTGATCCCTTCCAGAACAGCTACGCACGAGTTGGTGGTTCCCAAATCGATGCCGATTACCTTCTCTGCCATGGGATCTTGCGGTTCCAGTGAGTGGCGGTCCTAGAACCGTATCACGCCTGCAAACCACCCGCTACGATCCCGCAGCGTGTGTTCCAGCTTGGCGATGCCCTCAGGGTAAGTAGAATCCGCGACGTGACCACACCCGCGCCTTTCAAGACGGCTCTTGTGCAGATGGCCATGTCTTCTGACCCGGCCGCGAACCTATCCAAAGCCTGCGCCAAGATCAGGGAGGCCGCTACGCAGGGCGCCCAGGTGGTGTGCCTGCCCGAGCTGTTCCGCACGCCCTATTTCTGCCAGACCGAGGACGCCGCCCTCTTCGCCCTGGCCGAGACCATTCCCGGTCCCAGCACCGAGGCGCTGGGCGCGGTGGCGCGCGAGACGCACACGATCGTCATCGCCTCGCTGTTCGAACAGCGTGCGTTGGGCCTGTACCACAACACCGCCGCGGTGATTGGGGCCGACGGAAAGCTGATGGGGATGTACCGCAAGATGCACATCCCCGATGACCCGGGCTTCTACGAGAAGTTCTATTTCGCGCCCGGCGACCTGGGCTTCCGCCAGTTCGACACACCCTTTGGCCGGCTCAGCGTCCTCATCTGCTGGGACCAATGGTATCCCGAGGCCGCGCGGCTGGCCGCCTTGGGGGGCGCCCACATCCTCTACTACCCCACGGCCATCGGCTGGCACCCAGGCGAGAAGGCCCAGGTGGGCGAGAGCCAGCGCGACGCCTGGCGCACCATTCAACGGGCCCACGCCATTGCCAACGGCGTCTTCGTGGCGGCGGTGAATCGGGTGGGCCGGGAGACGCCCGCCGGCCCCCCCGGCCTGGAATTCTGGGGCTCGAGCTTCGTCGCCGACCCTTTCGGCGTGGTGGTGGCCGAGGCCTCCGTGAATCGCGAGGAAATCCTCATCGCCACCGTCGACCCCGCCCGCATCGCGGAGACCCGCCAGGGCTGGCCCTTCCTGCGCGACCGCCGCATCGACGCCTACACCGGCCTGGAACGACGGTTCCTCGGCGATTCGACCTAAACAGAAACGGGGCAGGCGCGGTCACCCGTGCCTGCCCCGTTGCAAAAAACCAACTCAGTTATTGGTAATGTTGGGGGCGTCCTTCAGGTTGCGGTGCTCTAGGCCGAAGTAGCCGGACGCGACGTAGATGTCGTCTCCGAAGCTCTCCAGGTGGGTGGCATAGCCCAGGGTGCGCATGAAGCTGACCCCGATGGGCGCCGTGGGCTTGGAGGTGTCCACCACCACGATGCCGTCGCCCTGCAGGTTGAGGAAGGCGCGATCCTTCTGCAGACCCATGATGCGGATGTTGTAGGCCTTGGTCGGCTGATCGTAGGCCAGGGCCAGCGAGTTCTTGGCCAGATCGAAGATCATCAGGCGGTCGGAGAGGATCTCCCAGGTCGACCCGCTGGGCGCATTGCTGGGACGGGCGTTGACGATCATCAGGTTGTCCTGGCGAACCAGCGCCGCCATGTACATGCCGGTGAAGGTCCTGCCGTCGAGCAACTCGGCTGCCGGGTTGCCCTCCACGCTGGTCTGGCGCAGCAACGCCAGGCGTATGTCCTGCTGGCGGTAGTAGTAGGAAGGCGAGGTGGGGTGCTGGAGATAGCTGTAGATATACTCGCGCGTAAGGAACATGCGGTTGCCGTCGGGGCCGGTCCAGGTGTTGACCAGCGGGCCCGGCAGATTGAGGGTCTCGACCGCCACGGGCTTGCTGTCCTTCCACTGATAGCGTTGGGCGTAGTTCCGGTACTGCGTGTAGATGGTGTCGTCGCGGGTGACCGTGCCGACCTGCTTACGATGGGTGACATAGAACCCGCTGGGATCGGCGGAATCCGCCACCAGCGTGGTGTAGCCGTTGGTGTAGTCCACGCCCAGGGCCTGCGTGTCGATGGTGGGGGTGTCGGGCTTGCTCAGATCCACCGCGGTCAGCACCGGGGTATAGGTGTATCCGCTGGCGCCGTAGGCGTATTGGGTCGTCAGGAAGAGCAGGCCGCGGTCGGTGGCGGTCCAGTTGTTGTAGTAGTAGTTGAAGTAGTAGCCGCCCCAGGGATTCCATCCGCAGTAGTAGTACCAGTAGGGGAAGGTCACGCCGGTGGGCAGGGTGACCTGCGCGGCCTTACGCGGCGTCTCCGGGTTGGAGAGATCGTAGACCAACGCCGTGCTTTGCGTGGTGGTGGTGCCGGCCGTGGTGGTGACCTGGATGTTCCCGAAGATGAGCAGGTTCGAGCCCTGCTTGATCACCCGTTGCACCTGCCCCATGGAGAAGCTGGCCACCGGCTCCGCGCCCAGGCCCGCCGAGGCCTTGCGCACGCGGAACTCGTGCGGATCCTCTTTGTAGTAGCTGTAGTTGTAGCGGGGCACCACGTGCTCCACCAGGTAGTCGCCGAAGCGGTAGATCTCGCTGTAGTAGGGCGCGATCTCGATGACCGACTGCAGTTCGGGCTTCTCCAGATTCGTCAGGTCGGCGATGGAGGCGTGCGAATCGGACAGGTTGATCATCGAGCGCTTGCCGGTCACCGGGTGCTTGAACACGATGGTGCGCTTGACCATGCCGTTGGGGTGCGTGAAGGTCCCGAAGTTGCTGATGACGGACTGCTGCGTCTCGTCCTTGGTGTCGTCGTATTTCGACAGGTCCCAGCTCATGATGCCCACCGCGGTCTTGTACTGGTAGTACCACCAGTCGGTGGCGGCGGACTTCGTGTAGTACGACACGGGCACGGTGACCACGTTGGCCTCCGCATCCGAGTACATGCCGATCATCTTGTGCGCCTGGTCCAGGTTGCTGTTGACCTGCGAGGTGGTGCCCCACTGGGCCCCATCCACGGTCACGCACTGGCGCTGCACCAGCCTGACCTTGCTGAGGTCACGCACGTCGATCACGCTCATGGCGACCTTGGAGGCCTGGCGGTTGGTGCCGGTGTCGAAGCCCGAGCAGGTGGCGCTGGTGTCGGTGCCGATGGCCAGCAGGAAGTTGCCGTTGGCCTGCCCGTCGGAGATCAAGCGGAACACGCTCATGTCGCCCGACAGGCCGTCCACCGCCGACAGGATCTTGAGGTCGCTGGGATCGGCGATGCTGATGGCGTAGAGCGGATCCACCTGCATGGCGGTGATGCCGTAGGCCACCTTGCGGCTCACGTCGAAGGCGGTACCACGCACCAGCTCACCCTTCTTTCCGAAGTCCAGGCGATCGAGGCGAACCGGGTTGTCGCCGTCGGTGATATCCCACGATTCCAGGCTGTTCTGCGTGTACGAGCTGCCCGAGCACCCCGCGCTGGACCACACACTACGATTGAAGATGCCGAAGAAGGTGCCGGTCTTGGCGGCCTCGTCGAACACGTAGGTCATTTTGAACTGGTCGTTCACGTTGCCGTTGGTCTGGAACTTGGTGTGCCGGCGAATCTGCCCGGAGGGATCGCTGACGTCGATGATGGAGACGACGGCCTGCTGGTTGCTCTCGTAGGCGCCGCAACCCGTGCCGGTGACGCTGCCGGAGGTGCTGGCGTACACCCTCCAGTTCTCGACCACCATGAGGGCGTTGGAGGTCGCCGAGATGGCCACGTTGTTGAAGTACTTGTTGTAGTACGAGCCGCTCTCGTTGAAGTTGACCGAGCCGCCTTCGAAGATCTGCAGCTCGTTGACCTTACGCGGGGCCTTGGGATCGGTCACGTCGAACGAGTACACCCAGGCCTGCTCCTTCTGGGTCGTGGCGCTGGTGTTGCCATAGCGCCAGCCGTAGTAGTAGTAGGACTGCGGCAGGTACGAGACGACGTAGATGGTGTTCTCGATCTTGCGCGACACGCCCTCGCGTAGCTGGCCGATGATATCGACGGTCTTGATGATGGTCGGCTTGCTGGGGTCGGCGATGTCGATGGCCACCAGTTGCGAGGTGTTGTAACGCTCGAACTGCGGCTTGCCGTTGATCTGGGTCAGGTAGAGGGCGTCGCGAATCAGCGCGTACACCGTGGTGCCGCTGACGAACATCTCGATGGGGTAGCCGTAGAGCGGCAGGCGCGAGACCTGCTTGGGGGTCTTGGGATCCGCGATGTCGAAGATGAGGAAGCCGCGGTAGGTGTTGAAGTACAGGAGGTTGTTGCCGTCGATCTTGTAGATGTCGGCCTCTTCCACCTCGGCCACGCGCCCGCCGGGGGCCGGGGTTCCGTTGCTGGTGTCGGAGGCCTTCTCGCCCGATGTGCCGGATGGGCCTCCGCCCGTGCTCGCATAGTTGCCACCAGCGCTGGGAGCGGCGCCGGCATCCGCGGACCCCGTTCTCGCGCTGGGCTCTTCGGCGACGAAATCGGTGATGCCCTTGCTACCACCCGAACCATCGCTGCTGGAGCCCACCTGGCTGCTGGAGCCGCCGCTTGCGCTCGTCTGGCTGCTGGAGCTCGAACCGCCACTGGCTCCCGCCTGGCTGCTGGAGGCCCCGCTGCTCCCCGCCTTGCCGGGGTCGGTTTGACTCTGCCCCGAGCCCGTACTGCCGCCCGCGTTAACGGTTGAGCCCGCGCTCTGGCCATCGGAACATGAAGCCACCAAGGCCAGCGTCAGCACCAATTTAGGGAAAACCCGCGCAGAAGTATGCATGTCGGACCTCCAGGCGCCCGGGCTTTGCAAGGGGCATGCCCCAGGGTCCGCGTGTCCGCCGTTGAAGCATCGCGCGTCAGATACGCGAACATTCCTGGCGTCTTTTCACCAACTTCCTGTCCCGGTTCCCTCCTTCACAGGCCTGATCCCAATGTCGCGATCCTGTCGCCCGCCCCCAACCGCCTGACACCGCTGGCGGCTCAAACGACGAAAAGTTGAGTGACGCGGCTTGGGAATAGGTCTCCCGCGACGTGACCCGCAAGAAGAAGCTCGCTCGGCGCAAGGTGGCCGCGCGACGTCAAAAGCTGACGTCGACCGCTTCACCCTTGTAGGCGACGGTCTTGTCGGGAGTGCCGGCGATGGGGTAGCCCACCGCCTTGTCGGCGGTGATGCGCACCACCTGGAAGGTGCGCGATTCCAGCATGCCGGTGAAGCTGCCCTGGCGCGCGCCGATGGTCAGGGTCTGCTTGGCATCGTCCCACTTGATGGGGATCTCGCTGAAGGCGGACTTCTCGTAGTCGTAGGTCAACCCCTCGTCCTCGTACAGGGTGAACGAGCCGTCGGCGCCGCCGTAGACGTACAGGGTGATGGGGTCGGCGGGCTTCTCCCCGGTGTATTGCAGCTCGGGGCCGAAGGGCACGATCGAGCCGGCGCGCACGTACACCGGCATGGCGTCGAAGGGCGCGGGCGCGTCGAGCTTGGCGCCACCGGCCGCGGCCGCGCCCGTCCAGAACAGGTACCAACCGCCCGTGGTGGCGGGCAGATAGACCGAACGCGAGGTGGCCTTGTACGTGGTCACCGGCGCCACCATGAAGGCCGGGCCGAACATGTACTGATCGCCGATCTCGCGGGCCGTGCCGTCGCCGCGGAAGTCCATGACCAGGGGGCGCATCATGGTGCCGGCGCGCTGGGTGACGGCGCCAGCCAGCGAATACACATAGGGCAACATGCGGTAGCGCAGCTGATCGAACTTCAGCATGGCCTTGTAGGCGGGGCTTGTGTCGCCACCGAATTGCCAGATCTCGCGCGGCGGGGCCTGCCCGTGCACGCGCATGAGCGGCAGGAAGGTGGCGAACTCGAACCAGCGCGCGTTCAGCTCGCGCCACTCCTCGCTGTCGGCCGCCGACGGGTTGCTGGCCGAGTACTTGGCCTGCACGGCGAAGCCGCCGCTGTCCAGCGTCCAGTAGGGCATGCCCGAGATGTTGAAGCCCAGGCCCGCGGGGATCTGCTTGCGCATGGCCGTCCAGGTGGAGGTGATGTCGCCCGACCAGGTGGCCGCGGCGTAGCGCTGCTGCCCGGCCCAGCCGTTGCGGGTCAGGATGAACACGCGTTGGTTGGGGGCCACGCCGCGCTGGCCTTCGTACACGGTCTGGCTGTTCACGAGCGCGAAGGCGTTCAGCACCTTGGCGCCCGAGCCCGCGGCGGTGGGGTTCATGTACTTCTGGTTGGTGGTGATCTCGTGCGCGATGCTGGTGAAGGGACCCTCCACCACCTCTGGCTCGGTGGCGTCCATCCACCACGCGTCCACCTTCTTCGAGAACAGCTCCTTATTCATCTGCGACCAGACCATGGCGCGCGCATCGGGGTTAAAGGCGTCGTAGAAGGTGAAGACGTAGCCCACGAAGTCCTTCTTGCCGTCGACGATGTTCTGCTTGTAGACGAAGCCCTTGTCGTTGAGCGCCTTGTAGTTGTCGGTGCTGCTGTAGAACTTGGGCCACACCGAGATCATGAGGCGCGCGTGGTAGGTGTCGTGGATGGTCTTGATCCAACCGGCCGGATCGGGGAAGCGGGACGCATCGAACTGGTGCGAGCCCCACTGATCCTCTTTCCAGTACTGCCAGTCCTGCACGATGTTGTCGATGGGCGCCTTGCGGTCGCGGTAGCCCTTGAGCACATCGGTGATCTCCGCGGCGGTCTTGTAGCGCTCGCGACACTGCCAAAAGCCATAGGCCCACAAGGGCATCATGGCGGCCTGGCCGGTCAGCGTGCGGTAGCCGGCCACCACGTTGTCCAGCTCGGGCCCGTACACGAAATAGTAATCGATGCCGTCGGCCACCTGCGACCACAGCGAGGTCGTCGGATTGCTGACCGGCGCCTTCCACAAAAGGCGCGCGATCTTGGTGTCGGGGATGGCGCTGTCATAGCTCCACTGCACCTTGACGGTGGCGGCCTGGCCGGCGGTCAGCTTCACGTGGGCGATGTCCTCGCTGGGCAGCCAGCCCTGGCGCCAGTGATCGATGACCGTCTGGCCGTTCACCTGCACCAGGATCTGCCCCGAGGAATAGCTCCGGAAAGTGTAGGTGCCGGTGACGGTGGGGGTGACCGAGCCTGACCAGTTCACGCTGGTGCCGGAGCCGATGTTGAGATCGCCGGCCTCGCCCGAAGACGCATACAAGCCGGTCACGCCCGGCAGGGGAACCGAGGGTTCGAGATCGCCAAAGCGCGAATACGAGGTGTTGTCCCACAGGATGCCGTAGCCACGGCTGGAGACGAGATAGGGGATGAAGACCTTGGTGTTGTATTGGTGCAAGTCCAGGTCGGTGCCCTTGATGTTGATGAGCCCGTGCTGGTGCTGGCCCAGGCCGTAGAGCGACTCGTCGTCGTTGGGCGTCCATTCCTGGCGCACGCTGGTCTCACCCGAGATGGTCGAGGCCGAGAGGGTGCGGCCGCCCCCGGATTTTTCCGCCAGGACGGTCTTGCCCTCGGCGTCCAGGAAGGTGACCACGCCGGACTTGCCGTCGATTCGCGCCGTCAGCTTGGGGGTGGCCAGCTTGGTGATGTCGCCGTCCTTGCTGACCGTGACGGCGGTGGGCACGCACTGCTTGGCCGCGGTGGTGAGGCTGGCGCGGGTGAAGAAGGAGGCGTTCTTGGCGTAGGCCACGCGGATCACGGTGTCGCTGCACGCCTCGACCTTCAGGGTGCCCTCGCCCACGCTCAGGGTCACCGCGCTGGGGCCGGTGCCGGTGCTTCCTGCCAAGCCCGTGCCCCCGGTTCCGCCACGCCCACCACCTGAGCCCCCCGAGATGGTGCCGTCGGTGACGCCGCCGCTGGACCCACCGCTGCGAGAATCCGAGCCAGCTTTTCCGCCGGAAGCCGAGCCGCCCGAGCTTCCTGCCTGCGACGACGAGCTGCCGCCCGATCGGCTGCTGCCACCCGAAGAAGAGGCGCCACCACCATCCGATGAGCTGCTGTTGCCGCTGCCCGCGCTCTTGCCGCCCGAGGAATTGCCCCCTGAGCTGGTCTGGCCGGCGCCCGAGCCCTTGGATGAGCTACCGCTGCTACAGGCGAGCCATCCCGAGGCCACCACGGCGAGGATCCAGTGGAATTGTCGATGCATGCCAGCTCCTTTGCGGAAATCAATGTGCGTCACAGGCGCGTACCTTCACCATGACGAGACATCTCAAAATCGCCTCATGCTAACCTGCGCGGCCATGAGTCAGACACGGCAAACCACAGATCCCAACCACCCCAAGGCAGGGGGGCGCGGCGCGCGTTTCTCCGGTTCCATGGACGAGGCCGCCGCGGCGCTGAACGCGAGCGTCGATTTCGATAGACAGTTGTTGCGCGACGACGTGCGCGGCAGCCAGGCGCACGCGCGCATGCTCGCCGCCGTGGGCCTCATCTCGCAAGAAGACGCCGATGCCATTGTGGTCGGTTTGGACAAGGTGGCCCAGGAATTCGCCGAGGGTGGTCGTGTGATGGATCCCAAACTCGAGGACGTCCATATGAATGTGGAGAGCCGCCTCATCGAGATGATCGGCGATCCAGGACGTCGTCTGCACACCGCGCGCAGCCGCAACGATCAGGTGGCCACCGACATGCGCCTGTTTGCCCTGGCCGCGGCCAGCGAGATCATCACCGCCATCGATCGCAGCCGCGTGGTGCTGTGCCGACGCGCGCGCGAGCACGCCGCCACCCTACTGCCGGGCTACACGCACCTGCAGCGGGCCCAAGCCATCACCCTGGGCCATCACCTGCTGGCCTACGCCGAAATGTTGAAGCGCGACCGCGGTCGCTTCGTCGACGCCGCCACGCGCGCCGCCGAGTGCCCGCTCGGCTCGGGCGCGCTGGCCGCCACGTCGTTGCCCATCAAGCGCGAGATGACCGCGGCCAGCCTGGGCTTCCGCGAGCCCACCCACAACAGCCTGGACGCGGTCTCCGATCGCGACTTCTGCGCCGAGCTGGCCTTCGCCTGCGCCCTGATGGGCGTACACCTGTCGCGCCTGGGTGAAGAGCTGGTGCTGTGGTCGACCACGGAGTTCGGTTTCGTGCGCCTGGGCGAGGGTCACTGCTCGGGCAGCTCGCTCATGCCGCAGAAACGCAACCCCGACATCGCCGAACTGCTG
>CAZHUY010000232.1:0-9553 GCA_964535465.1 uncultured Myxococcales bacterium
GAAACAAGGCCAGCGCCGCCAGCGTCAGCGGGCGCAGGTCGGCCCACTGGCGATCGCGCCACACCCGGCCCATGCCCCACAGCGCGACCACCACCACGGGCGAGAACACCAGAAGGCCGCGCGCCGGGCTCACCAGGAGGCCGGTCGCCCCGACCAGGAACGGGGTTTGCCACAGGTCGGTGCTGCCGGTCTTGCTCATGGCCACGCGGGATCCCACCAGCAACTGTCCTGGGGCCCAGGGATCGCCGAAGGTGTGCCAACTGTAGCCCACGAGCATGAGGCCGATGGGCAGGGCGCCCAGACAGAAGCGCACGAGCGATTGGCGATCCGTGATGGCAAGCCAGATGGCCATCACCGCGATAACGAGGAAACAGGTGGGACGGCAGGCCACAGCCGCGGAATAGGCCAGGCCGGCGAGCAGCATCGCCGCGTTCGTCTTCTTGAGAAAGAAATACGTCCCCATCGCCAGGAACAGCTCGGCCGGACCGTGCTGGACCAGGATCTGGCTGCTCACGCTCCAGGCGCAGGTGCACAGGGCGTAGATCAAGGCCAAGAGAAAGGCGGAGAGGTATGAGAGATGGGGGAGGGCGGCGAGAAAGAGAAAGACCGCGCTGCCTGCCACCGACGCGGCCGCCACGACCTTGCCCACCTGCCACAGCACGGTGGCATCCTCTTCGAAGGATCCGGCAAAGGGCTTGACCACGGCGAGCGCTGGCAAGGCCAACAACCCTGTGCCCAGACCGAAGGTGTTGGCGTAGACCTCAGGGCGTTGCGTGGGGACCAGGTAGTACTTGGGCTTGGGATTGCCGAGGGCGCCGCTCTTCTGGTAGTCGCGAGGAGTCTCGCCGTTGACGGTCTGGTTCCAACTGCGAAAGCGCGCGGGGAAGGTGCGCTCGCCCTGTTGCACCAGCCAGGTGAACATGAAGGGCGAATCCTCGGGGGTGAAGGTCATGCGCCCGTGTTGCAGGATCTGCAGCGGAAGCCGCACGTTGGCGGTGGCGTCGTTGTTCCCCGCCGTGTAGGCGTTGCTCATGTAGACGGCGAAGAGCAACCCGAAGAGGGCGAAGGCCCACAGGAACCGTGGTGTCACGGCCGCGGAGGTCGGTTGTCGAGCTAGCCCCAGCATGGCCCGGCAGAGTACCACCGGGCGAGGGGATAGGGTTACTCGGTCACCGGTGCCAAGACGCCGTTGACGTCGTCATGCAGCTTGGTGGTGTCGAGGCCATCGAGCACGAGCACGTGGTGGAGCGAGGACACCAGCTTGGCGTCCTGTTTCCATTTCCACACCACCGTGCCGGCAGCGTCGTACTCGAGGAGCTGAATGCCCTTGTCACCGTTGCCACCGTTGTGGCCCTGCCAGTTGGTGACCACGTAGTGTCCGTTGGAGAGGATCTGGAAACCGGCGTAGAAATTCGGCGCGATGCTGGCCGCGTCTGCCTGACTCTTGCCGCCGATGGTCGAGACCAAATTCTTGCCGGTGGGCTCGATGATCTGGATGGCGGAGCCATAGCCCGAGGTGACCGCGATGTTCTTGTCGAGGCGCAGGCCCATGTAGACGTAGTTGCCGCCGTCGATGTTGGCCTCCCACACGATCTGCTTGTCCCAGTTCACCTCGACCAGCTTGGCTCCCACCCCGAGCAGGAAGGTGCCCTGGGGCGTGCGCCGGAAGAGACGCAGGTTTTGTAGATTGAAGGTCACCTTGCGGCCGGTGACCGGCGCGTCACTGGCGTCCAGCTCTTGCAGGGTGGCCCCGCCATCGAAGTTGCCGCCCAGGATGGTGTTGCCGTTGGGCAGGCGGCGCAGACTCTCCACGCCGGTGAACTTGGTCATCTCTTTCTTGATCTCGCCGGTCTTGAGGTCGAGCTCGACGTAACCCTTGGCCACCGAAACGGCCACGCGATCGCCGCCCACCAACTGGATGTCGCGCAGACCGTCGCCGTACTTGGCGCTGTCCTTGATCTCTCGGCTCCACACGGCGGCGCTCGGGCTCTGCATGTCCATGAGCAAGACGCGGCGGTTGCCCTCGTCGACCAGGAGCAGCTTGCGGGGATTGCCGACGCCAGCGGCATCGGGAACGCCGGCGTCCTTGCTCTCGCTGCCCCCCGTGTCGGTCACGCTCGAACTGCCGCCCGCGCCACCCGTCGAGATCGACGTGCTGGCGGGCTGGGTGGAACGGCCGCCCTTGCCGCCGCCTCCCGCACCGGTCTCGGTCGTCGCGGTGGTGTTTCCGCCACCCTTGGCCGAGCTTGTTCCCCCCGCGGCCCCACCCGAGGCCGTGGTCTGTCCGCCTTGCCCGCCAGCGACGGAGCTACTGGCCGAGCTGCGCGCCGAGGAGGCGATCGATTGCCCACCCTGGCTCGATGAGCGGCTGCTCGCTCCGCCTGAGGATCGCCCGGCACTGGTCTGTCCAGCTTGGCCGCCCTTGCTGCTGGAGGTCTGCGATTGTCCGCCGCTGCTGCCGCTCGATTCGGACGAGCCGCTGGAGCCGCAGGCACAACTCAACAGCACCATCGCGCCAGCCAGGACCTTCGCCAAGTGAGGGGACATGAGGTTCATGGGTGCTCCTTTTTCGGCGCGCATCTTGGCACAAGCTTGCCGCCTTCGGAGGACGAGCAGGGCGCAAAATCCACGAGAAATCACTCGCGGATCCGCACCCGCACAAATGGACCATGCGCCGTCGATCTACGGCTTCAGTTTCGACAGCGGCGGGTAGGAGGTGACCGGGAGAACGACGTGCGCGGGGGGCAACTCTCCTTTGCCACGCGCCCGCGCGATCCACTCGATGGCCGCGCCCGATGCCGGAGTCATGACCACGGTGGCCTTCATGCGGCCTTCGCGGACCAGGCGCTGGCCGAAGTCGTCGGCGCCGTCGCAGCCCACGATGGGCGCGCCGCCTACGGGCCAATCCCGTCGGGAATCGATGTCGCGCAGGGCCTGGCGCGTGCCGAGCGCCATCTCGTCGTTCTGTGCGGCAAAGGCCGCCGGCATGTCTTCCTTGCGCTTGATCTTGGCGGCCCAGCTCTCGACCACCCTGCGCGCCCCCTCGCTTGTCCAGTCGGAGTTGACCTCGACGATCTCGAAATCCTCGCCCAGCCCTTGTTTCAGTCCCTCCAGGCGCAGTTGCGCCTCGACGTTGCGCTGGTTGCCGGTGATGCACATCACGCGACCTTGATGGCCGAGCAGCGTGCGAATCTGGTCGGCTTGCAGACGGCCGATCTCGGTTTGATCGCTGGCAGCCGCGAAGATGGCACGCTGGGGATGCTGCCGGCGCAGATCGGCGAGGTAGGCCGCGTCGTTGAGCAGGCCCCATTCCATGCCGGCGGCGGCGGCTTCGTGGGCTAGTGGTATCAGATCCTCGTCGCGCACACTGCTGACAAGGATGGCGATCATGTTGGTCGCGCTGGCGTTCTGGATGGCGTCGTGGATCTGGGCGATCTGCTGATTCACGTCGAACTGCGCTGTCTGGATCAGCAGCTGGAAACTGTGCTTTTCAGCTTCCTGCAGGGCGACCGAACGAAGCGCACGTTGATAGGCGTTTTCCGCACTGCGGATGAACAGGCCAATGACATCGGGCATGAGTTCCTATTATCTATGGCACGAAACTGGGATTGTGGCTCTCGTATCAGCAATTCGGCAGAACCGCCTGGCTTTTTGAGGGCCCGAGGCTGGCAGGGATGGCGGGCCGGCGAGTTCCCCATTTCAACCCGGGATGTGAGCTGAGATACTGCCGCGGATGCCCCCTCCCAGCTTCGTCGAGGAGCTGAGCAAGAACTCGGGGCGAACGGAATGACCAGCACAACCTTCCCCAGAGTCCGGACCGCCATCGCGATTCTCGTCGTCGCGGTCGGCCTGGCCTATGCCAACAGCTTTCACGGGCCGTTCATCTTCGACGACGTCGCCTGCATCGTGAACAACCGGTCGGTGCGCCACCTGGGCTGGCAGGCGCTCAACGCTCCGCCCGATTCGGTCACCACCGTGGGCCGGCCTTTGGTGAATCTCTCGCTGGCCATCAACTACGCCGTCGGGGGCGTGGCGGTGCAGGGCTACCACGTGGTCAACCTGGTCCTGCACATCCTGGTGGCGCTGACGCTCTTCGGGCTCGTGCGACGGACGCTGCTCCTGCCCGCGCTGGCCGCGCGCTTCGCGGCCCCTTCCACCGGCCTGGCCTTGAGCGTGGCCCTGCTGTGGGCGTTGCACCCGCTGCAAACCGAATCCGTCACGTACGTGATCCAGCGGGCCGAGTCCATCGTCGGCCTGTTCTACCTGCTGACGCTTTACTGCCTGGCCCGCGCCGCCACTTCGCTGCGGGGCCGGCTGTGGCACGTCTTGGCGGTGGCGGTCTGCGCCCTGGGCATGGCCAGCAAGGAAGTCATGGTCTCCGCGCCGCTGGTGGCCTTGGCCTACCATCGCGTCTTCTTGGCCGACTCGTGGAAGGACACGTGGCGACGATGGGGGCTGTGGCTGTCCATGGCGGTCACCTGGGCAGTCCTGGCGGTCGTGTACCACCTGTCGCAGAACCGTGGTGGCTCGGCGGGGTTCGGCCTGGGCATGACGTCCTGGCAGTACCTGCGCACCCAGTTCCGCTGGATCCTGCACTACCTGCGCCTGGTCTTTTGGCCGCACCCGCTGGTGCTGGACTACGGTTACCCCATCGCCCGCCGCGCGGCCGAGATTGTCCCCTATGCCATCGCGGTGTTGGGGCTGGCGGGCCTGACGGTCGCGGGGTTGTGGCGGCGGCCCAAGTGGGGATTCCTGGGCCTCGGCTTCTTCGCCATCCTGGCGCCCACCTCCAGCATCATTCCCCTGGTGGGGCAGACCGTGGCCGAGCATCGCATGTACTTGCCGCTGGCCACCGTGGTGACCCTGGTGGTGCTGGCGGGCTACCTGACGCTGCAGCGGTTGCGCTCCGGCCGAGCGTCCACCGCGCTGGTTTCGCTCACGGCCATGACCCTGGCCTGGGGAACCTACCAACGCAACAAGGACTATCAAGACGAGTTGGTCCTCTGGGACATCGCGGTCACCGCCTGTCCGTGGAACGACCGCGCCTACCACAGCCGTGGCTACGCCTATTGGCAAAGGGGCCGTCTTGCCGAGGCCTTGGCCGACCAAAGCAAGGCCATCGCGCTCAATCCGCGTTTCGTCAAGGCCTACAGTGCGCGCGGCATCGCCCTGGCCGGTATGGGCCGTTACCCGGAAGCCATCAAGGATCACACCGTCGCCATCCGCCTGAAGCCGGATTCCGCCGACGCCTACAACAGCCGGGGCAGCGCTTTGGGAAATCTGGGTGATGCCGACGCGGCCATCAGGGACTTCGACAAGGCCATCAGCCTGGACCCCTATTTCGACGAGGCGTACTTCAACCGCGCCACGGCCTGGGAGAGCAAGGGCGACCGCGCGGCGGCTCTGCGGGATCTCGACAAGGCCATCGCCCTGTGGCCCGAGTACGCGCTGGCCTACAACAGCCGAGGCATGCTCCGCGACAGCCAGGGTCAGTTCGACCTGGCCATCAAGGACTACGACCAGGCCATTCGCCATCGGCCCGCGTACGCCGAGGCCCACAACAACCGTGGCAGCGCCTACCTGGCCAGGGGTCAGGTGGACGCGGCCCTGCAGGACTTCGAGAAGGCCATCGCTCTGCAGCCCGGCGCCGCCCAGAGCTACAGCAACCGGGGCAACGTCTTCCTCAGCCGCGGACAGATTGAGCGGGCCATCCGCGACTACGACAAGGCCATCGAGCTGCAGTCTGACTTTGCGCCGGCCTACCAGAACCGCGCCATCGCGTACCTGCAAGGCAAGGCCTTCGACCGGGCCTGGTCCGACGTGCACAAGCTGCGCAGCCTGGGAGTGACGCCCAACCCGGCTTTCGTCGAGGATCTGAAGAGACAGTCGGACCGGGCCGAGTAGCCGAGTAGCCGAGCTGCGCTGGATGGCTCGGTTTGGTCGGCCGTGGCGTGAACGCGTGGGCGGTTCGTGCGGCAGCAACCCTAGGGGGCGGTTCCCGCGTACAGGGCCTGCACTTCGACTTCGCTCAGGGCACGCTGCCAGAAGGCGATCTCGTCAATCGACCCGATGAACGGATCGCCACCGTTCGGCAGATTGCCGATGCTGATGTCCGCGTTCGATGGCGTGACCGTCGCGCTCGTCTCCGCGTGGACGGTGTCGAGCTGGCCATTGATGTAGAGCCTCACGCGTTCGGAAGACACAGCAGAGCCGTCGAAGACCACGGCCACATGGGACCACGTGTTGTTGTCCAGGATGGTGGAGCTCTCGAAACGGTCGGCCTCGCCGTCCACGTCGACAAAGACGTGGTCGCCGGTCCAAACAAACACGGCGAACTCGGTCCCCGAGCCGTAGGCGATGCGTTTCGAGACGATCCCTGGCGCCTTTGCCCCGTCGAGGCCGGTGGGATAAACCCAGGCAGAGACCGAGAAGGCGCTTCCGGCGTGCAGGGTGGTGGCGTTCGGAACCGAGATGGAACCTGCTCCCTGGAGGAGAGCCGCGCGCCCGGCCTTCGCGGGGTTGTCCGTGGTGTTGACGGTACCGACGGTCGTTCCATGGTTGCCGGTGCCGGAGGCGTCGACGACCTCGCCGGCCGTGCCCTCCCAAGCCGCCTCGTCCATGTGGAGCAGCAGCTTGCACCCCGAACATGGCCCGGTCTGGGTCGAGCCACCGAAGGAGGAGCTTCCTCCCGTCGAGCTCCCGCCTGCGCCGCCGCTGGTCGCGCCGCCCGAGGCCGTCCCTCCCGATGAAGCGCCACCGCTCGCTGTGCTGCTGGTACTTGTCGTCGAGGAGGTGCCCCCCGAAGCGCCGGTCGTGCCCCCCGAGCCGGTGAGCGTGCCACCGGCGCCTGCGTCGCTGCCGCCTGTCGCGCCGCCGCCACCCCCCGCGTCGCTGCTGCTCTCGGAGCCGCCGCCTGTGCCGCCCACCGCATCAGCGCCGACAGCGGCGTCCAGCCCCGCATCCGCAGTGCCGGAGGTGCCGCCCATGCCAACGGTGCCTGTGCCGCCGCCTCCGCCGCTGCCGCCTGTGCCGGTCGTCGGGGTGTCGCGTTCGGGGGCGTCGGGGGAGAGTGGGGCATCGGCTGGGGCGTCCGCGGCCATCGCGCTGTCTGGCCCGGGGAGCGCGCCGTCGAGCCCGCTGGCAGGCAGGTCGATTTCCGCGTCCGCAGGCACGGGGAGCAGGTCGCCCATCCCGTCGAGGCCACGCGGAGTGTCTCCGCCGGCATCCGCGCCCGCGCCGGCATCCGCGCCCGCATCAGGCGTGGCCGGCCCATCCGCCAGCACGTCCAAGGCCCCACCGACATCCTTGCTTGCGCCGTCCTGGCTGGACTTGTTCGACGGACTGTAACCGCAGGCATGCACGAGCAAGACCAGCAAGGGCCAGAGAGCGGAGCGCCCGAGCTTGGCCGCGAGATTTCGATGGTCTTTGGTCCTGCCGTTCATGCCTGTCTCCAATCTAGGTTCGCGTTCGAGGGAGTCGATAATCGTGCTGCGTTAACCGCTTTTTGGCAAGCGGGTAGGCCACCAAGGCGAGTCGCCATGGGACGTCTGGCTCGCGAGACGCCAGTTGCCGGTTGGTGGTACAAGAGCTGTCCCCATGGGCTTCGCGGAATACTCCAGCTTGGACGGATTGGGCCTGGCGGCTTTGGTGCGCGAACGCGAGGTCTCCCCACGCGAGCTACTGGACGAGTGCCTGGCACGCATCGAGCGGGTCAACCCGCGCCTCAACGCCGTGGTGCGTGTGCTGCCAGAACAGTCGCGGGCCGCTGCCGAAACGACACTCCCCGCGGGAGCTTTTGCCGGCGTCCCCTTCCTGCTCAAGGATCTGGCCGCCGTTGCGGGCGTGCCGATGGCTCGTGGCTGTCGTGCCTTGCGCGCCCACGTCCCCCCGAACGACACCGAGCTGGTGCGCCGACACAGAGCCGCAGGCCTGGTGATCGTGGGCAAGACCAACACACCCGAGTTCGGTCTTCAGCCCGTGTGCGAGCCCGAGCTGTTTGGCCCCACGCACACCCCTTGGCGACCGGGATTCACGTCGGGCGGCTCCAGCGGCGGGTCCGCGGCCGCGGTCGCCGCGGGTTTGGTGCCCATGGCCCACGGCGATGACGGAGGCGGCTCGCTGCGCATCCCGGCCTCGTGTTGCGGCGTCTTCGCCCTGAAACCTTCGCGCGGTCGTATGCCCACCGGACCGAATGCCAGCGAGCAGTGGTGGGGATGTGCCGCCGAGCACGCCATCACGCGATCCGTGCGCGACAGCGCGGCGCTCTTGGATGCCACCTGCGGTGCCGGCCCTGGTGACGTCTATCGCCTGCCCACACCCGTCCGTCCCTTCTCGAGCGAGGTCGGGGCGCCTCCGGGAGGATTGCGGGTGTTGCTGGTCAAGGAACCCATCTTGCCAGGCAAATTGCACGAAGACTGCGCGGCCGCGGTGGACAACACCGGCAAACGGCTGCTGGCGCTCGGCCACCAGGTGGAAGAGGGCACGCTGGACATCGACTCCTTCGGCTTGGCCCAGGATTTCTTTCTTCTGGTGTGTGTCGCCATGGCCGGGGAAATCGACAGCGGAGAGAGTCTGCTCGGCCGCAGGATCCGTTCATCCGAGGTCGAGACCTCCACCTGGCTGGCCAGCTTGCTCGGCCGGCAAGCCGCGGCCACCTCCTTCGCCCAGGCGCGCGCCAGCTTTCACGGCATTGGTCGCAAGATGGCCAGCTTGTTCGAGCGCTACGACATCGTCCCGACCCCGACGCTGGCGCAGCCACCGCTGCCCATCGGCGAGCTGGCCCCCAAGGGGATCGAGCGCGCCCTGCACAAGACGGTCGCCGCCCTCAACCTCGGTTTCCTTCTACGCCTGCCCAGCGTGGTCAGAGCGACCGTCAACAAGTGCTTCTCCTTCGCGCCTTTCACGGCCGTGGCCAACGTCGCCGGACTGCCCGCCATGAGTGTGCCGCTCGATTGGAACCGCGACGGTCTGCCCATCGGCAGCCACTTCATCGCCAAGCTGGGCGACGAAGCCACGCTCTTCCGTTTGGCCGCGCAACTGGAGGCCGCCCACCCCTGGTCGCAACGAAAGCCGCCCATGCACGCCGACACGGCTTAGCAGGCCGAGGCCGGCAGCGCCCCAATGGGCGCACAATAGTCAAAACCTCTTCAGGTTTCCCCTGTCACTCGTGTGCTTCGCTCTCGGCGCGCTAGCGGTTTCCTCTCATCGGCGTCGGTGACGTCCTGCGGGCCAGCAGGTAGCGAGTCGCGCGCTCTTCAACGACGAGACAGGGCCTCGATCTCTGCCGAGCTCAAGGCCCGGCCGTAGACGCGAACGTCATCGATGTCCGCCACAAGGGGCGCGTAGGCATGCTGGGGGACGCATGTGAGTGTTCCGGCGGCCCGCGGCGATCAAGACTTGATCCTCCTTACCGGGAAGTGAGACGTCTTGAGCGCCAGAGAGCATTTGACCAAAATGGAATGCCTCTGTTCGGGTGTCAACGGACCGGGAGAGAACAGATGCTAAATCATCGTTCATGATTCTGGAACACCCGGGCTCAAGCGGCGGCTCGAAG
>CAZHUY010000233.1:0-9488 GCA_964535465.1 uncultured Myxococcales bacterium
ATCACCTGCGACGCCTCCCCGTGGTCGTTGCCCGTGCGTGTCCTGCCGATATCGTGAAAGAGGATCGAACTCAACATCACGTAGATCTCGATGGGCGACAGCAGAGGAGCAGCCGAGGGACCATGGTGCTTCTCGTACGCCAACCAGATGCGTTCGAGGTGCTTCTCGTGGTTGCGCAGGTGGGGATAGGCGTTGAACGAGTCTTTTTGTGGGGCAATGGCAGCCAACCATTCGTCTAGCGCTATGGTCCAACAGCGCTCCAGAGCGTCCGCCAACTCGGGAATCGAGTCGCGCAAGATCTTCCTAAGCAGTCGCATGATCTGTCTCCTAGATGGCGAGGAAAGAAGCGTGGCGGTTTCCACGAGACTATTGGACCGAAACCACGTCTTTTCTGACGACGCCCGCGTGTTTCCGCGAGAATCGACTAACGCAACTTGCCTGGAATCGCGCAGGAAGACAAGAGCGTGTGCAATGACCGGACCACTGGTATTTCGACCAGGTCTTTTGAATCGCTCCACCATGCCGCATGACACCCGACCGCACGATCGGGCAACTCACGTTCTGGGTCAGACCGAAGGAGGATCAGGGTGACTGAACGCGTGCGCCAGCTTGTACCAACGATGGCAACTACGTCCACACCCCGGGAGGATCGGAGCGAAGCGGACAGGATGTGTGAAGCAGCAGTCGTTCACTTGCTACACTCCTCAGCATAGAGAACGCTATGGAACCCGTGACATCCCGGTCGGCCAGAGATGTCCTCCAGGCGCTCGAAACCGGGCGGGCGGCCCGCGGTGTAAGCAAAGCCGAACTGGCGCGCCGCACTCGCCGGCCGGCGCAGACGGTCCGGCGTCTGCTGACCGACAAGTCCCCCAATCCGACACTCACCAACGTTCTGGACCTGCTCCGCCCCCTGGGCCTCGGCCTGGCTGTGGTCGAGCTTCCTCCAGACTCCGGCAAGTCCCACGCTGACGAAGTCCATGCCTGGCTGTCTTTCTACGGGTATCCGCTGCACGGACCCCGTCTCGCGGGGGCATCGTGAATCGGGCAGTCTCGTGATGTGGAAACGACGGCTCGATCAACGCGACGGCGGCTGCTGTTCAGGCAGGGCCGGGTCCGGGATGGTCAAGGGACCGAATTCCTTGGCCAGCTCCGCGGGGGCGAGGCGTGCGCGGGTGGCCGCCCAGTAGCGGGGAGCCAGCTCAAGGTAGCGATCCTTGGGCCATTGGCCGAGGACGCGAAACAGGTCACGCAGGTACTCCTCGGGGTCGAGCCCGTGCAAGCGGGCCGAGGCGATCAACGAGAAGAGGTGCCCCGCGCTGACGGCGTGGTCATCGCTGCCCACGAAAAGCCACGCCTTCCGTCCCACTGCAATTCTGCGCAGCTCGCGTTCGGAGCGGTTGTTGTCCAACAGCAACCGGCCATCGTCGAGGAAGCGCATCAACGCGTCCTTCTGGCGGACGAGGTAGCCCAAGGCGCTGCGCACAGGTCCACGCACGGTGCGGACCTTCTGGTACTCGACCGCCACCCACGCGAAGAAGCCCTCGACGTGCGGGCGAGTGTGGATGTTGCGCAGGCGTTTGATGTCATCAGGCGGTTGGCCTCGCCACGTCTTCTCGAGATCGTAGATGCGACTGATCCGATACAGCCCCTCGCGGGCAACCTCGCTCTTGGTGCAGATCGCCGCCTCCCACAGTCCGCGTCGCCCATGGACCCAGCAGCCCACTTCGAAACGCCGATCTTCGGCGGCGGTTTCGGTGTCGGGCGGACGAAACAACACGTCGAAGACATTCTTGGCGTCGGCTTGCACGTAGCCCTTGAATCCCTTGAACATCTCTCCGACCACCGCGCTGGTCTCGCGCGGGGCGTATTCGAAGAAGACGTGATCGCGGTCGGCGATCTGAACGAAGTAGTGTCCGCGTCGGCAGGGCTGTCGTTTGCCGTCGGCTCGCGGAATCGGCTGCACCGCAACGCCGGTCGCGTCGGTCGACAGGCAGAAGGCGCTGGTCATCGCCTCCAGGCGGGCGGCGGCCAACACGGTCGCGCCGGCGGTTGCGCCCGCATCTTCCAGCCAGCGACTCATCGTACCCCGGTCCAGTGGAACACCCGCGCGGCCGTCGCGATCCTCGATGCGGTAGAGCGGCATGCCCAGCAGGTGCTTTTCGCTGATGATACGGGCGAGCATCGACGGCGCGGCCAGCGAGCGCGGAAATGCCTCCGCCGGCATCGGCGTGGTCTCGACCGCGGGCTCGCCACCCTTGGTGACCGTGCGGTACTTCACGCGGGCAATCACCAGTCGACGATGGCCACCGCGCTGCCAGGCCAATTTGTAGCTCTCCTCGAATCCGATCCGCTCGGCCTTGCCCTCGCTCACCAGCTGGTCCAGCACGGGATCCGCGATTTCGATGCGCTCCTCGGGAATGTCGAGTTGGCTCAGGTCGCGGCGACCTTTGGGCTTGGGACGCGCACCCTTGGGCGCAGCGCTTGGACTCGTGCTGGTCCCGGTGGCCGACGCCGAGCCGTTGGCCAGTTGCCCCGACAAGACGTCATAGGCTGCCAGCTTCGTCGCGAACTCCAGCTCCAACTGCGAGCTGTCCACGCGCTCGGCCTTGGCGATGAAGATGCGTCGGCGCAGAAGCTCCAGGTCCTGGCGTAGACGCTCGTGCGAGGCGCGCAGCTGGTCGCACTCCTTGTTGAGCTGGTCAACCTGCGCACGACTTTCCGCATGTGCCGCACGCTCGGCCGCAAGAGCAGCTTGCAAGGCCGCGACTTGTGCGGCCAGAGCCTCGGTCGTCGCTGGTGACGGTGCAGCCTCGGGCATGAGCGGGAATGCTTGTAGTGAACACTCCTTGTGCTGTCGACCTCTTTTCTCAGTGCACCTGCACTTTTTGTACGAGTGGCGCTCGCGTCTGCACCTCGATGCCGTCGAGCAGATCGTCGAGCGTGCGCTCGTCGATTTCAACCGTGGTCGCGTCGTCGGGCCGGGCCTCGGGAAGGCGAAACGTGCCGCGGTCGAGGCGCTTGTAGAACAGGCACAGCCCGGTCCCGTCATCGAACAACACCTTGATGGCTTCGCGGCGCTTGCCAAAGAACACGAACATCGCGCCGCCTCGCGCATCTCGTCCCATCCGCTCGGTCACGATCCCGCTCAGGCGATCAAAGCTCCAGCGCAGATCGATCGGCTCAAGCCCCACAAAGATTTCGACACCATGGGGAATCACGAACGCCTCGCTTGATGGTGACGCTCGATCGCGTCGAGCACCGTCGAGAACGTGGCGCGATCAAATGCGGGCGGCACCGCGATGCGGGCGCCATGCCATTCGACCACGAGACCCATTGTCGGTGGCACCGGCGGTGCACTGACCGGGACCCGCACGACGCGAGCCAACCGGACGCACTTCTTCACGGCCTGCTTGGTCGTCGGAGGATCGTTCACCGGATTCGGCGCCGAACTCGCCCTGCGCAGACGATATGACCAATTCCAAAGCTG
Organism: uncultured Myxococcales bacterium; assembly: GCA_964535465.1. GTDB lineage: Bacteria > Myxococcota_A > Polyangia > Fen-1088 > Fen-1088 > Fen-1137. The sequence continues at coordinate 3,488 of CAZHUY010000233.1, forward strand.
CTGAGCCGAAAACGGCCGTCCTGCCGTGAATGCCTTTGCGGTCAACCCGCTCGTCCGCCAGGCCGCCACCCGCTCGCCCCAGACTTTCTCGTTTGCCATGCCCCGCAAAATGCCTCAGCTGACACCCCAGCGCGAGACGGGGTCCGTGCAGCGGATACTTCTACGGCGCGCCTCTGTACGGAGCCACTGCCGTCGAGCCCCAAGCCGTTCCGCGGCTCGAGACCGTTTTGACAGAGGCCCTGAAGCTCAGCCATGAGGACGCCACCGTGGCCCGCGCTCTTCCGGTCGCCTTCTGGAAGAACCGACGGCGGCTCGCCCTACAGCTCCTGCGCGACGAGGCCGAACGTTGGAACCAGCGGCAGACCCTGGGCTTCTTTCTCGATCTGACCGCCCAACTCTCAGGCGAGACCTTTCAAGAATGAGGTCGCTCGGCTTCACACCAAAGCGCGCCACACGACCGTGCAGTTCTTCCGCCCGACAAGTAAACGCGAGCGTCAGCTTGCAGAGTTGAAGACCCCAGAAGTCGCCCGCCGGTGGGGGTTCCGGACGAACATGGGGCTGGAGAGCTTCACGTCGATGTCTGAGAAAGGCGCCCGATGAACACGTTCGGCCGCGATGTGCTCCTTTCGTTTCTCGCCGAGATCGATGAGATCTTGGAGGAGCCTGCGGCGATCGAAATCATCGGTGGTGCCGCGGCCCTTCTTGCCTACGGAGCAGCCCGGCCTACCAACGATGTCGACTGCATCGGCAGCCTCGACGCTCACATCCGTCGCGCCGCGGGGAAAACGAAGCTGCGCATCCCGATCGGCCGCGCCGCCGTCGCTACCCCTCCACACTGCCCATGGAAGCGGTCCGGATGCCTGATCCGGCCCCACTGACGCCGAGAGGTACACCGATGACGCCGGAGACCTACTCTGATAACGTGGGCTGTCCACCTAGGAATGGCATTCTGGCGCTTCGGCGCTCGGCGGCAAGTGACGCCAAAAGAAGCAAGCACTAGCTACCTTCCTGGGTGGACATTATCCATGCAGCCTCTCCCCGAGCACGCAGACCTGCTCAGAAAACTCCAGATCGACGGGATTGAACTTGGACGCCTGATTCGGGCCAAGGAAACCTTCTACACCGAACGGCATATTAAGCGGCGATCGGGCCGGCGACCACGTGTCGTCTATGTGGTCAAGGACGGCCTGAGGAGAATTCACCGAGTGATCGCCATGATGCTGGCGCCAGATCTAGATCGGATGCACGCTTGCGTCACGGGATTTCGCAAGCGACAAAGCATTTGCACCAACGCCTCACCACACTGCGCGCAGCCCGACCGTATCCCCGTGGTTGCCACCGCTGACATTAAGTCATTCTTTGCTTCAATCTCTTCCGAGAGGGTTATGAGTCTGTTCGTTAGACTTGGAGCTGCCCCCAACGTGGCGATGACCCTCGCTCGGCTGGCCACACTACATGGTATTCTTCCGGAAGGATCCCGTTGCAGTCCAGCGATCGCGAATTTGGTCGGGGAGGATGTGGATCGCATCGTGCTGCGAGAGCTTCCCGATGGATGCAGCTACACCCGATATGTTGACGACTTGACATTCTCCGGTCCGACAGTGCCGTCCGCTAAGGATGTCGAGCATTGGTTGGGACAGGCGGGATTCCAACTAAAGACGACGAGCTACAAGATTCGTCGGCACAGCCAAGGCCCCTACGTCACTGGTCTTTTCGTAGGCGGTAAATCTCCCACCGTTCCCAGACGACGACGACGCATGGTTGAGAGGACCTTGTATTACATGGCAAAAGGGGATGCCAATCGCGCTCTTCTACAGATGCGGGAAGGCGCAAGGTGGCGAGGGCGTTCTTTCCGTTCACGGTTTGAGGGGCTAGAGGCGACGATCAATGGGATTGGCGCCATTCAGCCGGAACTGGCCGCTGTTTATATGAAGCAGTTAGACCGTCTTCGGAACAGTAAGTAGCTCACCTGCAGTCAGCACTCGCCCGGAGGACAGGCGAAGCCACCGAACCTTCGATATGAATGGGGCAAGTGGCTCTCGTGAGCAGCCGGCCATCTCAAATTCGATAGAACGCTTTGCAACTTCCCGAGCCACCGTTGATGCCGCAGCTCCCGTCTCGTCGCGGAGGACGCGAACTCTTGGGTAAGCAAACCGGCATTGGCGCAAGACGCGCTCTCTGCAGTGGTTGGCACCCTCTGGCTTCTTGCAAATGGCAACGTAACAAGCGAAGTCTAGGGATTTGTAAACGTCGGTCGCAAGGTCGGATGGACTCAACGTCGCCCATCCGTTGGGCTGGTCAAATACGCGAATCTGCTCGCTATCAGCTAGCAGCAGGCAAGCCGCGTGGAAGTTGTTGCTACTGAAAACATCGACGATCGGTCGGATCGAGTGACTACCACGCCGGGTTGAACTTATTTCGCTCAGAGTCGCGTCATTCACAGTCTCCCAGAACTTCATGTAGGTTAGTGTTCGCTGCTCTGGAGAAGGGGCACTGGCCACGTCTATGATCTGCGCCACCAGAACTTTGCCTGCGACGGCTGGATCAAGGTCCGGGACCAACAGTTGCAGTCGGTCAAGCAATCGACGGTATTCCGCCTGTTGACCCGGAGAGTTCGTCCGCCAAACGACGGAATTGATGAACGAACGAAAACCATCGTCCGATTCGATTTCCCGCAGCAAGGCATCTGGGACATGGTCCTCTTGCCTTAGAAGTTTTGTGATCTGCAGCCTCAGGGCCTGCTCATCAGGTGGCGTGCCATGAATCCAGTTGCCAACTGCACTCGCACTCTGCTCCGAGAACCGAGCAGTAGTCTGGAACACGCCACGAAATTCCCGATTGGCCGCCCGATGGGTTGACCATGCAGTCAAGAACCGTACGATTGCTTCCCTGACCATCCTGTTCCGCGGACCAAATGGCTTGGAGTGATGCTTGTACTGAATCTCCGAATTGCTCTCTCTGCCGGGTCGGAGAGTAACAACATCCGCATCCTCGTTACCTTCGACGACGCAGAAGGAGTGGGGGTCCAGATCGAGCCACTTTTGGGCGATGCACACAAATGCGTAGCGGTGTCCCGCGATGGAGGCAGACGCAGAGCGCTTCGGGTTCCGAATGTTGTGCATCGTATCTATCGTAACCGAAATGGGTTCAGGCCGAACACTTGCAGCTGGTCTGCATTGGCGACCGTAAACTTCTTAGGTGGTCGATGCGGTGGTGGTCGGCCCCTCCATTCCCTGGCCAGAAGGGCGCAGAAGCGAGGTGGTGCCCCGGACCTGCTTTGAACCGGCTCGAATCGAATGCTCTTCGGAGTCAACAGGTTTATTCCTGGATTGAGAGCTGCCTTACCGTTTCTCAGCTAGAACGCGAGGCTTGGAGTTTCGGAAACCTTGGAATTCCTCTTCACTTCTGGAATTCTGAGATCGCAGTTATCGCGATCAGATCCTACGGATCTGTCGTAGTTGTCTCCCGCCGGCAGGGGACCCAAGGTGCGCATGGAGTTGTATGGCGAGTAGCGGCTTTGGTACACGGTTGAATGGGTTCCTGTTTACTCCTTCGGCAAACGTCGATAGGACTTCACGCCGTCTTCGTTTCTGATGGTGAGAACGTCGCCTTCCAGCGCGTAGGTTGATTCGTACCTGCCGCCCCAGAGGGGGCGCAAGAGAGGGTGTCCGAAAAACTGTGTAAGTGGGAAAGTCGTGGTGGGCTCCTGAACCCAAGGAGACCCCATGAACATGGCACCCAAGACCCCATCCCCATTCTCTGATGAGCTGATCGACCAGCTGCTGGCCGGGTACAGCAAGCCCGAGGACCTTACCGGCAAGGACGGCATCCTCAAACAATTGACCGCCCGGCTGGTCGAGCGCGCCCTGCAGGGCGAGATGACCGAGCACCTGGGCTACGAGCGCCACGACCCGAAGGGCCGCGGCGCGGCGAATTCCCGGAACGGGACGAGCAGCAAGACGCTGACTACGGACCATGGCCCCGTCGAGATCGAGGTGCCGCGAGATCGGGACGCGAGCTTCGAGCCGCATCTGGTGAAGAAGCGCCAGACCCGATTCACCGGCTTCGACGAGAAAATCCTGGGCATGTACGCCCGGGGCATGACCGTGAGGGACATTCAGGCTCACCTGGAAGACATCTACAGCGTAGACGTGTCGCCCGATCTGATCTCGCGGGTCACGTCCGCGGTGACCGAGGACGTGGCGGCCTGGCAGAACCGGCCGCTGGACGCCGTCTATCCCATCGTCTACCTGGACGCGCTGATGGTGAAAGTCCGCGACCAAGGTGTGGTCCGCAACAAGGCCGTCTACATCGCCCTGGGCGTCACCATGGCGGGCAGCAAGGAAGTCCTTGGCTTATGGATCGAGCAAAGCGAAGGCGCGAAGTTCTGGCTCAAGGTGGTCAACGAGCTCAAGACCCGCGGCGTGCGCGATATCCTCATCGCCTGCTGTGACGGCCTCAAGGGCTTTCCGGAAGCCATCGAGGCCGCGTTCCCCTCGACGGTGGTGCAAACCTGTATCGTGCACATGATCCGCAACTCCCTGCGCTTCGTGAGCTACAAAGACCGCAAGGCCGTGGCCAAAGACCTGCGCCCTGTGTACGCCGCGGCCTCCCGGGAAGACGCAGCGGTGGCCCTCGACGCCTTCGAAGCCAAGTGGGCACGGCGCTACCCGATGATCGCGGCGTCCTGGCGGAGCAACTGGGAGCGGGGCGTCCCCTTCCTGGACTTCCCGCCCGACGTGAGGCGCGTGATCTACACGACCAACGCCATCGAGTCGCTCAACAGCTCGTTGCGGAAGCTACTGCACTACCGCGGCCATTTCCCGACGGACGAGGCCGTCTTCAAGCTGCTCTATCTCGCGCTGACCAACCTGGAGAAGAAGTGGGAACGGTCCATTCGCGACTGGAACAACGTGCTTGGCCAATTCTCAATATTCTTCAAAGATCGGATCCCGGCGTAAACTCATGACCCGAGCCCGCCACGACTTGCCCGTTACACAGTTCGCCTGACACACCCGCGCAAGATCATCAAATTCCCTTCGAACTCGACCATGCAGCGAAGCTCGCTTGGCCCCAGGTTGCCTTCCGAGACTCTGTATGTTCCGTACAGGGTTTCGAATTCGCCCTTCCAGTGCCACGCCTGCGTCCCGTCAGCTCGAAAATGGATTTCCTCTTCCAACGGCGTCTCCGGGGCATCCGGGTCGTGGTAGCTTCGTTGCCACACGCCAACGATTTCGGAGCCGGTACCCCAAACGTGGGTAAAGACCATTTCCTCTCTGGGGGCATGAAGGGTCAGAGTACTGCCGTCCGGCGAGAGGCTGAATGGGACCGAGCTAAAAAGCAGATACAGACCGGTTGAGGTTATCTCGAATCCTCCGCTCCATCGGCCAACGAGTGCATCTGGGACTTGGCGACCGGTGGCTCGGAAGTCCACACCACCGCTCTTCCTGTGTATCGAGTCGATTGGCATTGGCTCGTGCCCTTTCGCAATCTATTTCAAACGGGGCTCTAAGGCTGCGATCTCGACCTACCCCCAACTCCGGAACACCCCTGCTTCGGCGGCATTTCTCCATTGGTGGACCAATGCTCGGGCGAACCTGTCGCTCTCGATGAGAACGCCTACTTCGACGTTCCGTTCTTGGCCGCGGGCGGTGAAGTTGGCGGAGGTGATGAGGGTGCGGCGGTCGTCAACAACGATGCACTTGGCGTGGAGGCTTGCCGTCGAAAGCGGCTCGATGGTGCGGGGGTCGTAGTAGAGGTGCGGGAAAGGGGCGCCGAAGGGCCAGTTGTCGAGGAGGAATGCTTCGACCTGCTGTTGGACGTGGGCAGACGGATCGGGGACGCCGCGAGGTGCTCGGGGGAGGTCGAGGAAGATCGATGTTTCGACGCATCGATTCTTCATGGCTTGATGTAGCGGGGCGAAGATTTCGGCGCCGTGGTCGAAGGAGAAGCCGGCAATGAGCACGGTGTGTTCGGCGTGGGTGAAGAGCTCGCGTACGAC
>CAZHUY010000234.1:0-9470 GCA_964535465.1 uncultured Myxococcales bacterium
GTTGTCCCCTTGGTACCACCACCAAGTCCAGGCGTTGGCCTGACCGACCGTGAGCGCGTTGTGGATCCATCCCGCAACCGCGACCCCGTTGCCGATCTCCTTGTTCGGCACACCCTCGGGCCAATGCTTCACGCCAGACATCTCGGTCTGCCAAATCGGCTTGTCTGGGACTCCGCCGTTGACATCATCCGGCCACGGCGTGGCAATCTGGCTGTCATACTGGTGAACGCCCAGGATATCGAAGGCCTTCCAGGCCTCCTGGTCTTTCCACAGCCAGTGGCCGTAGTCGTAGCCATTTCCGTCGAGGCAGGTCTGCGCGCAACCGGTGGTGGTCGGAGTATTCGAGTAGCATCCACACTTCAGGGGGTCTGAGCTTTCCGGATGGCCTTCAACCGTCGATCCCGTGGCCGAGGCGTTGCTCCAGACGTGGATCCATTCGGACGCCTCAGGCGCAATCAACTTCACATTCGCGGCCTTGAGCTTCGGTCCCAGCACCTTCACGAAGGCCACCATCTCTTTGGCTGTATAGACGGTCGTATCGTAGTCGACGGTGCATGGCGGGCCGTGGGAAGCACACGAGGCGAAGTCCGCTTCATTCCCCGCCGACATGGCGTAGAGCCCATTGTCCTTGGCGAACTTGGTGATCGTGTCGGACCACGATCCGTGACATTTCTCAAGCAGGTGTCCGCCCTTCGAGAGGCTGTTGTTGTCCTTGCAGTTGGCGGGCGGGCTCCACGTCGAACCAATGACCTTGGTTGCGGCGAAATACTTCTTCGCCGACGTGATGCTGGCCGCGTTCTTGGAGTCGTAGAAGCCGCCACTGCTGCTCATGCCGACCCGAAGGATGGTCAGGCCGATCCCGGTGCTCACGTCGAACATGGCCTTGGCCTCCGCGTCCGACAGGGGCCGCCAGGTATCGTTGATGCCAAATCCTTCGATGGTCTGACGGGTCTGACTGAGGTCCACGGTCACGGGTCCCGTGGTCACAACACCGCCACCTGAGCCCGTCGATCCGGCCTGCGCTGTCGTACCTCCCTTGCCCGCACTTCCGCCGGCTCCGCCCTTGCCTCCCGACCCCGTGCCGGTCTCGGTCGTGCCACCCGCGTCACCGCCGCCGCTGGCTGTGCCGCCGGCGCCGGCCTTGCCGCCGCCACCACCGGCGCCGGCCTTGCCGCCGCCGCCGCCACTGCCGCCCTTGCCTCCCTGGCCGCCCTTGCCGCCGGTGTTGGAGCTGCCACCAACCGCGCTGCTCCCAGCCTGCGCGGAAGAACCGGCAGTCGCCGAGCTTCCACCGCTGGAAGACGACTTGGACGACGAGGAGCCACCCGAAGCGCTGGAGCCTCCACTACCAGAAGTGCTCGAGCTGTTGCTGGAGCCGCCCGAGCTGCTGTCGCTACTATTCGAATAGCCGCAACCCAGCAGCAGCCCCGCCATGGCCATGCCATGAAGCCATTTGTTCGACATATGAACCTCCATTCTCTGCCTGATCGGAATACGAAAGAGTGCCACATCGGCGGGGTTGGCGTAACCAGCAGAATGTGTGGTGCCGCCAGCCGAAACTGCGGCGGCCGTCCCGCCCTGAAGTTGTCAATCGGTGGTGTCTGTGACGCTGGGCTGCCCCAGCGGCGGATACAAGAATGGCCATGGGGCCTGTCTCGACCCCATGGCCATGGGTCTTACTTGCAGACGTAGGTGGTGACGGTCTTGCTGGCCAAGTCGGCCGTCAGCACGCCATCAGCCACGGTGACCGCGGTTCCGGCCTTGAGGTTGTCGCTCTCGGAGGTGACGTTCGGCGTACACGAGGTTGGCGCCGTGCCACCCGCGAAGCCGATCTTGGGCGACGCCTTTCCCTCGGCCTTGTTGATGGCCACGATCACGACGGTCTTGCCGTCCTCGCTCTTGTAGGCGGAGATGAGGACGTCCTTGGAAGCATCGGCCGCCTCGACCGCGACGTAGCCCGGCCGAACGAACTTGCTGAAGTTGCCCATCGTGTAGAAGCGCTTGGCCTTGGCAGAATTGTCACTGTCGCTCTTGATGAGACCCAGGCCTTCGTTGTCATCCGAGTAGTAGGCCTTCCACCACCAATAGAGCCAAGCCGAAGCCTCGCCGACCGTGAGCGCCGAGTGAATCCAGCCCGCGACCGCGAGACCGTTCTTGATGTCTTTGCTCGGCCCCTGCTCCGGCCAGTGCATGACGCCAGACATCTCCGTCTGCCAGATCTCCTTGTCCCTCTTGCCATCGTTGACATCGGCCGGCCACGCATACGCGATCTGCGAGTCGTACTGGTGCACCCCGAAGATGTCGAACGACTTCCAGGCCTCTTGATCCTTCCACAAGTAATGCCCGTAGTCATAGCCATCACCCTTCAGGCACTTCGCGTCACAGGTCTTTTCCTTCTCCGGATCGATCGTGTTCGAGAAGCATCCGCACTTGTGCGGGTCCGAGCTGTTGGGATGGCTCGCAATGAGCGAGCCCGTGGCCGACAGGGTACTCCAGGCGTGAATCCACTCTGACGCTTCGGGTGCGATGACCTTGACGTTGGGGGCAACCTCTTTCATCTTCTTCCCCACCACCTTGATCCACGCCACCATCTGGTTAGCGGTGTAGATCATCGTTTCGTAGTCGTTGGTACACACGGGAACGCCTTCGCATGACGCGAAGTCGGACTCGTTCGCCACCGACATGCCGTAGAGTCCCTGGTTCTTGGCGAAATTGGCGATCCTCTCGGCCCATTGGCCGTAGTACTGCTCCAGGATGTACCCACCCCGCTGCTCACTCTTGTTGCTCTTCCAATCCGCGGGTGCGCTCCAGACCGACCCGATGATCTTGGCGCCTTTGGCCTTTGCTTCGGAGATGCCACCACCGTTGAGATCGCCCTTGGAGTTCATGCCGACACGCAAGATGGACAAGCCGATCCCGTCGGTCCCTTCGGTTCCGTAGATGGTGGATATGGGGACTGGGTTGTTGACCAACGCTATGTTGAGACCGAAGCCCTGGATGGTCTGGCGGGTCTTGTCGAGCTGAACCGTCACATCACCCTTGCCACCCGTGCTGCCGGCCTGACCGCCGCCCGTGCCGGTGCCGCCGCCCTCGCCGGTGCCGCCCTTACCCCCGGTGCCACCCGCGCCACCCTTACCTCCCGAACCGGACGTGGTGCCGGATTCGGTCGTGCCGCCCGCATCACCGCCGGCGCTGGCTGTTCCGCCAGCGCCAGCTTTGCCACCGCCACCACCGCCACCGGCCTTGCCACCGCCACCGCCAGCGCCACCGCCGCCCTTGCCGCCACCGCCACCACCACCTCCAGCCTTCGAGGAGGAGCTGGTTGCGGCCGAGCTTCCACCGCTGGAGGACGACTTGGATGAGGACGAGGACCCGCCCGAAGCACTAGAGCCACCGCTCGAGCTGCCGCTCTGTCCGGCACCCGAGGTGCTCGAACTGTTGCTGGAGCCGCCCGAGCCGCTGCTATCGCTGCTCGAGCTGCAGCCCCATCCAACCAATGCGCTCGCGAGCGCTATGCTTTGAAGCCATTTCTTCGACATACTAGCCTCCGTTTGGGTCCTTGAGTCCCTGCAACCTGCAGCTTGACTAGGGCTTGACCTTGACGGTCGCCCAGCCGCCGGCCGGCATCTTGAACTCGAACTTCTTGCCGCCCATCGAAACCACGAAGGGGTCCTTGGCCTGGGCGCTGTACATGACGGCCACCAGGGTGCCGTCCGAATTCTTGAAGGCCACGGTTTCGCCGCTGACATCAAGCACCTTGGCGCCGGGCTCGACGAACTGCGAGAAGTGACGGAACACGCAATAGGCCGGCGTCACCTTCAGGGATCCGTCGGCGACCAGCAGCGTGTCCTGGTTCCACTGGCGGCGCGTGTCGATGCCGTTGCCGCCCTTATCCAGGACCATGTTCCAGGCGTTGTAGGCCGTGACCCCAGCCTTGTTGATGGCGTCGCGGATGTAGCCCCAGCTCTCGACGCCGTATGCCTGATCGTTGGGCGCCTGCGAGCTGTTGTACTGGGGGAAGCCCTCGGGATTCCACGGGTAGTTGCCGCACTTGTGCTCGGTGGCCCACACCGGAAGGTTCCCGATCTTGGTGCCCTTATACAGCTCCTCAAGCACGTTCCACTGCACGCCGACGACCTTGAAGTAACCCTTGGCGCTGGAGTCGTTCAGAGACGCGTTCGCCAGGGTGACATCGTAGGGCTGGTTGGACAGCGTGCCCAGCATGATGTCGACACCGGAGTCCTTGAGCGCCGGACCGAGGTGCTGTCCGACGAACTTGCTGTAGACGGCCGACGACCACTTGCAGGACGGATAGTGGAGGGTGTAGCCGGGCTCGTTCTGGGGAGCCACCATGGAGATCTTGATGTTCTCCGCCTTATAGCCATTGATGAACTTGACGAAGTACTTGGCGTAGGCCGCCAGGTGGGTGTCCTTGTCGGACATGTTGCCGCTGTCGAAGTGCGACGTGGTCTCTTTGTTGTCGTCGGTCTCCGCAACATACGGCGCAACCTTCATCCAGGTCGGAGGCGTCCAGGGGCTGGCCCAGAACTTGATGTCAGGGTTCACTTCCATGGCCGCTTTGATGTACGGAATGAGAGACTTCTTGTCCCGTTCGAGGCTGAACTTCTCCATCTCAAGGTCTTCGGCGTTCTCGTTGCACGTGTAGCGATCTTTGCCGTAGTCGCTGGCGCCCATGGGGATGCGGCCGATGGTGAAGCGCGTACCATCCTTGGAGAAGAGGAGCTGCATGGCCCTGGCCCGGTCGGTCTCGCTGAGCTTCTGCAGGTACTCCCAGCCCAGCTCATTGAAGGTTCCGCCGAAGCCTTCCCAGTTCTGCTTGGTCTTGCTGCCGTCGATGTTCACCGTAGCGTTCCCGGTCGACTCCTTGAGCGCGCCGGGCGTCCATTTGATTTCGGTGCCGGACACGCAGCTGCCGTTGGTCGAGATGTACACGGCGGGCTCGTTCGACTCGGTGGAGCCACCGGTGGAGCCACCGGTCGAGGTGCCACCTCCCGTGCCGGTTCCGCCGGCGCCGGCTTTGCCACCCGTCCCGCCAGCTCCAGACGAATCACCCGTGCTGCCGCCTTCCGATCCGCCGGTATCGCCGGTCGACACAGAGCCACCCTTGCCGCCAGCACCGCCGCCACCCTTGCCACCGCCGCCAGCGCCGCCGCCGCCCTTGCCACCACCGCCCGCACCGCCGCCGCCTTTGCCACCACCGCCAGCCTGGCTGCTGGAAGACTTCGTGCTGCTCGACGAACCGCCGCTAGAGGCAGTCGACGAGCCGCCGCTCGAGCTCTTCGACGAACTGACACTCGAACTGCCGCCCGAGCCGCCCGAGCTGCTGCTGCTGCCGCCCGCGCCGCCCGACGATGACTCGGAGCTGCCGTCCGAGCTGCAGGCTGCAATCATGGATGCGAGACAAATGCTGGTTATCGAAAGTCTGTGTCTTTTCATTTCCCAACCTCAATGAAAGCCTGCGCACGATCGTGGCCTCGCGGCCGTGCGACTTGTTTCCTTTTCCTGCCCCGATTGCCAATCAGGGCGTTCACCTACTTTTCAGCACAATTCCACGGACAGGTTATCCTTTTTGTCGCAAGCTAATCCTTAACAATCGCCCCAACGAGTAGCACGATATCCCTTGATTCAAGGATGGACTCGGAAGCAAAACCTCTTTCAGCACAAGGGGATGCGAGATGACCAAGCCAATTCAGGCGCAAGGCGTCCACTATTTTGGTGAAAACGGATACCCCATTGCCGTGCGCGCCATCTACGAAGGTTCGATGCCGCAGCATGAACACGATCTTACTGAGGTTCTGCACTACCACGATTTCGCCGAACTGGTCGTGGTGGTCAAGGGCCGGGGCATGCAACGCATAGAAGGAATCGAGTATCCCGTGGCCGCCGGCGACGTGTTCCTGCTGCAGGGTCGCCAGAAGCACGCCTTCATCAAGCGAGACAACATGGTGATCTTCAACGTCATGTACGACGCCGATCGCCTCCACCTGCCCATGGACGAGCTGCGCCGGATACCGGGATACAACGCCTTGTTTCTGCTGGAGCCGTCCTATCGGCACCGTCACAACTTCACCAGCCGCCTTCACCTCGAACGGACGCGACTGGCGCACGCCGAGGCGATGTTGCGCGCCATGATCGATGAGGCCACCAACCGATCCATCGGCCACGAGGCCTCGCTCCTGGCCTATCTGCTGGAGCTGATGATCTTTTTGTCGCGCGAATATTCGAGAATCGGGACGACCAACGGGAAGGCCCTGCTGCGGGTCGGCGAGCTCATCGGGTTGCTGGAACGCGACTATGCCAGACGTTGGCGACTCTCGGATCTGGCGGCGGAAGCCCACATGTCGGAGAGCAACCTGCTGGCGACCTTCAAGGAGGCCACCGGGCAATCGCCCATCGACTACCTGATCCACCTGCGCCTTCAACATGCCGCCGAGCTGCTGTGCCGCGGCCCCCGATCGATCAGCGAGGTGGCCTATTCCGTCGGATTCGAGGACAGCAACTACTTCTCACGCCAGTTTCGCAGGACCATGCTGACCTCGCCCCGCGAATACAGACGCCGATTCGCCGGCAGCTAGGCTCCCACCCCCTCGGCGTCATCGCCACGCAGGCGCACGACCGCATGAGCTCGCGCCTTCGTAGATGATATGTTGCCCCGCATGGTCGCGATGGGAGAAAGACTCCTGAGAACGGCGCTCAAGCCGGGCGCCGTCGCGTGGGTCTTACGCGTCCTGGTCGCCGTCGTCTCGGCTACGGTGATGATCCTCCTGGGGCGCGAACGGCTGATCGACGGTGACGAGGGCTTCTACCTGATGGCCGGCCGCCTCATCTCCGAAGGCAAACGGCTGTACACGGACTTCTTCTTTCCCCAGATGCCGTTTCTGGGTTGGACCTATGGCGCCTGGTTCTGGCTGACCGGGCGGAGTTGGTACGGGGCGCGGTTGCTGTGCAGCCTGCTCGCCGCCGGCACCGGGCTGATGGTGTTCGAGCTGGTGCTGCGCTCGACCCGTCGCAAGGCCCTGGCCCTGGTCGCGGTGGCGCTCTACCTGACCAGTGGCTACGTGGGCGGCTGGTTCGTCATCGCCAAGTCCTTCGCGCCCACCGTCTTTCTGCTCACCGCCGGGGTCCTGCTCCTGGAGACGGCCGAGACACCACGGCGGGCCGCCCTGGCGGGCCTGGCGCTGGGCCTGGCCGTCGAGTGTCGGCTGTACGTCATCGTCGTCCTGCCCTGCGCGGTGCTTTTCCTGTTGCGACGCTACGGCTTTTCGCGCCGGGGACTGCGCTTCCTGCTGGCCTTGGCCGGGGGCTGCCTGGCCGCCACCCTGGTGCTCCTGCCCTACATCGTGAGGGATTGGCACAACTTCTACTTCGACAACTGGACCTTCCACAGCATCCGCGAATTCCAGCAGACCGGCTTCTTCACCAACATCGAAAACAAGCGGCAGGTCCTGCGCACCATGCTGGCCATGGATCCTGGGCGCCTGCCCGGCAACATCCAGGTTGCCGGCCTGACCATCGTGGCGCTCTTGGCCCTGTTGTTGCCCAAGACCAGGCCCAACCGGCTGACGTCGTATGTGTGGCTGGCGCTCTTCGCGGTCAGCCTGGTGCCCTCGCCCACCGATCCGCAGTACTTCTGCCTGCTGATCCCCTTCCTGCTCGTCGAGGCCTGCCATGCGTGCGCGGCGAAGCGCCTGCCGTGGTGGTTCCTGTGGCCCGTGATAGCCGCGCTGGTGGCGGGCTACACCGTTCAGGGGGTGCGTGATCTGGAGCGCTACCGGGTGACCGGCGTGGCCGTGCCCGGCGTGTGGAGCACCGATCGCGTGCCTAGATGGTCGATCCCCACAGTGGTCGAAGCAGGCAAGATCATCGACGCCGCCAACCAGCGTGAAGGCGCGAGTTGGTGGCCCGGGTACTTCGTGGCGACCCGAACGCCGCTGACGCTCATGCTGGCCAACGACTTCGGTTTCCGCGCGGCGACCCGCTTGTCGCTGCCCGAGCGCCAGCGCGTGCGCATCATGTCCCATGACGACGTGGTGGAGATGATGAACCGCAAGGATCCGCCGCTCTTCGTCGAGGGCAACTGGGCCGCCCGCCCGCAGGCCGACTACCTGCCCGCCAAGGGCTATCGCCTGGTGGGATCGCTGGTCAACGTGAAGGTCTGGGTGGCGCCGTAGGAACGAAGTCTAGTTCACGGCGGCGCAGAACTGCTTGAGCTCCAGTCCGTCGCCGCCTGACCAGACCTCGAAGCCGCCGAAGACCAGGCTGAGGTACATCGACGAGGTGATGCCGTACTGATTGGTCACCGAGTCCTGGATGAACTTGTTGAGGTCGAAGGCCAGCCCGTCGATCGGTTCGGACGCGACGTAGGAGATACACAGCGGATCCGTGTTGTCGACCCAGACGTCCCATTTGCCGGGTATGCCCTCCACCGTGGTGGCCGGGTGGTTGGGCTCGCTGCCTTCGGTTCCCCGGATACCGCCACGGGGCTGGCGCTGCTCCGGCTTGAACATCCACACCATCAAGTAGGCGCCACCCTTGCCCGGGTTGTTCGCCCTGGCGCTGCTCAGCGGGTCTCCGGTGGCCGTGAACCAGACGTCATAGGTCGCGTTCAGGTTCGCTGTGTCCAGTGTGCTGGCGTTGGTCTGGAAGACCGTCGGCACGGACTTGATGTCCGAAACCTTCTTGGGCAGGTTGCTGCCCACCGTGGCCTTGTTCTGGTAGGTGCCGATGAAAATGGTGGGGAACCCCATGGGGTTGCCGTCGCTGGCCGGCACCGAGGCATTTTGCGGGTTGCCGAGCTTCATCGACAAGCCGTTGAGGGTCACGGTCTGGCCGCTGAACTTGTGCCACCAGTTGGTCATGGTCCAGTAGGTCTTGGTGGACCCGGTCACCGCCAGAGAGCCGTCTTCGTATTGCTTGGTGAAGTTCCTGCTGGTGGTCGACACGTCCGCGCAGTCCACCGTGGCCTGGGTGCCGCCGGCGGGGGACGTTCCGCTGCTCCCGCCAGGGCTGGTCGATCCGCCGGCGTCCGTGCCGCCACCCGCTGCGGACGAGGCGCCACCCGCTGCGGTCTTGCCGCCGCCGTTCCCTCCGCCCGAAGCCGTCGCACCACCCTTCGCCCCAGCGCTGGCAATGCTGCCGCCGGGGCCGCCCCCCGACGGGCCGCTGCCTCCTGCCGCGCTCGTGCCCGCGCCGCCGCCCCCGCGTCCTCCCGACGAGGTGGCCGCGCTGGAGGTGCTTCCCACGACGCCGGTGCTTCCCGCGCTGGCGCTGCTGGTCTTCGAACTGCCGCCACTGGCCCCCGCGCTGCTGCTGGCCACCGCGCCGCCCTCGCTCTGCCCGCCCTGACTCGACGACGCGCTGACGCCACCACCGCTGGAGCCGCCCGAGCTATCGCCCCCCTCAGATTCCTTTTCCGAGCATGCCAATAAGGAAAGCGACAGGGTAGCGGC
>CAZHUY010000235.1:0-9408 GCA_964535465.1 uncultured Myxococcales bacterium
GACTCGCCCCATCCGCACGCGCTGCCCGCCCCATCTGGCGCCCGACTCGCCCCATCCGCACGCGCTGCCCGCCCCATCTGGCGCCCGACTCGCCCCATGCGCACGCGCTGCCCGCCCCATCCGGCGCCCGACCCGCCCCATGCGCACGCGCTGCCCTCCCCATCCCCCGCCCGATTCGCCCCATCCACACTCCGAGAGGGTGTCTCAAAAGCCGGCGGCTTGAGCGCCTCGCCTGGATTGGCTAGTCATGGTGCATGGCGAACGACGGGACGAGGATCGCAGGCGCGCCGGGTGCACCAACCAAGGCCGCCCTCGATGGTCCGAAGGTGACGGTCAGGCTCGACATTCTGTTCCTTCATAATGGGCGCCGTTGGGTGGACCGCCCCGGCATCGAGGGTGCGACTGTCGAGGTGAAGGGAGTTCGTCGAATCCAGGAGGGGCGGCAAGCGGCGCTGAAGCCATGGACGAAGTATACCCCTCGACCGTCCCTGGCCATGCCAGTCGCGGCCTCAGGTGCCACCAAACCACGGCCCTGCCGGCCAGCCGCGATCCCCACCGTCCGAGACGCTCGTTCCTGATTCAGGGCGTCCTGGCCCTGGTCTTGGTCCTGGTCGAACAGGCCCCCAACCACCGCGACACTCCCGGCTCTGCCGAGCGGTCAGGGCGTCTGGCCGGCCGCGGGTTGATGTCCCAGAGCGCGCCGATGTCGAAGGCCACCGCGTCGAATGGCGGGATCCGGGCCTCGCCTTCGCCTCATCGAATCAGGGCAACTCTCCAGCGCCTGCAGCCACGGCAAGGCCTGGCCAAGACGCTCGTTCCATCAAAGGATGTCTTGGCCCTTCGTCGCTCCTTGACCTCGTGACCACTTGTGGCCATGTTATGGTCATGAAGAGCGTTGGTGTCGCGGAGTTGAAAGGCAATCTCAGCAAGCACCTGCGCAACGTGCGCCGCGGGCAATCGCTCGCGATCCTCGATCGCAAGACGCCCATCGCCCAACTCACGCCGCTTCCGCAGGACGGCTTTGCCTTGCCCGCTCGTCGGCCGCCCGAGGGCAGCACCCCGCCCAACAGGCTCCGCTGGCCCGGCCCGGTCAAGCTTCGCCACGACCCGGTCGCCATGCTGCTCGCCGAACGAGCCGGGCGATGATCGCGTATGTCGATTCTTCGGTGGTCCTGCGTCTCGCGCTCGGCCAACCCGACACACTACGGGACTGGAACAGTATCGAAGAAGCCGTGACCAGTGCCCTGACCGAGGTGGAATGTCTGCGAACGCTCGATCGTGTTCGCCTTGTGGAACGCCTGCCCGATGAAGAGCTCGTCGAACGCCGTGCGGCTGTCTACGCCTTTCTGGAAAGCGCAACGGTCGTCGACCTTGCACCGCCAGTGCTGGAACGCGCGGCCCAGCCGTTGCCGACGTCGCTAGGCACTCTCGACGCCATACACCTGGCGACAGCCCAGCTTTGGAGCGAGCGAACGGGCGAAAAGCTCGTCGTGGCCACCCACCACTCTGCCCTGGCCATGGCGGCGCGTGCCGTCGGCCTGCGCGCCATCGGCGTTCCCGCCTGATCTCCCGATCCCCACCTCGCGATCGCCCTGGAACCCCTGGCTTCGCTTCAGGTCGGCTCCAGGTCCAGGTCCGAGTCCAAGAGGCTCGATCCCTCATCCATGGCCCTGGGGGCGCGGCCAACCTGTCGCCCCATGCTGTCCGCTACTTGACCCTGTCCCGCCAGTAGAACGGTGCCCGATGCTGGTGGGCGACGGCAATCACCGCGATGTCATCGCCGACTTGCCGATAGGCGAGGCTGTAAGGGAATCGGACCAGCATGAAGCGACGGATATCGCCTGCAGTCCCGGGCCAGCGCGGCCAGACATTGGGCCGTTCGGCGATCACGTTTTCAGCCCGCTTGATCTCGGCCAGGAAATCCTGGCCCAGATTTGCGCGGCGATCTTCGTACCATTCCGCCGCAGCCTGCAGTTCGGCGCGCGCTTCAGCGCGATAGCGGATCTTCACCGGCCAACCCGAGCGCGCAGGCGTTCGGAGATTTCGGCGTGCACCTGGTCCGAATCCACCAAGTCGCCCCTGCCCTCGTCGATCTCACGCGACCTGCGCTCGATCTCGGCGAGCCAGAGGGCATCGGCGCGCGGATCGGCATCCTCAGCGTCCAGACTGGCGATGAGGTCCTGCGCGAGTGCCGCGCGTTCCGCGGCAGGCAGGTTCATGGCGGTGGCTCTTAGCTCGGCGCTTGTCATGGAAGTTATTTTGCCACGGGCGTGACCGCATGGGGTCGTCCGTATGCCTGGTTCGATTTGCCGCGAGCTTCTGGGCTGCTTGCCACGAGGTCCAACGCTGACGCGCTGTCTTTCTGGTCCCGCCGGCTCGCGTCGCAGGGGTGTGGTCCCTCCCGCCTTGGGCTCTCGCAGCGCCTCGCGCGTCCACATCATTCACCGCGTGGAACCGGTGGCATCAATTCAGGTCGGCGCTCCGCTTGTCCAAGGCCAGGTCCACGACCAAGACCAAGACGCTCGTTTCTTACCGGACGTCTTGGCCCTGGCCCTGGTCTTGGTCCTGGTCGAACAGTCCCCCAACCACCACGACACCCCCGGCCCTGCCGAACGGTCAGGGCGTCTGGCCGGCCGGCGGGTTGATGTCCCAGAGCGCGCCGATGTCGAAGGCCACCGCGTCGAAGGGCGGGATCCGGGCCTCGCCTTCGCCGCCGAAGGTGTCGGTCACCATCCAGCCGCGTTCGCCGTGGTTGAGAACCTCGATGGTGCGCGCGGCGGGATCGACAAACCACAGCCAGGACACGCCGTGCTCGAAATAGATGCGCTGCTTGCGGGTCCGATCGATGAGCGCCGTGGCGGGCGAAAGGACCTCGCACACCCAGTCGGGGGGCAGGGTGAAATAGGCCACGTCGGGACAGGTGGCCATGCGCTCCCGGCGCCAGCCCGCCAGGTCGGGCACCAACACCTGTGCATCAAGGTGGAGCTCGGGTTCAAAAAGGATGACCCAGCCTCCTGGGCCTCTGCGTCCCCGGTGAAACGGCCCCGCCAGCTCGCCCTCGATCGCCGAGGTAGCCATGGCGTGGCGTGAGGCGGGTCGCGGCGAGACAATCAACTCGCCGTCGACGATCTCCCCGATCAGGTTTTCGGGAAGACGCAGGATGTCCTCGTAGCTGGCGGGCCGGGACTTCGTCGAAGCTGACGGCATTGGTGTGAGTCTAGCAGGTCCCCAAAAACGCACACGATCACGCAGGAACCGGTCCTGGTCGAACATCCCCCCAATCACTACGGAACCCGCGGCCCTGCCGAGTAGCTCCCCGTCCCACCGCGCCCCGCTCGATCCATTGAAGGGCGTCTTGATCTTTGGTCGAACCAAGTCCACGACGCTCGTTCGTGATTTGGGGCGTCCTGGTCTTGACCTGGTCTTGGTCGAACATCAGCCCCTCCAAAACCACGGCCATCGCCACCTGGATACCCCGTGGGTAACCTTGGCGTCATGGCTCATGCTCTGCGAGCGAAGGTCAAGGAAGGTCATCTGGTTATCGACGAGCCCGTCGATTTGCCGGAAGGCACCATCGTCGAGCTGCTGCCGGTCGAGCACCCCGGTCGTCCGCAACCCAAGTTCGGCAGCGCCCGCGGACGTGTACACATGACCCCTGATTTCGATGCTCCCCTCGACGACTTTGCGGACTACGTCAGGTGAGACGAAACCCCCGGCCCTGCCGATCGCTCAGGGCGTCTGGCCGGCCGGCGGGTTGATGTCCCAGAGTGCGCCGATGTCGAAGGCCACGGCGTCGAACGGCGGGATCCGAGCCTCGCCTTCGCCGCCGAAGCTGTCGGTCACCATCCAGCCACGTTCGCCATGGTTGAGAACCTCGATGGTGCGTGCGGCGGGATCGACGAACCACAACCAGGACACGCCGTGCTCGAAGTAGATGGGCTGCTTGCGGGTCCGATCGACAACGGCGGTTCCGGGCGAGAGGACCTCGCACACCCAGTCGGGTGCCAGGGTGGAGTAGGCCACGTCGGGACAAGTGGCCATGCGCTCCCGGCGCCATCCCGCCAGATCAGGCACCAAGACCTGTGCATCCAGGTGGAGTTCGGGCTCAAAAAGGATGACCCAGCCGCCTGGACCACCGCGGCCCATGTGAAACGGCCCCCCCAACTCAACCCCGATCACCGAGCTGGCCATGGCGTGGCGAAAGGCCGGTCGAGGCGAGACAATCAGTTCGCCGTCGACTATCTCCCCGATCAGGTTTTCGGAAAGACGCAGAATGTCCTCGTAGCTGGCGGGCCGGGACTTCGTCGAAGCCGATGGCATAGGGGGGAGTCTAGCAGGTCCCCAAGACCGCACACCATCATGCAGGAACTGGTCCTGGTCGACCATTCCCCCAACCACCACGATGCCCGCAAGCCAGTTGCCCACACTCACGGAAAGAACTCGTTTCGATCTTGGTGGTCGACAAGCACGGACGGAAGACCGCCTCGCAACAGCCGCTGACGGATGCTTTTGATGCCGAAGGATGGCAGCTCCTGATAGAGGACGGGCACGAGTGACACCACACGTTTGCGGCCGGTGAGGCTGTCGCGGAACTTGCGGGTGGCGGCCAGCGTGGACGAGCCCGTGGCAAGAATCTTGAGCTTGGGAAAGGCGTCGGCAGCGATCTTCAGCAGCCGACTCGGGTCAGCGGGCAGAATGGTCTGGCACCACAACCCGGTCGCCCAATCCGCCAGCCCCGCCTATTTCTTCTTGCGCGTCGCTCAATCCACCAGCCCCTCTCATTTTTCTTACGCTTGGTGTGCGGTGCTGTTGCATGATTGCGCAATGGGCCGAAACAACAGACACAGGAGACCTCTTCGGCACGCTGCTTGCGGCCATGGGGCCGGGTTGTCCTTCTTACTCCTCCTCTTGCTGGCAACGCAGCCCGCGCAGGCGCAGAACCGGGCCGAGCAGGAGCGCGAAGCCAAGAGGGCCTGCGTGTCCGGGGACTACGCCAAGGGCGTTTCGATTCTCTCGGGACTCTTCGCCGACACCAACGATCCGACCTACATTTACAATGGAGGCCGCTGCTTCGAGCAGAACGGTCGCTACGAAGAGGCCATCCTTCGCTTTCGCGAATACCTGCGCAAGGCCAAGAACGCGAGCAAGGAGGACCGGGCTGACGCGGAGAAGCACATCGCCGACTGTCAGGCCTTGATGGGCAAGAAGGACAACGAGTCGGCGCCCGCTGCTTCGGAACCCGGGAAGCCCCCTCTGACCGCCGAAACCGAGGCTGAACAGGGAGAACACGTGGCCGGTGAACACGTGACCGGCGCGCTGGATACCACGGTCGCACCGAAACCGGAAACCATCGAGCAGGAGGCTCCACGCGCATCTGGATCGGGGCTGCGCATCGCGGGCTTGGTCTCCCTGGGGGTGGGGGCGTCCGCGCTCGTGACGGCTGTGATCTTGAACCTCAAGGCGAACAACCTAGCCAGCGAGTTGGAGTCCACGACCACCTACGAGCGCAGCAAGGAATCCAGCCGAGCCGGCTACGAAACCCTCGGTTGGGTAGGCTACGGCGTGGGTGCCGCTTGCATGATCGGCGGTGCGGCTCTGTACGTCATCGGCTGGAAGAAGGGCCGAGACACGACATCGTCGGTGGCGCTACATCCTGCATTCAGCCCCGATCAGGTCGGTGCGATTCTCAAAGGAGCATTCTGATGTCCCGGGCTCGCGGAACCATGGGACGGCTTACGACCCGCGCTTGCGCCCTGGCGTGGGTCGCGGCGATGGCCAGCGGATGCTTCTCCCAGCCCCACATCGACATAGCCAAGCTCGTGTGCAAGAGCGATGAGAACTGCCCGAGTCGCTATGTCTGCAACCTGCAGACCTCGAAATGCGAGCCCAGCGGTGGATCGACCCGGGATGCGGCCAGCTCGGATCGCGGCAGCAGGGACGTCATGGCCTTGCTCGACGGCGAGCACGCCAGGGATGGCGCCTCCGAGTCGCGCCTGCCTATCGACCGAGGTCCACCCCGAGACGGCGTGCCTTGGACCGACGCCCCGAGCGGTGGCGCGACCGGCGGGGCCGGTGGACAGTCAGACGCCAGTCTGTCGGATGCCCCTGGGCTCGACAACGGGGATGCTCCGCTCGCCGGGAGCAGCGGTGGTGTTGGCGCGGACGCCGCGGGCGGCTCCGGTGGCGCGACCGGCGGAATCGGTGGACAGGCGGACGCCAGACTGTTGGATGCCCCTGGGCTCGACGTCCGGGATGCGCCGCTCGCTGGGAGCGGCGGCAACGCCGGCGTGGATGCCGCGGGGGGCACGGGCGGCTCCGGTGGCGCGGGCGGCTCCGGTGGCGCGGGCGGCTCCGGCGGCGCCAGTGGCAACGTCGACGGAGGCACGGGCCTCGGGATCGTCAGCTTCACCGCCTCGCCCGCGACCATCACGGCGGGCGGCGACACGACCCTCCATTGGGCCGTGACTGGCGCGACCATCGTCTCCATCAACCGGGGCGTGGGACTGGTGACCGGACGGACGTCCGAGACGGTCTCACCAAGCCAGACCACGACCTACACCCTCACCGCACAGGGCGCCGGTGGCGATTCCGTGACGGCCGAGGTCGTGGTGACCGTGGTGTCCATGCCGACAATCGTCAGCTTCACCTCCAATCCCGCCACCATCAGCGTTGGCAGCAGCGCGACCTTGACCGCGGTGTTCACCGAAGGAGTCTCGGCCACTATCAACAACGGAATCGGAGCCGTGAGTGGTGGACTGGGGGCCAACACCGGCATCATGTCAGCCACCACGACGTACACCCTGACGGTGGCCAATGCGGCAGGTGATTCCGTGACCGAGACGGTGACGGTGTATGTCGTGCCGCTGCCGACCATCACCAGCTTCGTGGCGGCCCCGAGCAGCGTCACCAGCGGCAATGGCACCGCCTTGACCGCGACCTTCGTCAATGGCACGGGCATGGTCGACAACGGGATCGGAGCTGTGACAAGCGAGACGGCCGTGTCGACTGGCCCTTTGTCCATCGCCACGACCTATACCCTGACCGTGACCAACGCCGCTGGCGATTCGCTCACCGCACCGGTGAACGTCTCGGTGGTGCCGGCCGCCTCGATCGTCAGCTTTGCGGCGGCCCCGCCCACCATCTTGAGCGGCACGACGACCACTTTGACGGCTACCTTCAACAACGGGTCTGGCGCCATCGACCATCAGATCGGTAGCGTGACCAGCGGGGTCGGCCTGAGCACGGCCGCCCTATCGGCCAACACGACCTATACCCTGACCGTGACCAACAGTCTGGGCGATTCCGTAACGGCACAGGTGCCAGTCGTCGTGGCCACGCCGGGAACATTCGCGGCCACAGGTTCATCCCTCCTTCCGCGCGAGGATCACATGGCTGCGCTGCTCGACAGCGGGAAGGTTCTCGTGTCGGGCGGGCTCAACTACACGACGGCGGAGCTCTACGACCCCAGCACGGGAATGTTCACGGCCACGGGTTCCATGACCGTCACTCGTCCGTGGGCCACCTCCACCTTGCTGTCGGGGGGCAAGGTCCTGGTCGCGGGCGGGGTCGGCGTTCTGCGCGCCGAGCTGTACGATCCGACGGCCGGAACCTTCGCGCTGTCGGGGAGCATGACGGGGTTCAGGATCCATCACTCGGCCACGTTGCTACCTGACGGGAAGGTGCTCCTGGCCGGCGGGTACGCCGACGATGGGTCAGGTGTCGGGGTTCGCGCGGTCGAGAGCGCGGAGCTGTCCGACATCGTGGGCGCGAGCTTCACGGCCACCACCGGCTCGATGAGCGAGAAGAGGGCGCTCCACACGGCGACGTTGCTCGACAACGGCAAGGTCTTGCTGACGGGTGGATCCGACCTGAGCATCTGGTCGAGTGCGGACTTGTATGATCCGGCGACTCGCCTCTTCTCAGCCACGAACGGCCTGATGAGTACGGGACGCCAAAGCCATACGGCGACGAAGTTGACCAACGGCAAGGTGCTGATCGCAGGTGGGTGCGCTCTCAACTGCAACGACTACCGTAGCACCGCGGAGCTGTTCGACCCCGCGACAGGCACCTTCGCGGCCACCGGCCCGATGACCACACCGCGCGCACATCACACGGCGACGTTGCTGGCGAATGGCAAGGTGCTGATTGCCGGAGGAAGGCAAGCCAGCGGTCGCCTGGCCAGTGCCGAGCTGTATGATCCCTCGACGGGGTTGTTCACGACCACGGGCGCCATGGCGCAAGCGAGAGACCAGCACACGGCAACACTGTTGTCTTCGCATACGGTGTTGATCGAGGGTGATCCGTCGCCAGCGGAACTCTACTTCTACTAAGAGCGTGTCTGAAAAGTGCGCTGGGACGAGGAATCCCTTGGGTTGCTCGTCAGCTCATGACCCTGGGCGGTCGCGAGGGCTGGGAGATCGGAGCGCGCTTGTGCCGCTGACTCTACGACTCGCGCGCCAAGCAGCGCCTTGTCCAGCCCGCGCCAGGCGAAGAGGTGGTCCCGCACTCGTCGACTTCGGCGGACGCGAGAGCTGCTGGCGGCTTGAACAAATTCTGACGCGGCATGAGTTAGATCGACCGCATCATAGTGACCGGCGAGGTAGTTCCACTGGCGTGTCGAAAGGAAGGTTGTTCATGGAAGACAGGATTACTTCGTTACCAGATTCACGGGAAGGTGGCCAAGTTGTACGAAGACAAGGTGGTGATGACGGCCGAGTCCAAGCTGGCGACCGGGACGCAGAACACGGCGATGCGCACGCTCAAGGAATGGGGCCGCAAGGCCGTCGCGCGCACCAAGGCGGCCAGTCGCACCGGGGCTCCCATCCCCGACCAGTCGATCATCGTGCTCGATGCCCGCTCTGTGCCGGCGATGATCGCGCAGGCGCAACGACAGCTCAGTCTGATGGCCGAGCACGCCACCACCATGGACAAGTTGGGCGCCCCGGTCCAACCGCTCATCGATGAAGGGCGCCTTCTGTGCGACGCCCTGATCGCCGCGGACGGCGAGCAGGAGCTGGCCCGTCAATCGTCCTTGCCCTCGAAGGTGTCCAGCTTCTATCTCTGGAAGGCCGAGCTCTACACCGGCCTGAAGATGATCAACGACGCCGGCCACGAGCTGTACGCCCACAACCCGCTGTCCTCGGCTCGTTTCAACCTGTCGCTCCTGCACCGCCGAGGCTCGCGCGGGCCGGCCGCAACCCAGGACGCGCCAGTTTCCCCACCGGCCCCCACCACGCCGGCCACAACCCCCTAAAGACCACGCTCGCTCCTTCCGCCGGGCCTTCGCGGTCGCCATCACCCGTCGAGGGCCCGGCTCTTTTCAGGGAATGCGCCATCTTGCACGCCCGCACTCATCGCCCCGTTAACGCGCAGTATGCATGCTGCAAGCCCGCACACTTCGCCCCGTTA
>CAZHUY010000236.1:0-9396 GCA_964535465.1 uncultured Myxococcales bacterium
CGCCTGAGCAACCGAGGAGAAGCGCGAGCGCCAGTGCCGCCAGCCGCATGGACGTTATCCCGCCTGTTTCGAGGAAAGGATGAACTCGCGTGGGGTGGATGCGCACATGGCCAGCCCGTTGTAGTCGGCCCCGTCGCTTCGGTCAAGGCGCCACGGCGCCCGTCATCCGCGAGAGCCGCGCAGGGGCGAGGCGGGTGCGCTGGCTCGGGGCTGAGCGCGTAAAACGTCGACGCAGCAGCAAGGCCACCGGGATCAGAGCCAAGCTCGCCCAAGTGGTCAGCAAAGACGCCACCAGCACCGGGGGCGCGAAGGTCCAGCTCACCGTGTGCCGACCGGCGGGCACGACCACGGCGCGCCCGAAGACGTCGGCCTGCAAGATGGGTTGCTCTTTGCCATCGACGAACACCCGCCAGCCCGGCATGAAAGCATCCATCTCCACCAGCAACGAGGGCGTGGCCCCATCCACTTCGTAGCGCGTGTATCCCGGACGCCAGGACACGGGCGGCAACGGATGCAGCGGCGATAACGTCGCGGACAAGAGCGGCGCCGGGAGGCTGGTCGTATCGAGGGCCACCTGCCGACCCGACAGCAAGGCCTTGTCAGCGGAGAGCAGCACGCGCTCGCGCGTCTGCGCCAGCCGCCGCGGGATCTCCGAGCGGGGGACCAGGCTGGCCGTCGTGGTCACGAAGCTGCGCGGAACAGGGTGAGCCACCTGCAACGCCACCGCTCCGGCCGGAATCACGTGCGTCGGTCGCAGGGCGCCGCTGTCCACCGCCTGCGTCAGCCAACGCGCGCGTGCCTTGGGCCCCGCCAACACCACGTCGGTCGCCATGGCCTCGGCCATCGCCAAGGGCGCCAGCGGGGCCAGCTCGGCCATGGCTTGAACCATGTCCCCCAAATAGAAGCCGTACGGATCCAGCACGGCCACGTGCCAGGGCAGGTTGACCAAGGGGGAGAGCAGCGCGGCCCGACGGAGTTGCTCGCTCCAATAGGCGTCTTCGTCCAAGGCAACTCGTTCGGTGGTCACCTCTTCCGTGCGCATGACGCGGGGACCTCGCACATCCCCCATGGGCAGGTAGTCGGGTCTGGCAACCGCGAGGGTGGGGCGGGTCCAGCAGAGCTCGGCCGTGGTGGCGAAGACGTCCACGAGGATCAGCACCGCCAGCAACGGGACGGACCGCACCAACGACAGTCGGCCCTGTCCCACCAGCACGAACAACCCGGCCATGATGCCGGCCAGTGTGGCGACACGCAACGTGCCGAAGCGCAGGGCGCTCGACGCGGCCTCGATGATCGGCGCGGGTGTTGCGGCCTTGTGGGCGACGACACCCAACAACCACGGTCCCGCCGCCGCACCCAGGCCGGCCAAGCCCGTCACCACGAGACACAGATTGCGCAGACCGCGGGGACGCGACAAGCGATCCTCGATCACCACGGCGCCGGCCCAGGCGAGCAGCAAGGCGGCCGGGGCCATCAGTTTTGAGGGATAGCGAATGAAGGTGAACAGGGGACGCAGCAGCGGCCAAAGCGGTGTCGAATCGCCCGTGCTCAGCACGAACAAGACCAGCCCGGTCACGGCGAAGGCGCGCGCCGGGCCGGGCTTGCGCAGGGCCAACAACGAGGCGACGGCGGGCAAGGCCCCGATCCAGATGCTGTCGAGGAACAGTCGCTGATAGTGCTGATGGGCAAAAGGCCACAGCGTGAACCGTGGCAAGGGCAGGCCCAAGGGATGCGGCCACACGAAACCCAGTAGCTCGGCGGGATGAAAAGACCAGCGGCCTGCCTCCCTGGCGGCGATGCCGGCGGCACGCTCGGAGTGCGGCAGGGCCCACAGCACCGGACACCAGGCGCCCGCACCCACCACCAGCGCAAGCGCGACCACGCCCAACAACCGGGGCCAGGCCACGCGCATCCTTCCGCCCGCCGCGAAGAAGACCGCCAGCGCGACCAGGGCGGCCAACAAGGAGCCAGGCAGATCGCCCCCCAGGAGCGCGAGCCCCAGCGACAGCCCGCCGCCCAGGACCGCGGAGTGCCCACGCGCCAGACGAAGCGCGAAGAGCACCACCCAGGGCCACAAAGCCAAGGTGCTCAGGAACGGCGGATTGCTGGTCAACGAGATCGCCGGACCGGAGAGGCCGAGGCCCGCGCCCAGAGCCACCGCCAGCAACGCGCGGACCGAGAGCGCGCGCAAAAGCGCGGTGGAGCCCGCCGCCAGAATCCCCAGCATGGCGACCATCAGCACGCCCACCGCGTGACCGGGCGAAAGCACGAGCGCCAGCAACATGCCGGGGTGGCTCACCATCCCGCCGCGCTCGCTCAGCAAGGGGATACCGGTCTGAACCCAGGGATTCCACAGCGGCAGGTGACCATTGCGCAAGGACTCGGAGGCCAGGGCGAAGAGCGGCCTGGTGAAACGAAAATGGTCGTCGACGTAGAACTCGCTCTGCCCGAGCAGGACCGAGGCAAAGGGCGCCATGGCCAAGAGCGCGGCCCACAGCGGCGAAAGCCGGTGGGCGAGTGTCTGCTGCTGCGCTGACGTGTGCTGGTTGTCCACCGTGGCCAGGGCATACGGTATCAGGTCCGGCACCCAGCCGACACCGGCATTCCGTCACGGTTCTCGCGGGCGGCCAGGTTCAGACATTGCCCCGTCGTGAATACGAGGCTAGCTTGGTATGTCTGAACGATCAGGAGGAGAAGATGAAGCGCGCCGAATACTTGCTCACCCTGTTTGCCGGACTCGGCCTTACCGGCTGTGTCGTGCGCACGACAGGTCCCGCGCTGCCGCCGCCCGGGCCGCCTCCTCCGGAGGTGTACCAGGAACCCCTGGCGGAGGTGTATGTGTCGAACGCGCCGCCGCCTCCCATGGTCGAGTACCCCACCCCAATGCCCGGCCCAGGCTACGTTTGGATCAGCGGTTACTGGGATTGGACAGGCTACGACTGGTTCTGGACGCACGGCTACTGGGCGCCTTCGCGTCCGGGCTACGTCTACGTCGGGCCCCGCTACGTCTTCCTTTCGGGTCGCCATGTTTCCCAACCCGGGTACTGGCACGACCATTACGGGCGACGTGACTATCACTACGCCCGCCCCATGCTGCCTCCCCGCCTTCGTTCCGCTCCACCACCGCCGGCCTTCGCGCCAAGGCACGCAGGCAGTTTCGCTCCGCCCCCCCCTCGCCCTGCGGTCCCCCTGCGCCAAGCCCCGCCCCCGAGAGCCCCGGCCCATCTCGCCCCGCCACCCTCTCGCCAGGCGCCGCCCCCCCTGCGCCAGGCCCCAAGCCCAGCGCGTCCCAGCAACTTCACTCCGCCCGCTCCATCGGCCGGATTCAACGCACCCTCGCGGCCCTCGGGACATTCGGGCGGCGGCTTCTCCGGCGGGACGGGCCGCGGGAACTTCAACCCTCCCTCCACCAACGCGGGACCCAGCCGCATGCCTCCGGCAGCGGCGCCGCCTGCTCCCCGGCCGTCTTCCTCGCCCGGAGGCTCGTTCAAAAGCGTGCCGCCGCCTCGTCAGGGGCGTTCCTCGTTCTGAGGAACAGTCGTCAGAGAACGTACTGGGAGAGATCCTCGTCCTTGAGGATCCCCTGCAGACGCTCGCGCACGTAGGCGCCGGTGATGGGGATGGTGCGCTCGCCCAGCTCAGGCGCCTCGAAGGCCAGCTCGTCCAGCAGGCGTTCCATGATGGTGTGCAGTCGGCGCGCCCCGATGTTTTCCATGCGCGCGTTCACCTCGGCGGCAATGCGCGCGATCTCGCTGATGGCGTCGGCCTGAATGTCGAGATGCACTTTCTCGGTGTCCAGCAGCGCCGTGTACTGCTTGGTGAGCGCGTTCTCCGGCTCGGTCAGAATGCGCACGAAGTCCGCGTCGGTCAGCGAATCCAATTCGACCCGGATGGGGAAACGACCCTGCAGCTCGGGGATGAGATCCTTGGGCTTGGCGACATGGAAGGCGCCGGCCGCGATGAAGAGCACGTGGTCGGTCTTGAGCGGGCCGTACTTGGTCGACACCGTCGAGCCCTCGACGATGGGTAGAAGATCGCGCTGCACGCCCTCGCGTGAGACATCGGGGCCACCGTGCCCGCCGCCCTCGCGGCCCGCGACCTTGTCCAGCTCGTCGACGAATATGATGCCGTCCTGTTCGGCGCGACGGATAGCCTCCTTGGTCACACGCTCCATGTCGATGAGCTTGCTCGCCTCTTCCTCGGTCAAGGCCTCCAGGGCCTCGGGCACGGTCAGGCGGCGGCGCTTGGTGCGCTTATTCTGCGGAAACATGTTTTGCAGGTTCAGCACCATCTCTTCCATGCCCGTGCCGGAGAACACATCGATGAAAGACTGGGGCGCGTCGCTGGTGTCGATCTCCACCGAGCGGTCGTTCAGCTTACCCTCGCGCAGGAGCTGGCGCAGGCTCTCGCGCGTGCTGCTGTCGGGCGGTGCCGTGGTTTCGATGGCAGGGACGGAGCTGCTCGCGGGGGGGCGCGCCGGTCGCGCCGGGGGCAAGAGCACGTCGAGCAGGCGCTCCTCGGCGTTGTCGCGCGCCCGCGGGCGCATGCGTTCGCGTTCTTCCTCGCGCAGCATCGATACCGCGGTCTCGGCCAGATCGCGGACCATGGAATCCACGTCGCGGCCCACGTAGCCCACCTCGGTGAATTTCGAAGCCTCGACCTTGACGAAGGGCGCACCCGCCAGCTTGGCCAGTCGACGCGCGATCTCCGTCTTGCCCACGCCGGTGGGGCCGATCAGCATGATGTTCTTGGGCGAGATCTCATCGCGCATGGGCGCCGGTACCTGCTGTCGTCGCCAGCGGTTGCGCAAGGCCACCGCCACCGCGCGTTTGGCATCGCGCTGGCCCACGATGTAGCGATCCAACTCCTCGACGATGGCCCTGGGAGTCAGAGCATCGGAACGTCTGCTGAACCCGGCCATGATTAGAGCTCCTCGAAGACTTGGTTCATGTTGGTATAGATGCAGATATCGGCGGCGATGCGCAGGCTGCGTTCGGCGATCTCGCGCGCCGAGAGCTTGCTGTCCGCCAGGAGGGCGCGCGCCGCCGCCACCGCGTAGGGGCCGCCCGAGCCCACCGCCGCCACATCGCAGTCCGGCTCGATGATGTCACCCGTCCCCGAGAGCACGAGGATCTTTTCCCGGTCGGCCACCAACAACAGGGCTTCGAGCCGGCGAAGCACGCGGTCGGTGCGCCAGTCCTTGGCCAGCTCGACCGCCGAGCGCAGGAGGTTCGCGTTGTACTCCTTCAGCTTGGCCTCGAACTTCTCGAACAAGGTCAGGCCGTCGGCCGCGGAGCCCGCGAACCCAGCCAGGATGCGCCCCTCGTCCAGGCGGCGAATCTTGCGCGCGCTCGCTTTGACCACGGTGGCACCCATGGTGACTTGGCCGTCCCCGCCCATGACGACCTTGCCGTCTCGACGCACGGCCAGCACGGTGGTGGAGTGAATTGCCGGTTTGCTCATGGAGCGCCAGGTTAGCACCACGGATCGCCATGTGCCGTCGCGGATCTCTTCAGCCCAGGGCCTCCCACCACCGTTGCAGGTCCTCCGGCCACTCGCGTTCGAAGCGCAGGGGGGCTCCGGTGGTCGGATGGCGGAAGCCGAGTACGCGCGCGTGTAGGGCCAGCCGTGGCGGGCCTTGCTCGCTCGCCCGACCATAGCGGCGATCGCCGGCAACCGGACTGCCGATGTGCTGGGCGTGGACCCGGATCTGGTGGGTCCGTCCGGTTTCGAGCTGCGCGTCGGCCAGCGTGAAAGGCCCCTTGCGCTCCACCGGCGCGAAGCTGGTGCGCGCGGGCCGGCCCTCCACCGGATGGTCGACGGCCTGGGCTTGTTCGAGCACACCGAGCATGACCAGGCGATAGCTGCGTTCCAGCTCGTGCCCGCGGAACGACTCGGACAGCACGTGCGCAGCATGGCCGGTCTTGGCCAACACCAGCAGACCGCTCGTCTCGAGGTCCAGCCGGTGGACCAGGTGCAGGTCCGAGGACGACGGCCGCTGCGAGAGCGCGTGCAGCAGGTTATGGCGATCGGTCTCGCGCGTGGCCGCCGTGGCCAGGCCGGCCGGCTTGTCCGCCACCAGCAAGGCCTCGTCCTCGAACACGATGTCGATGGCGGGTGGTTCCGACTTCTCGGCCGCGGTGACTATTTCGAGCGCGCCGCCCAGGTACACCTCCACCTTGCGTCCCGGCTGGATGATCTTCGAACCTATCTTGATGCGTGAACGCTGGACGAAGACCCCGCCGATGAGCAGGACCTTGCGCGCCGTGCGCCGGGAGAGCCCCGGCACGCGCTTGGCGAGGAGCTGGTCGAGGCGCAGGCCTGCATCGTCAGGCGTCACGATGAAGCTGAAGGGTCGGACGGTCACGTCAGCCTTCTAGCGTAAGCGTGGCCTTCTCGCCCCCACGAACGACCACGACCGTTCGCTTCCGGTGCAGAGGGCCATCGCCACCGACCGCCATGGTCGAGCACGCTCTGCTTGCGTGGTGATGGGTTGGCTGTACATTTTCTCGATTCGGTTGCGCCGGTCGCGCGAAGCTATTCTGGAGGTACCAACATGAGACGCATCGGTCTTCTTCTTTCGCTATCGGCGCTAGGCACCCTGACCATCAGCGCCGCTTGCAGCAACGATTTGGGAACCGTGGGGAACAAGGCAGACGGGGCGCAGGCGGCAGGCGGAGGCGCAGGCGGAGGCCTAGCAGGCGGAGGCGGCGCCAAAGGGGGCGCATCGGGTCCGATCATCGAAGTCCCCCCTGGGGCGGGCGAGACCGCGAGGGACGCCGGGAGTGAGGATGTGGGCGCGTGCAAGACCGAGCAGGTGGCGGCGTCCGTGCTGCCCACCCACCTGGTGTTCGTCTTCGATGTCTCGGGCAGCATGGGTGCCGAGGACTTCGCCTGGCATGACAAGACCTTGAAGTGGGATCCGGTGGTCGCGGCCACCAAGGGTTTCTTCTCCGATCCCAGCTCGCAGGGGATAAGCGCGTCGCTGGTTTTCTTCCCGACCAACGACGACGCCACCAAGTGCGTCGCCGATACCTACGCCAAGCCGGTCGTCCCCATGACCGCGCTCCCCTCGCCCGTCTTCGGCCAGGTCATTGACAGGAAGGGTCCAGACGGGAATGGAACACCAACCGTCCCCGCCATAACGGGAGCGCTTGCCTACGTTCACGCTCAACAGGCCGTCACCCCCGGAAAGTACGTTCTGGTCATGGCCACCGACGGCTATCCCCAGGGTTGTGGCGACAGCAACACCATCGCCAATGGCGCCAACATCGTCAAAGGAGCGCTCGCGGAGGGCATCTCGACCTACGTGATCGGGGTCAAAAATCCCCCCATCGCCGGCGCCCCCGAGGTCGTGGCGAATCTGTCGCAAATCGCGACGGCCGGAGGAACGACCCTGTTCTTGCTCGACACGGGCTCGCCCGAGGCCACGCAGCGGGCGTTCTCGGCGGCCATCAACGAGATTCGCGGTGCCGCCATCGCTTGTGACATTCTCATTCCGCCTCCTCCGGCAGGACGCACCTTCGACAAGGAAAAGGTGATCCTCACCTATACGAGCGGAACGAAGGACCCGATGACGGTCGCGTACGATCCCGAATGTACGGGCAGCACGGGATGGCGATACGACAACCGCAACACGCCGACACGCGTGGTCCTATGTCCGAGCACCTGCACGATGGTTCAAGCCGACCCACAGGTCACCCTGAACGTGGGTTTCGCGTGCGAGCAGGTCATCACGGTGATTCCGTAGACCGCAGGCCGTAGGCGGGCGCCTGCGCCTCTGGGGCAAGGCGGGCGCTGAAAGAAAGCCAAATCAGCGGGTCGCGAGGCTCGCGGCCGGTCGCACGAACTTCGCGGCGGAGACGGCTTAGGGAAGGTACGTCTTGATGGCGGCGTACCAGGTCTGCCCCAGCAGCTCGTAGCCGACTTGATTGGGGTGCAGGTTGTCGCCCATATACTTGTTCAGGTCAGCTTCGAAGGCCTTGTAGCTGTCCACGAAGATCACGTTCTTGCCCTGCGCCGCCGCGTCTTTGACCGCCGGCTGGATGGTGGCGTTGTAGGTCTTGACCCTCTCGTTGGTGCCCGTGTTCTTGATGGGAATGATGGTGGACACCACCAGCAGCGCCGACGGCACGTCCTTGGTGATTTGGTTGATCAAGTTCTTGAGGCCGTTCGGCGCTCCCGCGGAGCCGGTGCCGTTGACGTCGTTGGTCCCGATCTTGAGGAGCACGATGTTCGGCTTGTTGGACGAGAGGGTGCTGTCGGCGATGCCGGCAATCTGCGAGATGGTCCAACCGCCGTGGCCCTCGTGCTTCTGCGGGAAGGTCTTGTTCTCGACCGTGGCCGGGCCGTTGGGGGTCGCGTTCCCGACGAAGGTGATGTCCTTGCCGTCCTTGACGGCCTGGCGGAACAATTCGATGCGGTATCCGCCCCAGGTATTCGAGCAACAACCCTCGGTGATCGAGTCGCCCAGGGGCATGATCTTGCACGCGCTGCCCGCGGGGCACGGGTTGAATTTGTTGCTGCCACCGTCGCTGCCCGCCCCGCCATCCGGGCTCCCGCCCACGCCCCCGTCCGCGCGGCCGCCAGCGCCGCCACCCGTGCCGGTGGTGCCGCCCGTCGCTTTGCCGGTGGTGCCGCCCTTGCTGGTGGACCCGCCGGTGTCGCTACCACCGCCCGAGGACGTGCCCCCTCTGCCTCCGCTCCCCGCCTTTCCACCGCTTGCGCTGGTACCACCCGAGTCCGTGGAGCCGCCCTTCACGGCGCCGCCCGACGAGGTCGAGTCCGCACTGCTGGCGCCGCCCTTGGCCGACGAGCCACCCGAGGCGCTTGAGCCGCCCTTCACGCTGCCGCTCGAGGCGCTCGCGCCGCCGCTGCGGCTCCCGCCACTCGCCGAAGACCCGCCAGACGCCGAGCCGCCCACCGAAGACGCGCCGCTGCTGCTGCTGCTGGCCCCGCCCTGTCCGCCGGTGGCCGTGCCGCCGTCCGAGTCCGAGGAACACGCGATCCCCATGATGAGGAGACACGCGGCCAGCGGCCCGGACCAGGGAAGGACGCTGCGGTTCACTCGTGCGGATGGGAAGTCATGGCTTGTTCTCATCGGTGTCCTCAATTGGAGACGGCCCCTCGGCCCCTTTCTGATTCACCTACCATGTCCTTGTGGGTACCGAGGCGCATTTGTCATTCCTCCTAGAGGAATCCTCTCGATGGGTGTCTGAAGGCAGAGAAGGCAAGCGCTCCCCGCCGGCTTTCACGACACCCTCGAGCATGCGGCTGACGATGCGAATTCGCCTCGGGCGGCTTGGAGCCGCCGAGGGTCTCCCGTGTCCCGGTTACTCGTCCATCATCTTGCGCTGGACCTTGACCTTGGAATCCGTGCACCACTTGCAGTTAGGG
>CAZHUY010000237.1:0-9395 GCA_964535465.1 uncultured Myxococcales bacterium
GTCCCATGCGGCCCTGGTCGATCTCCTCCAGCAAGACCACCACGTAGAGGAAGACGGCCTCGCTGGCGGCCAGGATGGCGGTGACGGTGCGCTCGTCGTGGGGCAAGTTGCGAACGGCCAGCTCCCGCTCCAGGTAGCGGCGCAGATCTTCCAGGTTCTCGGCGCGCTGGGCTTCGAGCACCCAGGGCTTGAGGTGGCCGAGGGTGGTCACCACCTCGACCTCGGGCCGGCTGGTGATCACCAGGCGCAACCACGACGGCACCTTGTCCCAGTGGTCGCGGATCAACTCGGCGATCTCGTTGCGGCCGCCGCGCGTGGCCTCGTCGATGGCGTCGATGACCAACAGGCGCGGGCCGTCGGGCGCGGGGAAGTTTCCGGAGAGCGGCTTGACGAACAGGTTGTCGAAGAGCGTGCCCGCGTTCTTGCCGACCTCTTGCTCCAGGTCCAAGGCCTTCAGCGCCTTGTCGTACTCGGGCAGGTGCTGCGCCACCTGATAGGCCAGCGACAGCACCGCGCGGCTGGGGTCGCCCTTGTCGTCGTGGCCGTGCACGCACAGGTGGTAGCCGATGACGTCGCCGCGCCGGTGTACCAGGTGGGTGGCCATGGCGCTCTTGCCGATGCCAGGCGGACCCGACAGCCAGAACACCCGCGAGGCAGGGTTGTCCACCAGCCAGCGATCGATCTCGGCCACCAGCCACTGCCGGCCGGTGAAGCGCGCGATGTGGCGGCTCATCTCGGCGTCGAACGACAGGGGCCGCAGCAGCCGCTGCAGCCGCGCCTGCCCGCCCTCGAAATCCAGATCGTCCTGCTCGATGGCCCGCGCCAGCCGCTCGAAGCGCACCCGATAGCGATCTTCGTTGCCCGCGATGGGCACGCAGTCGCGCAGGTCCAAATATTGGATGCGGCAGATGCTGGTGGGCGGCCCATCCTCCAGCGTGACCAGCATGGCCGGCACGATCAGCTTGTTTTTCTCGATGGCCTTGGCGATCTCGTTCAGGCAGTACCCGTCGCGCGTGGCCGGATCGCGCGGGTTGCGCCGCCGCACCGAATGCGGCGTCATCAGCAACACCACCTTGTCGCAGGACTGCAGCCCCTCCTCGATGTACTGCTCCCAGTCCCTCCCCTCCCGCAACCGCTCCGCATCGAACCAAACCTTGTGCCCCCGAGCTTCCAAATCCGCCTTGATCCGCAAGGCGGCGGCCGTGTGCTCGTCATGCCCATAGGAAAGGAAGATGCGCAACGCCCGCGGCGGCTCGACCGGCCCCGGGGCCTTCCAGTTATGCCCACACTCGTCGCAAGTCCAATCCTTCAACTTCGGCCGAAACCGAACATCCACCGAGGAGCACTTGGGGCAATTCGTGGCATCAGGCATGGGGGATTCCTTGCGACACGGTCACGGGAGCAATGGTGAGCTGGCCCTTGTCGATGACAGCCCGCCACCGCCCGTCAGAGGACGTGTCGGTGGCGGGAAGCCACGCGCAGGACGGCGCGGGCACAGCGCTCGTCTGATCTCGAACTGTTTGACTACAACGCAATCTGTTGCATAAAGCCCTGCGGGTCAACTCGTAGAGACCAGCAGCGGCAATATTTCGCGCGGAAAGGCCTGCAAGATCGTCGTCGGAGGGCAGGACCGCCTGCTCGCCGAATGGACCGACGTGGACTCGGTTGTCTGTGGCGCCCACGACCTCGCCGCCTACGGCAAGCAGCGGCTGGCCGCCTTGCAGATCCCTCGCATCTTCGAATTCCGAGAAGCCCTGCCTCGTTGCCCAGCGGGCAAGGTCCGTCTTTCCGAGCTGCATGAACCGTGGATGGGGCCTGCCCGGCCGGTCTCTTGCGCGTGATGAAATCCTACCGGATCTTGCGAAGTCGGGAGGCCAGATCCGAGCAACTTTGAAAGCGTTTGGCCGGGGCCTTCTCCAGCAACCTTAGAACAGTGTCTTCCAACTCCCTGGGGAGATTGGGATTCAGCAAGCGAGGGTTCTGTGGCCGCTCGTTGAGGTGCATGACGAGCAGGGGCAACGGCTCGTCATGAAGGAAGGGTGGGCGACCCGTGAAGAGCTCGTAGGCGATGCACCCCAAAGAATAGAGGTCGGCGAGACAGGTCACCGTACTGAAATCGCTGACCTGTTCGGGGGACATATAAAGTGGTGTGCCGGCGAGAGGTGCTCCGACGGTGAGGCCGGGAGCATCGCGCCGCTTGGCAAGGCCGAAATCCATGATTTTCAGCGTGCCGTCGCTGGTGACGAACAGGTTGCCTGGCTTGAGGTCACGATGGACGATGCCACATTCGTGGATGGCCTGCAGGCCGTCGCAGGTCTGAATCAGAAGGTCGATGGCTTGGGTCAGCGCGATGGGTCCGCTGCGGAGTCGGTGTTCCAGATCCGTGCCAGAGAGCAACTCCATCGTGATGAAATGCCAGGCGCGGTAGCGGCCAATGTCGTACAGGCGAATCACGTTGGGGTGATTGAGTCGGCGAGACAGGGTGACTTCGGCACGGAAACGGGCAAGCAGCGTGGAATCATGTGAATCCGACACGAGAAACTTCATCGCGGTCTTCTCGTTCAAAGTCAGGTCGACCGTCTGAAAGACCCGAGCCGTTCCTCCTTCGCCGATGGCCCTCTCGAGTAGAAAGCGCCCGTCGATGACAAGTCCCGGTGTCAGCTCTGGGGCATCGCTCGCATTCACGACGTCAGCGTCGCCGGGCTGGCTTTGTTCCGATGGCGCGGGCAGCTTCTCTTGCCTAGCGGCCGAAGGGGAGGATCGAGCTGGTTGGCTCGACGGCGATGTCCGCAGCACCGTTTCTTGGATGGCCGATGTCCCGGGGCGCTGCGCGGGTGTCGCCCCGTGGACCTCCCGCAGGGAGTCTCCGGGGGCAGAGTCCATGCGAGGGAGAGACGAACGGCCACTCGTGTCCTCCCACGACGTGATGGTGCGTGCCCTTTCGAATTCACCCAAGTTCAGCAGCAACTCGCGAGCGCGAGCCGTCTCCCCTGCATTGGCGAGACAGATGCTGGCACGCAAGGCGCGGCGGTGGTGCAGGGGATCGAGGCGTTCCAGGGGAAGCCCGCAGGCCTCGACGTCGTTCAGCAACGCCTCTGCGGCCTCCTGGAACCGACGTGCTTCCACCAGAGCGCGAGCTCTCTCGTCGGGGTCGAGCACCCGCGTGGACGCTGGCGACCGTCCCGAGGGTAGGGTGCTGCCTTCCGGCTTGGCGTTCACCAGGGAGCCGGCTGTATCGCGAGGTACGTGGGTCATGAGTCTGTTCCGCGGATTTCGATATTCGCGCTCCTAGCAGACCGGATTGGGGAGACCCAAGGTGCCGAGGCGGGCGATGACCGTCCTCACAATGCCCCCGCCATCGGAGAAGAATGCCTGCAACAGGTCGTCGACGGAAGCGCAAGATCGGCCGGCATTCGAGGCATTCAAGAGTGTGCGACGGAGAATGGCGATCACATTTGCACTCAGAGCATCGAGGCGCGGAGCGGGGTGGGGACGCGGGGGAACCACCGCGAGCACCGCCCGACGCACCTCCGCTCTCGCGGCGGAGGACAGCACGCCATGCTGGGGTATGGGCAGCTCCTCGTCGAGCATGCCCAAGAATAGATGCGGCGAGCGCATTTCCCTCCATCCTTGGGCACACGAGGCGTCCACCGCTCGCCGCAGGCAGCGCACCACCTCGTCGTCGAAATCCTGCAAGCGGATTCCGGGCAGGACGACGGAGCGTTCTTGCCCATCTGCTGCCGGTGTCGCACGCTCAGGGGCGGGCGCAGTGGACGGGGGCTCGACGACTTCCGGTGCCGCCGCAGGCGGCTTGGTATCGGCCAGGCTCAGCCGGTCGAGATCAAGCCCCCAATCGCGCCGAAGCAACGCCTGTCGGAACTCAGGCGGGGCCACAGCGCAGAAGGCCCGAAACAGCTCCCGCTCCCCAATTGTTCGATCGCATGCCCCCAGTGCAGCGGCCCGCTCCAGCATGGGCGAGACCGCTGCCTCGCATGCCTCTCGATTGAGCGGAAAGCGTTGCGATTCACGACCAGGAAGTGTGCAGCGCTCGATCAGACGATCGCGAATGGCTTCGACTTTCCGGTCGGGAAGCTCCTGCCGGATCAGTTGCACGGCGTAGCCATTCTCTCGTTCGAGGAAGGCGGCGAGGATCATGCAGTTCGAAATGGGAAGAGCGCCGAGGTGCTCGGCCAAGGCGTGCGCGGCCCGCACGGTCATCGCGGCCTCCGACGTGAGCTGGGCTAGCAGAGGCTCGAAACCTCCCAGGCGGGCGGCCTCTTCGTTGCGGTGGGCCCGCTTGGCCAGCGAGCGGCGTGACATCGCGGACAAGTCGATGCCTTGCGCCGTCGCCAACCATCGAACGAAGGTGGGTGCGGCCGCCTCGCAGAATGCGTCGAAGAGATCGGCGGCGGCGATCTCGGCGCCGGGCTGCACCTTCCGCCGGGAATGCTCCAGCACGGGGCTCACGATGCGGTCGCACACCTCTGGAGAGAGCCCGAAATCCCTCGGTGGGGCCACCGCGGACAATGGTTCTCCGTCGTTGGCGCCGAGCAAACGAGCCATGACCTCTTGTGGGTCCATGTCCAACCGGCGGCAGATGGTCGCGACGTGACCGCTCGGATCGTGGGCGAAGGCTGCCAACAGAAGACGGTGCGAGATGTGGGAGGCGCCACGCTGTTGGGCGAAGCTATGGGCAGTCTCGATGATTCGACGAGCCTCCGGCGCCAGACCGGCGAGCGAAATGCGACCGTTCTCGTCGACCTCGCGACGACCCCGCACGACGGCCAGCCGACCGCGCAACTCGGCCGTACGACACTCCACGGTGGCGACCCGGTCCCATGTGGCATCGGCCAGTAACGCCGAGAGCACGTCTTGCTCCGTGATCCGCTGTTCGCCTTCTCGGTGGTGCTGGGCCAGACGATCGGCCGCGCGCCAGATGCGGACCAGGTCCGATTCCAGTTGCGCCCGCTCGTGGACCAGCGGCAGCGCCGTGGAACCCGAACGCTGACCGGGAGAGACACCGGTCTGCGTGTCCGACGGAGACGGCTCGAAGGGCAGAGGCACCGAAAGCCGAGCCGCCATCACGTCGGGATCCGTCAGTTGTTGCCGCAGCAAGTATCGGGTCAGATCACCGCACGAGAGCAGACCGGTGATGAAATCGAGTACCGAGACTCGACTGCGGCGGCAACTGTTCGTTCGTCTGATGGAACGCGACAGGATTTCCTCGATGGCGAACGCAAAACGGTCGTGACGAATGCTCCCGTCGTCGTCAAAGATGCGTAGGATCGAGCCGGCGCGGGCGCCCACCTTCGTGCCTCCCAGAGGAGCTGGCAGCGATCGCTGCGGATCACCGAAGAAGCGGTACACAGCCCAGGCGATGTCGGGCTGGCCTTCGCGGTAGCGTTCGAAGCTGCTCAGACGCGCGCGGCGTATCGCCTCGCCCACCGGAAAGTCAGGCGCGCAGGAGCGGCGGAAGAAATCCACGGCCAGAGGGGCCGCTTGTGAGTTCACCACCGGCGTGGTGGGCGCAATCACGCTTCGCCATTGGCTGGGTCTGGCCAAGGCGGTGGCCAGACTACTGGGCTGGCAGAGGGTTCCCCATTGCTCTCCACCTGCTGCCGCCTGGCACGCGTTGATGAAGATGAAGGGTGTGAGCACGCGTGCATTGGCCAAGCGCCCCGTGGAGAGCGCGCCATCCGCCAGACAGAGCGCGCTTCCGCTGTCGTCCACCCTGCCGTGCCCGTAGTAATAGATGCCAACGACCTCAGGATCCTCAAGCGCATCGAGGACTCGATCACAGGTGACGTTCAGACCGCGAAAGCGGCTGACCTCGTAGCCGGCCTCCGTGAGCAGGTACTCGATCTGGCCGAAGTGATCGAGGCAGACCCTGCCGGGGTCGTGCGTCTGGTCGCAGAGGTTGCCCGAGGGATCCTCGAAGAGAAAGAAGTGATGTCCCTTCGCCACCCGGGGTTCCCGACCAGGTACGACGTGAGAGAGACAAGTCTCGACCGCTAGTTTGCCGCCGCGCTGCTGCATCGGCTGTCCGCAGTTCCGACAGTAGCGCGCGGGTCGAGAGTTCGTCGCCAGGTCGCTCGGCTCATCCCGACCGCAACCACGACAGACTGAATATGTCTCTTCCAGGGCTTCCCAGGGGATCTGGGCGGTGATCTCCTGGATCAACTGGAACTGCGGATGAACCCCGACGCCGACCATGCGCTGCAAACCACAGGACGGCAAGACCAGCCGCGCCAGGGTGGCCGCGGTCGATTCGATGGAAACCTCTCCCCGAGGCCGCTCCTGCAGGGCGAGCACTGTGAGTTCGTGGAGTTTTCGCATCAACGATTCCGTCGCACCCCGGACAGACGCCCTGCTGGTTTCCACGAAAGCGGGCGCCGAATCGCCCTGGCGGTCGTCACCTCCGTGGGTCGCATAGATCAGAGACTCCCCGCGCTCCGAGGCTGAATACGAGACCGCAACCCAGCGGGTCCGCAACACGGCTGGATGGACCACCGCAGGCGCTGGGATAGCCTCGGCGCATCCCGCGGAATCCTGGGGGCCGGTCTGGGCACTGGGAACCTGCGATCTCGGTGCATGGGCACGGCCCGCAGGGGCGACGAGAGTGTATACCGGTGGCTCGCCTTCCCGCCATGAGGGCTCGTCGGCAAGGGCGCGGAAGACATGGGCCCAGCATTCCTCATGGGCCAGTGCATTCACCACATCGGCCGACACCAGGATGTGTTCGGCCTCTCCTTGGCTGGCGATGCGGACGACTGAAGCTGGCACGCTGGTCGTCTCGCCGACTCCGGCCGAGGGCGGGTTCGTCACGAGCCCGAGATGGACCACCATGCGCAGGGAAAGGTCGGAGTGGTTTCGCATCCATTCGGCAATCTGCAGAGCACACCGCAATGGCGTGGCGGGTGACTCTTTCGCGAAGACCACCAGCAAACCCCGGCCCAAGACGCAGGCCCGCAGCACGCCAGCAGCCTGAGCACGCCGGTACTCCTCGGCCTGGCTGGCGATCTCAGTAAGGCGTCCCGAGACACCGAGGAAAGCCGCCATGTCCACCTCGGTCGCGCCGGCCGGATCGACACCCGCGGCCGGGCTCGTCCCGATGGCCTCGATGTACAGGACGGAAGCGCTCTCGCAAGTCGGTCTCATGCCACTCACGCTGGACATCAACGACACTCCATGACCGCAAGAGGGATCTCCCAGACACCTGCATCCTGCCCCGTGCGCGCTGATACGCGCAGAAGCCAGCGGCCGGCAGGAATACGGGCGGAGAGGGAGGCCATCTTGGGCAATGGGGCCGAGAAGGTGGGTTGCCTCTGCTCGTCGAGGATTTCGATCCGGCCGCCGTGCGGACGCGCGCCTTGCGCGACAGTCATGTCGACCCGTATTTCGAGGGTGAACGCCGCCTTGGGAGAGACGTTGATGGTTATGTGGATGTCTGCCCCGTGCTCCGCGTCGGTCAGGTGCCATTCATGGCGTGCGTGAATGTCCCCATCCATGGTGGCGCCTGCCAACTGGGAGGCCAGCGGTGCCGGACCTCCGACCGCGAACAGCCGGCCCAAGGCGTCCAAACCCAGCAGAATCGGCTCATGAAGTTGCCTGGTTGTCGCGGACAATTCTCGCCACCAGGAGGTCGCGGGTTTGATGATGTCGGACACTTCGTTTCGCAAATCGGCGAGCGCACGTTGACAGAGGGTGCACGGCTCGAGATGGGCCGATACACGCGCGGCCGACACCGGACTGAGCGTACCGGCAAGGTAGGCCAGCAACTCCTCCTCGCGAGCGTGGGCAAAGAGTAGTCTGCGGCGCGCCATCTTGAGATCTGCAGGCTTCACGCGTTCTCTGCCCTCCGAATCTCGGCTAGAGCCAGATGCACCAACTCGGATATCCAGCGGGGGCTCTTGCCTTGCGCCGCGCGCGGGGCGAGGACCGCGAGGGCTTCGGCCAGGAGGCTCTCGGCATCGTCCAGCGCCTCTT
The DNA here is from genome assembly GCA_964535465.1 of uncultured Myxococcales bacterium. Classification (GTDB taxonomy): domain Bacteria; phylum Myxococcota_A; class Polyangia; order Fen-1088; family Fen-1088; genus Fen-1137. Next base: position 7,987 of record CAZHUY010000237.1, read on the forward strand.
CCGCGACCTTGTCCTCCTCATCCTCGATGCCCGCGAGCAACACCACCGCGCTCCAAAGACATGTTTCGACCGCTTCCAGGGCTGCTTCACGCAAACACGCACGAATCCTGGCCAGAATGGTCTCACGGGCCCTTCGTTTCAATTGGCGAACATTCTCGGTGCTCTTGCCCAGCCGCTGCGCCGTACACTTCGTATCGAGAAGTGTACGTCCACCGGTGCCCTGGTCAGAAGGGAATGGCCAACCAAAGAACAGGTAGCGCGCGACGAAAGCCTTGTCATCGCTCATTCCGCAGTCATCAAGCATGCTATCGAGCGCGCTGGTGAAGGCGTCGAACCATGCGGGAGAGGGAACACGTCCGAGCGGCTCGGCGGCGGCCAGGCCGCAGCCCTGTTCGTCCAGGTCCTCGATGGTCCTGGGCGAGAGCAGACTGAGCATCTCGAGCCCCCGCAGGACATCAGCGGAGGTGAGGGGGCGGGCGTGTTCATCTTGGGCCGCGCGGCGATTGGCCTCTTCAGCGATCGCGTTCTCGTCGGGCCGAAAGCACCCGCGCAGGAGCAGGGCATCGTGAGCTCGAACCACACGGAGCGCGATGGCGTTATCGAAGCCCCGTTTGAGCTCGGGGCATCCTCGCATGGCGTTCCGGATTGAGGTGATCGCGAAAGGCGCCAGCGGCAGCTCCGGTTTTCGCGAGGGACTGCGCCACGCGGACAGCAGACCCATGGTTCCCCTTTGCGCCAAGTCATCCTCCTCGGCCCAGGGACAACGTTGGTGCATCCTGCGTGCCTCGCGTTTGATGAAGTCCTGGTAGCACTCGACGAGCTTCGTCTCGGACTCAGCGCCCATGGGGGCGTTGTCACGCAGGTCTGTCGCGAGCCTGTTCATCATGTACCAGCACCAGGGCCAGCGGAAGTTCGCCCCGATGCATCGGGCAGGATATGCAAACTCATGGGAATGCTCAAGCTCGGGCGGTGGTCCCGGACCGTCGTGCACTTCGCTCGGCTCCAACTCGCGCTCGGTTACCATGAAGCGGCTCCCCTATGAAGTAGTACGAGTCACGCCTGTTCGTGACAGCTTCGTTGTGGGCACCCGCGGAGGCTGGCCATTCCATCACCGAGACTGCGTTCAAGACTCTCCCAGCGCCGCCCCATGCTGTGGTATGCACGCCATTCGACCAGCAAGAAGCCCCACCGGCTGCGCGCCCACGCAGCCGCAAGTGCCATGACGAGGAAGACATGAGACTTCTGGAAGAAGGACAAGCGGTACGAGACAAGTACGTCATTGAGCGCTATTTGGGCGAGGGTGCCTTTGCCGAGGTCTATCGAGTCAAGCACCGCTTCTTGGGCCGACAGGCGATGAAGGTCTTCAAGGCCGTGGGCATGACGGTCGAGGAAACCGAGCAGTTGCTCAG
>CAZHUY010000238.1:0-9323 GCA_964535465.1 uncultured Myxococcales bacterium
GACGTCATGGCCCCGGACTCAGCCCGCTGCGCGGTGGCCATCGGCGACTCCATCACCGACGGGCGGGGCACGGACACCAACGGGAACAACCGCTGGACGGACATCCTGGCCGCGCGCCTGCAGGCCAACGCCGCGACCGCCGAGGTGGGCATGCTGAATCAGGGCATCGGGGCCACCAATCTGGTCGGCAACAGCGGCACGGCAGGCCAGGCACGCTTCGCGCGGGATGTGCTGGGAATCAGCGGTGTGAAGTACGCGATCGTCTACCACGGCGTGAACGACATCGGCGGCGGCAAGGACTACGCTTCGCTGAAGTCAGCCTACGACGACCTCATCAGCCGAGCGCACGCCAAGGGCCTTCTGATTTACGGCGGGACCATTCTCCCCTTCAACGGCAACAGCTACTACTCGGCCGCGCACGAGAGCGTGCGCCAGCAGGTCAACACCTACATAAGGAGCGGCGCCTTCGACGGCGTCATCGACTTCGACAAGGCATGCTCGGACGGTGGCAATCCCCCCAAGCTGCTGGCGGCGTGTGCAAAGTGGTCGCAGCAGGATTGGCTGCACCCCGGACCCGAAGGTTACAAGAAGATGGGCGAAGCCGTCGATCTGGCTCTGTTCACGAAGTAGCCTCGACCGCCCTCTGCCCGCGCGCGAGCTGCGCGTAGCCGGCCCCACGGCCGCGCGTCATCATGCGCGTCGACGGCCTGCGAAAGAGATGACCCGCGAGCGTGAGCTAGGAACTCTTACCCGTCAGAAGGTGATCGCCTCGGCTGGGCGCCAATCCGAGGCGACGCCTTCCCCACACACCTGGAGTTCCCATGAACCGACCAATCCTCTTCGCCCACGCTTTCCTGTGGGGCCTGCTTCCGGCATGCGGCGCCGGTCTGAGCTCGAAAGCAGCCCCGCCCACCGACCCCGCCATCGCACAAGCCAACCAACGCAATCCTTTCCTGGATGCGGATTTCTTCCTCAACCCGGACTACGTGAACGCGGTCGAGGCCGCGGCCCAAGCGGCCCCGGCCGAGGCTGAGGCCATCCGCAAGGTCAAGCGCTACCCCACGGCGATGTGGCTGAGCTCCATCGCCGATGTGGCCAACGTCCCCAGGTGGCTGGGGCAGGCAAAAAAACAACAGCAGGCCAGCGGCAAGCCCGCACTCTCGGTCTTCGTGGTCTACGATCTGCCCAACCGAGACTGCGCGTCCAAGGCCTCGGCCGGCGAGCTGAAGGTGTCGGAGAATGGCGTCGCCCGTTACCGCTCGGAGTTCATCGACCCCATCGCGGCGGCCTTCGCGGCCCACCCCGATCTGCCCATCGTGGCCATCGTCGAGCCCGACTCTCTGGCCAACATGGCCACCAACATGAACGTCCCGGCCTGCGCCGAGGCGAAGAGCACGTACGTGGAATCGGTCGCCTACGCCATCCGCAAGCTGGGCAGGCCCCACGTCAGCCTCTATCTGGACGCCGCGCACTCGGGCTGGCTGGGCTGGGATGGAAACCGCGAGAAGGCCGTCAAGGTGTGGAAGCAGGTGCTCAAGCTGGCGGGCGGCGTGGACAGCATCCGTGGTTTCGCCACCAACGTCTCGAACTACACCCACCTGAGCAACCGGGACGGCTTGGGACTGGAGCCCACGAATCCCTGTTTCAACGAGCTCGTCTACGTCAAGAAACTCTACTTCACGCTCAAGGACCACGGCATCAAGAACAAGGGATTCATCATCGACACCGCCCGCAACGGCAAAGGCCAACTCCGCAAGGCATGGGGCGCCTGGTGCAACATCAAGGGCGCCGGCCTGGGCGAACGCCCGCAGGCCGCGCCCACGCAGTTCGTTGACGCCTACTTCTGGGTGAAGCCGCCGGGAGAATCGGACGGCGTTTCGGATCCGACGCAGCCCCGCTTCGATCCGGACTGCGCATCGGGCGACAGCGCCAAGGACGCGCCCCAGGCGGGCCAGTGGTACCAGTCCTACTTCCTGGATCTGGTCCGCAACGCCACACCGCCCCTTTGATTTTCAGGTGCCAAGCTTGATATTGCGCTCGCCAAACCTTAACGGCAGGATGTGATGGAGGCTGTACTTCGTCACATGATCTCGCCATCCGCTTCGCCGCCGCTGGGTCCCGGTCATCCGGGCAGCGGCGACGAGGCCTTGGTGCTGGCCGCCCGCGCTGGCGATCGCCGTGCCTGCCAGGCCATCTGGGAGAAGCATGCCGGCCTGGTGCAACGCCTGGTCAGGCGCTTCTTCGGGCCAGGCCCCGATCAACCCGACGTCTGCCAAGAAATCTTCCTGCGTCTCTTCAAGCGGCTGGATGAGCTGCGCGAGCCGGCGGCCCTGCCCGGCTTCATCGTCAGCATCACCCTGGGGGTGGCGCGCAACGAGATCCGCCGCCGCCGCATCCGCGCCATCGTGGGGCTCAGCCCGGGAGACGAGCTGCCCAGCATCGTCGCTCCGGCTCTGAGCTCGGACGCGAGAGAAGCGGTGCGCGCCCTCTACCGGGTTCTGAACCAGCTTGGCGCGGAGGATCGTTCATTGTTCGTGGCCCGCTACGTGGAGAAGATGGAGATGACCGAGGTAGCTGCGGCTCATGGCATCAGCCTCTCCACGGCCAAGCGACGTATTGCTCGTCTCGCCCAGAGGGTCGAAGCGCGCATCAAAACAGAGCCTGCGTTGGCGGAGTACGGTGGCCAGTTGACCCAAGGAGGACGAGTTGACTAGTTCAGAGAATAACTTGGACGAGAGAGAGGCGCGCTGCCGACGCTTGGGCGATCTGGCGGCGCAGGCCGCGCCCACGCCGCCCCCGGATCCTCGTCAGTGGACACGCATCGAGGAGGCGATGGAGCGCACGCGCTCCCGACGTCGCTGGCTGGTCCTGTTGGCGCCGGTCTTGGCGGCGACCGGTCTGATCCTGTGGTGGCAGGCACGACGTCCCCTCGACCACGTCGTCCAGGGCTGCCACGTGGCGGCCGACGGAAGCATCTCGACGCCCGCGGATCGCGAGTGCCGAGTGTCCTTCGAAGATGGAACCCAGATGACCTTGGCCAAGCAAACGCAGGGACGCATCGACGCCCTCAGCTACCGCCGAGGCGCCAGCTTCGCGCTCGACCACGGCCAGGTGGATCTGGCTGTGGTTCATCGCCCGTCCGCCCAGTGGAATGTCGCGGCCGGTCCCTTCGACGTGCGGGTCACGGGCACCCGTTTCGCCGTGGGCTGGACGCCCAGCTCCCAGCACTTCACCCTGCGGGTCAGCGAGGGCGAGGTTCGGGTCAAGGGCTGCCATCAGCGCCCCGACACCAGCGTTCGCGCCGGACAGGCCCTCGAAGGCGATGCCTCGCGTGTCTGCACCAACATCGAACCTTCGCCTGCTCCAGCGCCCCCCAGCCCAACCGTCCCCGTGGTGCACGCCCAGGCGCCCTCGCCTTCGCGCCCCGAACCGGCACCTGCCTCTCCAGCGCGCATCGAGAACAAACGCCAAGCCGCCAGCAGCAGGCTGGCCTTGCGCAACCTGGACGTCTCCGGCAAGGCGGGGCGGGCCGAAAAACCCGTGACGGAACCCACGCCCCCGCAACTGACCGATCGCGACTGGAGCGTTTCATCCGGTCTGGCGCCCGAAATCAAGCCCGGCCCACGTCGGTTGAGTGTGGGGGCGGATGGTCGACTGACCGGCGCGGCTCCCGGCACCCTCATCGCCATCGGCGGGGATGCGACGCGCTTCTCGCCCCCCACGGGCGTCATGACCGACAACCTGTACCTGGAGGATGGGGCCCTGTGCACGCGCGGGAAGATCGCGGCGCTGCGCTGCCGCGACGAAAAGCTCCCCATCATGAGATGCGATTGGGACTTCAACTGGGGTGTGCTGATTCGATGGCAACCACGCGGGGGCCAGGAGTGGGGCGACCATGCCGCCTCCAGCGTCGCCCTGGAATTCCGAGGCAAGTCCACGCGCTATCGCCTGATCGCGCATCGCCAGGGCGATCCCGCTGACCGCATCTACTGCGTGGACAACTACCGCTCGGGACGAAGCGTGACGCCCTCGCAGTTCACCTCGCAATGCTGGCGTGGGGGCGGCTCGCCCCTGCCCGACTTCAGCCAGGTCGACTATTTCTCGCTGCAGGTCAACTCGGAGGAAACCGCTCAGCGCTTCCGCTTCTGCGTCTCGGCCATCGACCTGCGATGATTTCCCTTTCGCGCTATGCTGGTGCCCATGCGGCCCATGGAATTCTATCGCCAGCGTCTCTTGGAGCTGAAGGCCGGGTTGCTGCGCGAAGGTGACGTCGCCATCGAACCCGCCCGCAAGGACGAGACCGCGGTGGGGGGCGACGAAGACGAACAGGCCCTGACCGAGATGAATCAGGTCATCGCCAGCAAGCGAAACCATGCCCGCACCCAGGAGCTCGCCAAGATCACGGCGGCCTTGAAGCGCCTGGAGACATCGCCCGAGGGCTTTGGCCTGTGCGTCGAGTGCGGCGAGGAGATAGGCAAGCGGCTGGAGGCCCGCCCCTACGTCGAAACCTGCGTGGAATGCCAAGCCGAGAAAGATGGGGCTCTACGCAAAGGCCCGCGCCGCCACGCCGGCGACTTCCGCTGACATCGACGCGACGAACTCATCCTCACCCTGTCCCGTACTGGGAAAAGGGAATGCTGGCTATCCCATCTGCTTGTAGCAGGAACTCGACCTGCTTTTCCGACACGCTCTCACAGGAACGTAAACTCGCCCGCCTCGGGGGTTTGTTCCTCCTTGGCTTCGGGCAAGACGAATCCCGACGGCGCCTCGAGGTCAAGCCACAGGCCCAGGGTATCGCCGTTGGGGCGTTCGAACCAAAGTGGGGTGACCGGGCCACGCGCCTCCAGCGACAGGTGCTCACCCCGCAGGACGACCGGCGTGGCCAAGCTGATCACCACGTTGCGGGCCAAAAGACGCAGCTTCAGGCGCCCCAGGAATTGATTGGCCAGCTCGGCGATCCAGTCACGCGCCGACCCGCCCGCGATGGGGTTGGAATCCAGGAGCGTCTGGCTGGTGGCCGCCAGAACCACCGAGCCGCGCAGCTCGTCCCCAGAGAACCCCAGGATTCCGCAGTAGAGCATCTGCACGGGCGGCGCGTCTTGTCGCGCCACGGGTGTGATCTCCACCCCATATTCCGAGAACAACGACTGACAAGCCTGAACGGCCAACTCGAGAACTTGCTCACGCACCTCGGGCATCGGTGACTCCTTCGTGTCCTAGGCATCGGCGGTCGCCCAGGAGCACTGAAGGCCAAAGATGGGTGGCGGCGCCTCTCGGGTGGCCAGCGGCCCCCCTGCGCAAGGGGCCGCCTCCGTCGGGTGCGGCCCCGGTCGTGGGCGCTTAGGCTACTTCTTCTTGCCCTTGCCGGTCTTCTTGCCCTTGGCGGCCTTGCCGGTCTGCGCGGCTGCGGCCTTGCCCCCGGCGGGAATGCCGCTGGGGTAAAGCTGCCCCATGGTCAGGTTGGCCAGGGCCACGTCCACCTGCGCCCAGAAGCGGTGGTAGGTGAAGCGCGGCGCCGGACCGCCCTTGATGAAGGCCTCGACCTTGGGCCACTCGGGGTCCTTCTTGTATTGGCTGCGCAGACTGATGAAGGTCGACTTGGAATCGATGGTATCGCCGCTCGGCATGGTGCCAGTCCATCCCGGGGGAACGTAGACCGGGTCGCCGAAACGCTTGTAGTCCTGGCGAGCCTCCTCGGTGGCGATGCCTTTCGGGGTCCAATACTTCTTCCAGATACGATCCAGCAGATCCTTGGCCAAGCGCGCGGCTGAATGGTCGCCCGATTTGGCAGCATAGAACAGCAGGGTCCGCGCCAAGGCTCCGGCCACACCCACGTCTTGGCTGTGGTCCTTGACCTTCACGTGCAGCGTCTTGTTGAAACTGGCGTCCTTGCCGCTCCAATTCTGCACCTTCTCGTTCCAGTTCAACTCGGGCTGGCCGGACCATTTGAGGGTCGAGGGGATGCCCCAGTTGGTGTCCGAGCCCATCTTGGTGTTGGCCTGGACCCACTTGACCCAACGGTCGAGGACCACCTTGCAGTGCTCGTCGCCGGTCACGTAGTAAAGCTGGGCCACGCGATCCATGGACCACGCCTGGAAGCCGAACCAGTCGTTGCTGGGCGGGTCGGCGTAAACCGGGGCCTCGTCGTAGACCATCTTGTAGAAGGTCGTGGCGCCGGTCGGGTGCTTCTCGTAGCGACCGCGCCAGCTGTTGGTGGCACCGCCGGCGATGCCACCCTCGGCGGCCTGCAACCAACGGTAGAATTCCACCTGACGACCCAGGCTGATGTTCCAGTCACGCGCGCCGTTGGGCGACGCCGGCTTGAAGGCCTTCTCTTTGGCGAGCACATAGGCGGCGAAGGGATTCTGGTAGCCGCTGTGCGAGGCGCTGGCCCCCATGCGCCACGACCAACCACCCGCCTTGGTGAGCGAGCCACCCCAGGCGTAGTACCACGAGATCAAGAAGTGGGCGGCGCCGTAGTCCACCCCGCCCGCGCAACTGGGATCCTGGCACCCCATCTCCTTGAAGTACTTGTCGAACAGGGCGTAGCGCATGTAATCGCCCATCTTGGAGGCCTTGCCGACCAGGCTGCTGACCGCGCCGCCGTTGCCCTGCTCGTCGGCCCAGCGCTTGGCCCAGTACATGGCCTGCACCGCGCGCGCATCGGCGTCCGGGGCCGTCGAGTACTTCCATTGGCGGGCGTAACCGCCTTCCTGCTTGACGAAGAGATCGAGATAGCCGTTCTCGCCACCGAACTGGAAATCCTCCCAGCAGGGCTGGGGAACGGTCTCCCACACCGATTCCTGCATGCCGCGCTGGAAGCTGTTGATGAGCGAGGGACGCGAAACCCGGTCGCCGCGCCGGCCGAAACCGTAGAAGTTGTCCACGTCCAGCAGCCAGTGCATGCCGTAGATGTAGGGCGAGTTGTAGGCCGCCTTCAGCTCCTTGGCGAGCGGATCGCGACCGATGGGCGCGCCCGGAGTGAAGGGCGAGGGATAGTTGTTGGGCAGATCCTGCTCGCCGGCGTACACCGCCGGGTGGCTATCGGAGTACGAGCCGGTGGTGGGCTGATCCTCGGGCGGCGGGATCAGGTACGCCTCGGTGCTCTCCCAGGCGGCGGCCAGGGGCTTCCAGTCCTTGGCCACCTTGCCGTAACCGGCCTCCAGCCACATCCAGTAGCTGTACGCCTCGGAGGTGGTGTGGTGGCCGTAGTCGGGGGCCTCGACCAGGAGGGTCTCGGCCGCGTGGTAGGGGATGCCCTCGGGGCTGAAGTAGCCATTGGCGGGCAGGTGCAGAGCGTTCCAATGGGTGATGAATCGATCAGTGTACTCGTTGCCGGTGTTGCCTGGGTGGGGGGACGTGACCAGGGGCGCCGGCTTGGGGAACTCGACGGGCCCGGCCGGGGGGTCGTAGGCGGGGCGCCCGGGCTTGGGCGCCTCGCGCTTGGCCCTGAGGGTCTTGGCCTTGCCGGCCTGTTGTTCGGCCACCGTCTGCAGACACGAACCCGCGAACAGCGCGGTCGTGCCCAGCAGGATCAAGGAACCATGACCTACTCGCATCCCACGAACTCCACGTTGTCGACGTAGATGTCAAAGGTGGCGCCCGGCGTGCCCACCTGGAACTGAATGCCGTAGAGCGCGGCCTTGTTGATGGCGCGCGGGCGCGGGTTGCCCCAATCCGGCTCTTGCTTGAGCTTCTTGAAGGGGAACACGAAGCGCTGCCAGTGCTCGCTCAGGTTGAGGTCGGCGCCGAAGTCGTTGAAACACTCGCGGCACTTGTCGGCCTCGGGCGTGGTGGCGGAGTCGGGCACCTTGAGGCGCACCTTGCCCACCGAGCCCGAGCCCTTGCGGGCGTAGAAGGCGATGCCGTTGTAGCGGGAGGCATCGTAGGGGGCCTTGGGGTCCACGAAGTTGAAACCGACCCCGCCGTTGCGAACCCCCGAGCCGCCGGCGGTCTTGCCGTGCACGTTGGCGGAGAACTTCGAGCCGTCCGCGCCCCCGGGGGCCATTTCGAAGGTCCCGCCGCGCGAGCCGGCCTCGGGCTCGACCGTGGAGCCATTCTCGTCCACGTAGGTGTACCAGTAGCCGTTGCGGCCGTCACGCACCAGCACCTGGTTGTTGCCGTCCTCACCGTTGTCGACCAGGCCGTCCTCGCACGAATCGAGGGTGACGGCGTTGTTGCCCAGCGCCGGCTTCTGGCCGGGCATGATGCAAGCAGGCAAGAGGATCGCGAAGGCGAGCGCGGTGAGAGATCCTAGGGGAGTGGTGATGGGAGCTAGGCGTCGGTTTTTCATGGCGTGGGCGGGACAATACCCGAGCCCGGGGCGTTGGGGAAGGTGACCCCAAGAGGCAACGCGTCGACCACGGAAAGACGCCGCCCCTATCCTCCCAAAGGATCGCGGGCACCTCGGTAAGCGGCCGCGAGACGCTGCGGTGGCATGTGTACTCAGCGGGGGACGTCCATCACCGGCCGGGCGCCGGGGCTCGGTCTGAATTGAAGGATCACCCTGCGCCCGTCCATGATGGACTCGATCGTCGGCTGGCATCCTCAGCCCGCGGACGGTCTGAGGAGCGCCTCCTTACGCCCCCGCCGAGCACACATGCCCCCGCTGCCGCGTCTCGCTTCCTTTCAGGGGACCGGTTGGAGCCAGTGGACTGTGAATTCCGGAATGTGGTTTGGCGCTTCCCGCGCCTTCTGAGACCTGTTTACGAAGCGGAATCGCGCGGACGGAATCCTGCTTACGAAGCGGCCCTTGCACTGAGCAATCCCCCAACACCGCGAAAACCCAGGCTACGCAGGACGCCAACCCTCGCAGCGCTAATGGTACACTTCGCAGCTCATCACCAAGTTCGCCCGACTTGCCGTGTACCTACCCAGTAGGTACACTCGTGCATGCGTGAGACGACTTCGATTTGAATGGGACGAGAGGAAGGCGGCCGCCAACCGCCGAAAGCACGGCGTGTCGTTCCAGGAGGCCCAGACGGTCTTTCTCGACGAGGACGCGCTGCTGCGATCGGACGAGGAGCACTCCGAGGATGAGGACAGGTTCGTGCTTCTCGGACTCAGCGCGCAGCTGCGGACGCTGGTTGTCTGCCATTGTTACCGACAGGAGAACGAGGTCATTCGCATCGTCTCCGCGCGCAAGGCGAATTCCTTCGAGCGCGGGCAGTACGAGGATCGGAGGATGAGATGAGGAAGAACTACGACTTTTCCACGGCAGAGCGGAATCCCTACGCGAGGCGGCTCAAGCGGCAGCTGACCATCCGGCTCGACGAGGAGACCATCGGCTACTTCCAGGGCCTGTCGCGAGAGATGTCGCTGCC
>CAZHUY010000239.1:0-9287 GCA_964535465.1 uncultured Myxococcales bacterium
CCTCGGGGCCCAGATCCATCACGTAGTCCGCCGTCTTGATCACGTCCAGGTTGTGCTCGATGACCAAGACGGTGTTGCCCGCGTCCACCAGGCGCCCCAAGACCGTCAGCAGGCGCTTGGTGTCCTCGAAGTGCAGACCGGTGGTGGGCTCGTCCAGGACGTACAGGGTGCGGCCCGTGCCCCGCTTGGCCAGCTCGCGCGACAGCTTCACCCGCTGCGCCTCGCCGCCCGAGAGCGTGGTCGCCGACTGCCCCAGGGCGATGTAGCCCAGGCCCACGTCGTCCAGGGTTTTCAGGATGTGCGACAGGCCGTGGTGGTGCTCGAAGAGTTGCAGGGCATCGGCCACCGTCTGGTCGAGCATCTGCGCGATGTCCAGATCCTTCCACTTCACGCGCAAGGTGGCGTCGTTGTAGCGCCGGCCGCGGCACACCTCGCAGGTCACGTGCACGTCGGCCAGGAAGTGCATCTCCACCGTGCGCACGCCGTCGCCCTCGCAGGCCTCGCAGCGCCCGCCCTTCACGTTGAAGGAGAAACGCCCGGGCCCGTAGCCGTAGGTCTTGGCCTCGGCGGTCATGGCGTAGATCTGGCGGATGAAGTCGAAGGCCTTGGTGTAGGTCGCGGGGTTGGAGCGCGGGGTGCGGCCGATGGGCTTTTGGTCGATGTCGACCACCTTGTCGATGAGGTCGATGCCCTCGAGCGACGAGAACGCGCCGACGGGATCGAAGCCGCCCAGCAGCTTGCGCCGCAGGGCCGGGAACAGGGTGCCGTTGATGAGGGACGATTTCCCCGCGCCCGACACGCCCGTCACCGCCACCAGCACGCCCAAGGGAAACTTCGCGTCCACATTTCTCAGGTTGTGCTCGCGCGCGCCACGCAGGGTGAGCCAGCCGGTGGGCACGCGTCGCCGCGTGGGGATGGCGATGCTCTCCTTGCCCGACAGATAGCGTCCGGTCAGGGATTTGGGATCGGCGTGCAACTCCTCGGGCGTGCCCGCCGCGATGACCATACCGCCGTGGCGGCCAGCACCAGGGCCGAAGTCGACCACATGGTCGGCGGCCTCGATGGTCTCGGCGTCGTGCTCGACCACGATGACCGAGTTGCCCAGGTCGCGCAGCCGGCGCAGGGTGGCGATGAGGCGTAGGTTGTCACGTTGGTGCAGCCCGATGGATGGCTCGTCGAGCACGTACATCACGCCCGACAGCTCGGAGCCGAGCTGCGAGGCCAGGCGGATGCGCTGGGCCTCGCCGCCCGACAGCGAAGACGCCACGCGGTTGAGGGTCAGGTAATCGAGCCCCACGTTGAGCAGGAAGCCGAGCCGGGTGCGCACCTCTTTGAGGACCTCGGCGGCGATCTGGGCGCGCGCGCCCTTCAAGGGCATGTCCGCGCAGTGCTTGGCCGCCTCGCCCACCGTCATGGCGGTCAGGTCCACGATGCTCTTGCCGGCCACCAGGACCGCGCGCGATTCGGGGCGCAGGCGCTGCCCGTGGCAGGCGCGGCAGGGTTGTTCGCGGAAATAGCGCCCCAGCCATTGCCGCATCATTTCGGAATGCGTCTCGGTCAGCCGGCGCCGGATGTTGTTGGCCACGCCCTCGAAGCGCATGGCCCACGAGCCGGTGCCGTTTCTGCTGGCCCAGCTCACCTGGACGCGCTTTTCACCCGTGCCGAAGAGCACGATCTCGCGCTGCCGCGGGGTGAGCTGCTTCCACGGCTTGTCGAGGGGGATGCCGCACTCTCGTTGCAGCGCCTCGGCGATGCGCGTGGTCCAGCCCTCTTCGCGCGCCAGACGGTCGCCCCAGGCTTCGATGGCGCCGTCGCGAATCGAGAGCTCGGGATTGGGCACCAGCAGCTCGGGATCGACCTCCAGCTTGGAGCCCAGGCCGTTGCAGTCCACACACATACCGAGGGGGCTGTTGAAGGAGAACGACTGCGGCGACAGCTCGGGCAGCCCTACCCCGCACTTGGGACAGGCGCGCTCTTCGCTGTAGGCGCGCGGGTGCTCCTCGCCCTCGACCACCACCAGCACGGTACCCTCCCCGGCACGTAGCGCGGTCTCCACCGAGTCGCCCAGGCGCGGGCGCTGGCTGGCGTCCAACGCCAGACGATCCACCACGATCTCCACGTTGTGGCGCTTCTTCTTGTCGAGCGGCTTCAGGTCCTCCAGGCGATGGATGACGCCGTTGACCCGCGCCCGGGCAAAGCCGGCCTTGCGAGCCTCGTCGAACACCTCGCGGAACTCGCCCTTGCGGTTGGCGGCCTTGGGCGCCAGCAGGGTGACACGCGTCTTGGCCGGCAAGGCCAGCAGCTCGTCGACGATCTCGGCGGCCGAGCGTGCCGCGACCTCGCCACCGCACAGGTGGCAACGCTGCTCGCCGGCGCGCGCGTACAGGACGCGCAGGTAGTCGTAGATCTCGGTGACCGTGCCCACCGTGGAGCGCGGGTTGGACGAGGCGGACTTCTGCTCGATGGCGATGGTGGGCGACAGGCCTCGGATCTGGTCGTACTTGGGCTTTTCCAGCTGGCCCAGGAACTGCCGCGCATAGGACGACAGCGACTCGACGTAGCGCCGCTGGCCCTCGGCATATAGCGTGTCGAACGCCAGCGAGGACTTGCCCGAGCCCGACACCCCCGTAAACACGACGAGCTGGCGCTTGGGGATGGCCAGCTCGTCGATATCGAGATTGTGCTCGCGCGCGCCGCGGACAACTACGAAATCGGGTTCATCGGCGCTGCGGCTGTCTTTCATTATTGGAAGTAATACGCGAAGCCGAGCATACCTACCAGGTTGCCCGAGATGAGAATGGTGCTGTCACCGCTGTCCGGGAGGTACATGTAGAGGCCCATCGAGCCGAGCAGCGCGACGTTGGGCACGAGGAAAGCCCGGATTTGGGCGCCGATCTCCATCTGGAAGTCCCATTGACGGTCTCGGTTGGCACCTGGGTCCTTGTGGGAAATCAGGGTGAACCCTGCTCCGGCCGAGAGATCGGCGGACGAGGTGGCGTGGAGATGGTACCAGCCGCGCACCCCCAGGTCGAAATTCGAAGTGTTCTGATGAGCGAAGCCGAAGAGACCATCGACGTGGAATCGTCCGGCCGAGTCGCCCCAGGTCAGGAGAAGGTTGGGGACCACTCGGTTCACATTGTTGAGATCTCCAGGCCAGAAGAGCGCAGCGGCGCCGACACCGAACCCTCGGTGCGCCGAGGCGGCACCGGTGAAGGTCGCGGTGGACGAAGAGTCATGCACCACGCCTTGCGCGCGGGCCAAGGCAGGGACAAGGGTTACGAGCGCGGTAAGCATCATCAGGATCTTGTGAAGTCGACGCATGAAGGCACCTCCCAGGTTGTGGTGGGGCGGAACGTACTATAATCCGCGTCGCATATGAAGCTCGGACCGCGCGTCGCCATAGTTACCACCTTGCTCATGGCCGCAGCGCTGGCCTGTGCCGTCTGGGCGGTGTTGCTGATCCTGCGCGCCGATCAGGTCCGCAAGCTGGATCGCGAGGCCCACTCCATCGCCGATGCCTTGGCCGCTGGCTTCGAGCCTTTGCGCCCCGAGGATGTCGGCAAGCTCTTGCCCGCGCGGGTGGCCTCGGCCAACGCCCGGCTGGGCCGCTTTCGTCTAGAGACCATCGCCTGGGGCATCCAGCGTCCCAACAACTTCTGGGCCGGCCTGGCCGAGCAGGCGACCAGGCAGAACGCGCCCGTCGGGCAGTTGTTCGAGCCCGCGGGCATGCCGCTCTTCTATGCCATGGCCATCCCTCTGCACAGCGCCGAGCCCTACGCCCCTGACCGACAGATCATCGCCCTGCTTGGCCTGGTGTCCGACAGCAGCTTCATCACCACCGAGGTCAATCGTACCGGCTGGCGCTTGCTTCCCTTTGTCCTCCTCGGCGTGTTGCTCTTTGGCGTTCTTCTCTTCCTGACGCTGCGACGGCGTGTGGTGACGCCGCTGCGACGCCTGGTCGAGGCCATCGACGGCGTGGCCGGGGGCGATCTCTCGACCGCCGTGCTGCCCGGTCGCGACGATGAGATCGGCAGCCTGGCGGCCCGCTTCAACGCCATGACCGAGTCGCTGCGCGAGGCCCGTGAGAAAGAGGCGCGCGCCAACTCGGCCCGTCAGAGCATGGAGATGCACCTGCGGCGCGCCGAGAAGCTGGCCACCGTGGGCCAGGTGGCCGCCGAGATCGCGCACGAGGTGGGCACCCCCCTCAATGTGATTGGCGGGCGCGCGCGCAACCTGGCCCGGCGGTCAGGCGATCCGGCCGAGGTGCAGAAGAACGCCGAGATCATCAGCGATCAGGTCGGTCGCATCACCAAGATCATCCGCCAGGTGCTGGACGCCTCTCGCAAGAGCCGGCCCAGCCTGACCGAGGTGGACGTGGCCAAGGTGGTGCGCGACGCCTTGGATTTCGTCGAGGAGTTGCTGAAACGCCAGAGCATCGAGGCCACGGTGCACACCGCCGCCGACCTGCAACCCATTCCAGGGGATCCCGACGAGATTCAGCAGGTGTGTCTGAACCTGATCATGAATGCCATTCAGGCCATGAAGGAGGGGGGCCGCTTGACCATCGATCTGGAACAGGTCGTGCGGCGCAAGGAGGGCCTCGCGCTCTCGCCGCCCTCGTCCTATCTGATGGTGCAGGTCAGTGACACCGGGCCTGGCATCCCCGTGGCGGATCGGGACAAGATCTTCGAGGCTTTCTTCACCACCAAGGACGCCGGCCAGGGCAGCGGGTTGGGGTTGGCGGTCAGCAAGGGCATCATCAAGGACCACGAGGGGTGGATCGAGGTCGACAACGCACCCCAGGGCGGGGCCGTGTTACGCGTCTTCCTGCCGGTGGTCAGCGCGGGCAAAGAGGCCGAGAACACCCCGACTCCGGTCAGCACGGGGACGTAGGGATGATTCCTTGCCGCCTTCCGCAGACTAGGCAAGATAGGCATCCATAGCCGCATCATGGCCACCCCCTTACAGAGCCCGCGCGATTGCCCTGCCGCCCCGGACGGTGGGCACGCGACCATCTTGGTGGTCGACGACGACGCCGCCCAGTGCGACTTCCTGAAAGAGGAGTTGGAGCGCGAGGGCTACGATGTCGAGGTGGCCAACGGCGGGCGCGCGGGCATCGAGCGGGTCAAGCGCGGCGGCATCGACCTGGTGGTCTCCGACGTCAAGATGCCCGACCTGGATGGCTTGGATCTGCTGCGCGAGATCCGCGCGGTCGAGCCCTGCCCCTATGTCATCACGGTGACCGGGTTCGGGTCCATCGACACCGCCATTCGCGCGGTCAAGCTGGGCGCCTACGATTACTTGACCAAGCCCTTCGAGATCGAGCACCTGCTGCTGACCATCAAGAAGGCGCTGTCGGAGCGCTTGTTGCGTTCCGAGGTGGTGCGCCTGCGCGAGGAGGTCAACCGGCGCGACCGGCTGGACAACATCATCGGCCGCTCGCCCGCCATGCAGGAGATCTTCAGCCTGATTCGACGGGTGGCGGGGTCGCA
Organism: uncultured Myxococcales bacterium; assembly: GCA_964535465.1. Lineage (GTDB taxonomy): Bacteria > Myxococcota_A > Polyangia > Fen-1088 > Fen-1088 > Fen-1137. Next base: position 5,493 of record CAZHUY010000239.1, read on the forward strand.
GGCCAGCGTGCTCATCACCGGCGATTCCGGCACCGGCAAGGAGCTGGTGGCGCGGGCCATTCACGCCCACGGCCCGCGCAAGGCGCGCCCCTTCGTGGCCATGAACTGCTCGGCCATTCCCGAGACGCTCCTCGAGAGCGAGCTCTTCGGCTACGCCCGCGGCGCGCATTCGACCGCGCGCACCGACCGCGACGGCCTGTTCGTCGAGGCCGACGGTGGCACCCTGTTCCTGGACGAGATCGCCGAGATGCCGCTGCACCTGCAGCCCAAGCTGCTGCGCGTTCTGCAGGACGGCGAGCTGCGCCCGCTCGGTACCAACAAGACGGTCAAGGTGGACGTGCGGGTCATCGCCGCCACCAACCGCGATCTCTCGGCCTCGCTGCGCGAGGGGCTCTTCCGCGAGGATCTGTACTACCGCTTGAACGTGGTGCAGCTTCACCTGCCGCCCCTGCGCGCGCGCACTGAAGACATTCTGCCGCTGGCCGAACACTTCCTGGCGCGTGCGGCCGGGCGTTCGCCCAAGACCATCCGTGGGTTCTCCGAGGGCGCCAAGCAGCTGATTCTGACCCACGCCTTCCCCGGCAACGTACGCGAGCTGGAGAACCTGGTGGAGCGCGCCGTGGCCTTGGCCGAGAGCGAGCTCATCGGTCCCGATGACTTGCCCCCCGCCATCCGCGAACGCAAGAGCCAGGATCGTCTGGCCACCGCCGTGGCTCAGGGGCTGACCCTGGACCAATTGGAGCGCGAATACATCGAGCGCGTGCTGGACGCCGAGGGTGGCAACAAGACGCGCGCGGCCCTGCGCCTGGGATTGGACCGCAAGACCCTGTACCGCAAGCTGGAGGAGTACGCGGCAGCCGGCAAGGATGACGACAAGACCCCGACGGAGGGGTGAATCACAGAGTATCGACGGAGGCACGCCGGCCTGCTAGCAATAGGCCATGGTCGATTCCTTCGCATCGCGATCCACTCTGCGCGTCGGGACGCGCTCCTACGAAATCTTCCGCCTCTCGGCCCTGCCGGCGGCGGGGATCTCCATCGAGCGGCTGCCCTTCTCGCTGAAAATCCTGCTGGAGAACCTGCTGCGGCGTGAGGATGGCAGCTCGGTCACGCGGCAGCAGATCGAGGCGGTGGCGCGCTGGCGCGCGGATGCGGAGCCGGACAACGAGATCGCCTTCATGCCGGCGCGCGTGCTCATGCAGGATTTCACCGGGGTGCCGGCCGTGGTGGACCTGGCGGCCATGCGCACGGCCAGTCAACGCATGGGCAAGGATGCCAGGCGCATCAACCCGCTTTTGCCCGCCGAGCTCGTGATCGACCACTCGGTGCAGGTGGACGAGCACGCTCACCCGCAAGCCCTGGCGCGCAACAACGAGATCGAGTTTGCCCGCAATCAGGAACGCTACGCCTTTCTTCACTGGGGGCAGTCGGCGTTCCGCAACTTCGCGGTGGTGCCGCCTGACACCGGTATCTGTCACCAGGTCAACCTGGAGCACCTGGCGCGCGTGGCCTTTGCGGCCCCGGATCCGCGGCGGCCCGATGTGGTGCAGGTCTACCCCGACACCGTGGTGGGCACCGACTCGCACACCACCATGATCAACGGGCTGGGCGTGCTGGGCTGGGGGGTGGGCGGCATCGAGGCCGAGGCCGCCATGCTGGGGCAGCCCATGCCGTTGCTGGTTCCGCAGGTGGTGGGCGTGTGTCTGTCAGGCAAGCTGCGCGAGGTGGCCACGGCCACGGATCTGGTCCTGACGGTGACCGAGATCCTGCGCAAGCTGGGGGTGGTGGGCAAATTCGTCGAGTTCTTCGGGCCCGGGATTCCCGGCCTGTCGCTCGCCGACCGCGCGACCATCGCCAACATGGCCCCCGAATACGGCGCCACCTGTGGCCTGTTTCCCGTGGACGCCGAGACCCTGGCCTATCTGCGGCTGTCGGGCCGTTCGGAGGAGTCCATCGCGCTCACCGAGGCCTATTTCCGCGAGCAAGGCATGTTCGCCGAGCCGGGAATGCCTGAGGCCCAGTACTCGCAGGTCGTGGATTTGGACATGGGCAGCATCGCGCCGAGCCTGGCCGGGCCGCGCCGCCCACAAGAGCGGGTGGAGCTGGCGCAGGTGAAATCGTCGTTCACGGCCGCCCTGCCCTCGCTGACCCGGACCAAGAAGCCGGGGACCAAGATTTCCAGCGGGACGGCCGCGCACGCGACCCTGCAAGACGGATCGCTGGTGCTGGCCGCCATCACCAGTTGCACGAACACCTCCAATCCGTCGGTGCTGCTGGCCGCGGGGCTGCTGGCTCGCAAGGCGGTGGCGCGTGGGCTGGCCAGCAAGCCCTGGGTGAAGACCTCGCTGGCCCCTGGATCCCAAGTGGTCACCGACTATCTGCGCGAGGCGGGCGTGCTGCCTGATCTGGAGAAGCTGGGCTTCCACGTGGTGGCCTACGGTTGCACCACCTGCATCGGCAACTCCGGACCGCTGGCCGCCGACGTGTCCCAGGCCATCGAAGAGGGCAACCTGGTGGTGGCCTCGGTCTTGTCGGGCAATCGCAACTTCGAGGGGCGCGTGCATCCCGAGATCCGCGCCAACTACCTGGCCTCGCCGCCGCTGGTGGTGGCCTTCGCCTTGGCGGGCCGGGTGGACATCGACATGGAGCACGAACCCATCGGCGAGGACAAGGCAGGCCAGCCGGTGTTCCTGCGCGACATCTGGCCGTCGCAGGCGGAGATTCAGGCCGCCCTGACCGCGGTCAAACCCGCCATGTTCAAGCAGGCCTATGCCACCGTCTTTGCCGGCGATGCTCGCTGGCGGGGCCTGCACACGACCGCGTCGGACACCTACGCCTGGGACGACAAGTCCACCTACGTGAAGCATCCGCCCTACTTCGTCGATATCCCGGCTTCACCCAGCAGCCCCAACGAGCTGGGGGGCATGCGCGTGCTCGCTCACCTGAGCGACAGCATCACCACCGATCACATCTCGCCGGCAGGCTCCATCAAGCCCGACAGCCCGGCGGGACGCTACCTCATCGGCCTGGGTGTGGCGCCCAAGGACTTCAATTCGTATGGCGCGCGCCGGGGCAACCACGAGGTCATGATGCGGGGGACGTTCGCCAACATCCGCATCAAGAACCTGCTGGTCCCGGGCAGCGAGGGCGGGGTCACGCGCCTGTTACCCGGCGACGAGGTGATGCCCATCTACGACGCGGCCATGAAGTATCAGGCGGCCAAGGTGCCGCTCATGATCCTCGCGGGGCGCGACTACGGCTGCGGCTCGTCGCGCGACTGGGCGGCGAAGGGCACGCGGCTGCTCGGCGTGCGTGCGGTCCTGGCGGAGAGCTTCGAACGCATCCACCGCTCGAACCTGGTGGGCATGGGCGTGGTGCCGCTGCAGTTCCTGCCGGGAGAGAACGCCCACAGCTTGGGCCTGACCGGTGAGGAGAGCTTCGAGACGCTGGGCCTGGCGCAATTCTTGGCAACCCCGTCGGCAAACCGGGAGATCGCCGTGCTCGCCACCCGTCCCGGCGGCTCGCAGACGCGTTTCACGGTCCGCGTGCGCATCGATACGCAACAAGAGATCGCCTACTACCTGCACGGCGGGATCCTGCCGTACGTTTTGCGCACTTTGGGTTAGGGGAAGAAAGGGGGCGCAAGCCGCGAAGATCCTCTGGGCGCGCGGTCCTGATACTGAGGTTCCGGGGGGTATTGCCGTGGTCGTGGCCGTGGTCGTGGCCGTGGTCGCAGACGAAGAGGGTGTGGTGCCATGACATCGTTGACAAACGAGTGCCAGGACATCGCTGACA
>CAZHUY010000240.1:0-7513 GCA_964535465.1 uncultured Myxococcales bacterium
GAAGAACGACCAAGAACTCGACCGACCTTCACACACCACTTGACGGGACGTAAGCATTGTCTGCGGTGGAGCTGGCAACGAAGCTTGAGCTGCCCGATCCTGGCGCGCTCCCCCTGTCTGACGTCCATCGCAGGATTGGCCGTGAGATACCGGCCCGGACGCTCAAGCGGACGCTCGACAGACTCATTGCGGAAGGGAGGGTGCAGGGTGTCGGCGAGAGACGATGGCGCCGCTATCGCACTGTGGGCATAGCTGGGACGTGGGGGCGGGCAGGAAGGCGCTGGCCCGTTGGGGATCAGTTGCTGCAGATCATCCGGGATTCGCTCTGCAGAATACGTACCTGCCCATCGCAATAGGCGACGACGGCCTTTCCTGGGCCATTCAGATCCACCAGTTCGGCCAACGTGGTGCCGTCGCAAGCGGAATAGGCGACATGGGCCGCGAAGGATCCGTCGCCCTTGCCCAACATCACGGCCACGGCGTCGGTGTTGGCCGTGACCAAATCGAGTTGCCCATCCTCGTTGACGTCTCCAACGGTGATCGAAACGGGCCAACGATAGGTCGGAAAGTCGACTCTCTCTGCGAAGGTGCCGTCGCCCTGACCGCGAAGCAGGCCCAGATTGCTGTCGTAGAAAACCGCGGTGACGAGGTCGAGCTTGCCGTCGCCATCGAAGTCGCCCAGCGCGACCTTTGTGGGTCCAGAGAGCGTGTGGTCCAAGTCCTCATCGTAGGTGTCGTGCGCGGCAATGGTCCCATCCCCGTTGCCCAAGAGCAGATGTATCGTCTTCTTCTGGTCCTGATAGGTAACGACGAAATCGGGGTTGCCATCTTCGTTCACGTCCCCCACCGCCAGCGACAGCGGAACACCCCCAACCGGATAGGTGACCTCGGGTTCGAAGGCACCGCCGCCCTTTCCCAACAACACACTCGCCGAGGAGTCGACGGTACTGACGACCACGATGTCGAGGTTGCCGTCGCCATTGGCATCCCCCAGCGTAAGCCATTGCGGCTTGTGGCTGATCGGGAAGGCGACCTGTGGCGCGAGAGTTCCGTCGCCCTTGCCCAACAACACGCCCACGGTGGAATCGCCATCGTTGCTGACCACGATGTCGGGTTTGCCGTCGCCATTGATGTCCCCAACCACGCCCTTGTGCTGACCTGGGCCCACCGGATGGTCGACCTGAGGTAGGTGGGTCCCATCCCCATTCCCGAGGTGCACTCCCACCGTCGGAGCGCTGGGAGGAACCGCGACCAAGTCTGCCTTCCCGTCGTCATTCAGATCCGCAACCGTGACAGAGGAGAGAGAGTGATCGACCGGATGGCCGAATGGGGCCTGAAACGTTCCATCCCCCTTGGCGAAAAGCACGTTGGCCGAATTTGAGCAGGCCGCGACCAGATCAGACTTCTTGTCGCCATTCACATCCCCAATCCACACGGCCCGTGGCCCACCGTCCACGCCGTAAAAATGTGGATTCGAGAACGTGCCATCGCCATGGGCCAGCAGCACGGTCACCGAGTTGTCCTTCGCATCGGCCGTGACGAGGTCTGGCCAATCGTCGCCATTCACATCCCCGATCGCGACAGCTTGCGGCTCCTTGCCCACGGGGTATTGGGTCTGAGGTCGAAAGGTTCCATCGCCGTTGCCCAAGAGCACGCTCAGCGTGTCGAGGGCCGAGTTGGTGATGGCCAGGTCAGGCCTCGCGTCGCCGTTGACATCTCCAACCGCCACGCCAAAGGCCCCCGCCCCGGCGTCATGGGGGACCTGAGCCTGAAAGGTTCCATCGCCATTGCCCAAGAGGATGCCCACCCCAGGACCGTAGAGCTCGGTGGTGATCAGGTCAGGTTTCCCGTCCGCATTCACGTCCTTGGCCACGACGGACCATGCCTTGCTGCTCAGGATAGATTCGATTTGAGGCTGAAAGGTCAGGTCTTCTCGGCCGAGCAGGACTTTCAGTTTGTAGCCGTCGAAGCTGGTGACGAGGAGGTCGGGGCTTCCATCGTTGTTCACATCCCCAAGACCCCTCGTATACCATTCGGGCCCCACGTTGAACGTGATGTGCGGCTGAAAGGTCCCGTCCCCATTGCCAAGCAGCACGCTCACCTTGGTGCCATTGAAACTGGCAGCGATGAGGTCAACCTTGCCGTCGCCATTCATATCTTCAGCGCCGATCCAGTTAGGCGATTGACCCACTGGGTACTTCACCAGGGGGCGAAAGCTACCTTCGCCGCTGCCTATGAGCACGCCCACATCGGCAGCATTGGTTTTGGCGACGACGATGTCCGAGATGCGATCCTGGTTCACATCCACAACCACCATTGAACTGAAACCGGGTGGGGTGGGGTACTCGGCCGGGGTCATGAAGGCGAGCGTGGTGGAGCACGGTTGACACTTGCCGGCCACGCAGAACGCCTGATCGCAAGAATGATCACATGCGCCGCAGTTCATCGGGTCGGTCAGCAGGTCGGCGCACGCGTGACCGCAGAGGGTCCGGTCGGCACGGCAGTTCGATGGGGCGCTATCGAACCGTCTGCTGTCGGCAGGGAGAGCCGTGGGTGCATCAATGCTCGCTTGTCGTGGTCCCCCGACTTCCAGACTCGGCAGGCCGTCCGTTTCTGGAGAAGCCAGGGCATCCTCGCGATTGGAGGATTGCGTGGCATTGCCCGCGCAGCTGGCAAGCAAGATCAGGGCATTCAACGCTGCCAAGCAAGCTCCCGGCAGTCTCGTGATCAGAGTCATCATACTCCCCCGCGACGTGGTTATTGTCCAAGGTGTCGTTGCCAGCTCGGGGAGTCAACCCGACACACGGATCGCCGAGTGCGAGCCATCACACGGTTTCGCCCGGGCGGATGAGGAGGCGCCGGCCCGTCTCTTCGACAGACCAGCCTCGGCCTAGAACCAATACCCGACGATGATCCGTCCTTGCGGGCCCTGGAGATCGACCGCCCGTTGGCTGTTCCAGGCACGCGAGGAGCTTTCGTCGCCCCAGGCGGCGCCGCCTGGTCGGCAGGATTTTTCGGCGCAGCCTGCGAGCCCTTGGGTCCAGCCCGCAACCAGAGCGATGGCGAAGCCGCCTGAGGAGCGGAACTCGTAGCCAATCTCGGAGTTGAGCCAAAGGCTTCCTTTGTCGAGGTCGAGGATGCCGAGCGAGGGGCCAATCCCCAGGAGCAAGCGATGGGTTTTGCCGAGCACCAGCTTGGGCATGAAGGAGAGTTGGGCTCCGCTGTAGCCAAACCCCACGCCCGCCTCGAGGACCAGGTTCTTCAGTGGGGCATAGCCGTAGCTGAGGCCGCCGTATCCAAGCGCCGAGTAGAGCCCGAGATTGGCAAAGACGCCGTGCTCGGCCCGGTAGCTCGCCACGGTGTCGTCGGCCCGGGCTGGTGAGACCAGGCACGCGAGCGCGATTGCGAAGCCGAGGGCGAGAGTCCTTCTCATGCGCGGTTCAAGAGCAACCCTCGTGCCCGCTCTGGGCTTCGCGTCTTCGCTGGGTTTGGCGGCCTCTGCCGTCAGGGGGCCCACGCTGGTGGTGAGATCTCAACAGGTCGCGGGGCTGGTCGAACACCGAGACGGCCACAAATCGCAGATACCCAATGATTTCAACGTTGTGCGAGCCCGCACAGACCGCCCCGTTAACGCGCAGTATGCATGTTGCGAGCCCGCACAGACCGCCCCATTAACGCGCAGTATGCATGTTGCGAGCCCGCACAGACCGCCCCATTAACGCGCAGTATGCATGTTGCGAGCCTGCACAGATCGCCCCGACTGCCCGGCACGAGACCAACACGGCCGCGCGCGTGGGGGGAGGCGCGCCGATTTCCGAACGCGAGCGCCCGAGGTGCTTCACACGCGACCACTGGCTCGAGGCCGAGACTCCCTCATTCCTGAGGGGCGCGAAGTGCAGCCAGGTAGTTGGGTACCTGTTTCTTCGGCTTGCGCATCAGGGTGTCCAGCGTGCTGATGGCCGGGTCGCGCAGACCCGTCTGCTCGGTGAAACGTGCGTGCAGGTTTCGCCAGATGGCCACCGTGTGGTTCACGTCGGCGACCGAACGGTGAAATTGTCGAGCATCAGGCGTGCGCAGCTCGAGCGAATCGACCAGGGCATCCAGGCGATAGGTGGGCAGGTCGGGCACCAAGCGGCGGGCCAGGCGCATGGTGCAGAGAAAGGCGCTTTCCAGGGGCAGTCCCACGCGGGCCAGCTCGGCGCGCAGGAAGCCGCGATCGAAAGACGCGTTGTGGGCCACGATGGGCAAGCCACGAACGAACCTGTGCAATCGGGGCATGACCTGTTCCGGGGGCGGCTGGCCCCGCAACATCTCGTTGGTGATTCCGGTCAGCGAGGTGATGAACGAGGGCAGGCTCATACCTGGGTGCATGAGCTGGTGAAAGGTCTCCTTCGGCCGATGGTCCACCAGCAAGGTCGCGGCCACCTCGATGGTGCGGTCGAAGCCGGGCGTCAACCCGGTGGTCTCGAAATCGAGAACCACCAGCTCGCGTGTGGTGGCCTCGCCGGCTGCTGGGGACATGCCGATACGGTATCGAGACCGCTGCGGGATGTCGAGCGCGGCCGAGGGGGAAGTGTACGCGACCGTGCTCTGGTATCCCGACGGCGTTCGGGGTGTAGAGTGGGGGACAGGAACGTGGATATTTCAATCATTGGCGCCTGGGGCGCTGTCGGACGACAAACGGCGATTTCGCTGGTGCAAAGCCGCGTGCTCGATGCGGGGTCGCGCCTGCAGTTGGTGGGGCGACGCGGGGGTGAGGCCGAGCGGGCGCTGGTCGGGTTCGCTTCGGATCTGCAGGATGCCTACGCCGAACGGAAGTTCGAGATCGACATCGCCTTCGAGGCCGAGGATGTCCTGGGCGACATCATCATTCTCGCGGCCGGGGCCACCGTGCCCACCAACCCGCGCAACAAATTGCCCCGCCGGCTGTTGGCCGAGCAGAACCTTCCCCTCTTCAAGGAGTACGCCGATGTGATCGCCAGACGCGGCCATGGCGAGGAAGTCGTTCTCGTGGTGTCCAATCCGGTCGAGTTGGGCGTGGCGGTGTTGTCGCGGGTGATGCAACGGAGTCGCGTGATCGGCATGGGTGGCTATCTGGACACCATGCGCTTTCGCCGCGAGATCGCGCACGATCTCGGCATCCGTCGCCAGAACGTGCAGGGCATCGTCCTGGGCGAGCATGGCGCGCACCTGGTGCCGTGTTGGAGCACGGTCTCGGCCTTCGGCTTCGATTCAGAGGAGGGTCAGGCGCGCATCGCCAAGCTTCGTCCGGCGGCTCGCCCCGACTACAACGTTGCCCTGGCCGAGATTCAGCACCTGGCGCAGACGTCGACGACGTCGGCCGTGTTCGAACGGCTGGCCACCTACAGCGCGGACCTGCGCACCTATCTCAAGCCGTTCGCTTCCCAGATCTGCGGCGCCAAGACCACGCTCGGCACCTCGGAGATGATCGTCCGGCTGGTCGAGACCATCGCCTCGGGCAACCAGATCCTGGCCGCGGCGCAGATTCAGCTCGAGGGAGAGTTTCTGGGGATCCACGGCGTGACCGGAGCCCCGGTGGTCATCGGCAACGCCGGCGTTTTGCGGGTCGAGAGCCTTCCTCTGTGGCCCGACGAGATCGCTGCCGTGACCGAAGCGGCGCGCGCCAGTGAGGCTCTCATTCGCGAGGTGCTGGCATGAAACGCTGGGCCCTGTCGGTCAGTCTGAGCGTGGTCAATCAACCCGGCACGCTGGAGCGCCTGGCGCGAGTGTTCAGCGAGCGCGGAATCAACCTGGGCGACATCCTGGCGGTGGTCGGTACCGATCGACTGGAGGTTCCGTCGGGACAACGGCCGGTCATCGTGCTGACCTTCCAGTGTTCGGAGCGGCTGAAAGCCTTCCTGCAACATCGCATCCAGCGCATGCCCGAGGTGGCCTCGGTGGTCGCCCTCGAACGTCAGACGAACGACGTACGTCCGGTATGGGCGCTGCTGAGCGAGCTGGGGGCCGGCTCCGCCCATTCCAAGCCGCCGGACGCCTGACCCGAGCCGCCCTCGACGATCTTCTGAGCGGTCTCAGCTGTGCGCCCGTCGTGGACGCGACTTGCGCTTGGGCGGCTCCTTGAGCTTTGGCCTCTGGGCCGTCCTCGTCGCCTTCAGCCCGTGCGCCAGCCGGGCCACGTTGCTCGCGACCAATGTCTTGAACGACTGCGCCTGAGCCCGCGTCACCCACGGGCTGCGTAGCTCCGCGATGGCCAGCATGAGGCGGGATGACAAACCGTCGATCGTGCGACGGATGACCACGTCAGGGATCTTGAGGTGTTGGCCCAGTGATTCGAAATCGCGCGGTTCCAGACGGTTCTTCCTGCCGTTGATGGGCAACGCGAACTCTTCGGGGTCATCCACCAGCAGGCGGACGGGCAGAAGGTCATAGGCGGGCGAGAGCACAACACGCCCGGCATTGCGCACCAGGGGCCAGTTCTTGAGGTGCATGTCCGAGTTGCCGACCAGGAAGGAAAAGACCGTCATCCGAGGCTTCTTGGCGCGCTTGAGCGGGAGAGGCATCCTATTTCTTCTCGGACCCTAAGCCCGGAGGAGAAGACATGCGTCCCATTCCTACGACCATGCGTGCAGCGGTGATTGACAAGTTTGGCGGCCCCGAGGTTTTGAAGGTGAAAGAGGTGCCGGTCCCGGAGATCGATGACGACGAGGTGCTTGTCGCCGTGCATACGGCCGGCGTGGGATCCTGGGATCCGGATATGCGGTCGGGGTGGTCACCGAGCGGCAAGCCGCGCTTTCCGTTGATCCTGGGCAGCGACGGCGCAGGCACGGTGGCGGCGGTGGGAAAGCGCGTGCGTCGCTTCAAGCCTGGGGACCGCGTGTACGCCAATACCTTCGACAATCCCAAGGGCGGCTCGCACGCCCAGTATGTTGCCGTGCCGGCGGCCAACGTGGGGGTGGTACCGGAATATCTGGACACCAAGCAAGCCGGGGCGTTACCCATCTCGGGGCTGACCGCGCTGCAAGGACTCGACGGGGCTCTGCACCTCGAGAAGGGTGAAAGCATCGTCATCACCGGAGCCAGCGGCGCGGTGGGCACTGTGGCGGTTCAGCTGGCCAAATCGCGGGGGGCGCACGTGTTGGCGGTCGCGTCCGGCAAGGATGGCGTGGCCCTGGTGCGACGTCTAGGCGCGGACATGGTGGTGGATGGTCGCACCGTCGATGCCGCAGAGGTTGCGGAGAAGTTCGCGCCTGATGGGGTCGATGCCGTGCTGGCCTTGGCCTGGGGCAAGTCCTTGGCAGGGTTCATGGACGCGCTGGCCAAAGGCGGCCGCGTGGCCTATCCCCATGGCGTCGAGCCCGCGCCGCAGAAACGCGGCATCAAGGGTGTCGCCTACAACGGTGAGGGCGGAACGAGTGAATTCACCGCCCTCACCCGAGCCGTGGCGAAGGCGAAGCTGAAGATCCCCATCGGGGCCAGCTTCCCCCTCGACCAGGTTGCCGATGCGCACCGCAAGGTCACCGAGCACGTGCTG
>CAZHUY010000240.1:7523-9270 GCA_964535465.1 uncultured Myxococcales bacterium
AGGTGATCCTGCGGATACGCTAAGAGAGTTCCCCGATCGGGGCTACTGGACCTGCGGCTGCTGGGCCTGTTGCTGCTGGGCCTGTTGCTGCAGCTTCTCGTTGGCCGCGATCTGCACCTCCACGCGCCGGTTCTTCTGTCGGCCTTCCGGGGTCGAGTTGTCGGCCACGGGCTGGTTGTCGGCATAGCCTTGGGCGCTCATGCGCGAGGTGGCCACGCCGCTGGAGGAGAGGGCGGCCAGGACCGATTCGGCACGCTGGCGCGACAGCTTCTCGTTGGTGGCCTTCTTGCCCTTGTTGTCGGTGTGCCCCTGGATGAGCAAGTTGGTCTCCGGGTATTGCTTGAGCACGTTGGCAAACTCGGCCAAATCGCTCTGCGATGCAGGCTTCAGGTCCGCCTTGTTGGTGTCGAACAGGATCTCCGACTTGAAACGCACCACCAGCTGGTCGCCTTTTCGCTCGACGTTGGCGGCTTTCATCTTCTTCAGCTCGGCTTCCTGCTTGTCCATGTAGTTGCCGATGAGCGCGCCCGCGCCCGCGCCCACGCCGGCCCCGATCGCGCCGCCGACAACCGCACCCTTGCCCCCACCTGCCAGAGCGCCGATGCCTGCGCCCAAGAGGCCACCACCGCCCGCGCCGATGGCGGCACCCTTTCCGGCCTTGGTCGCGCACCCTGCCCAACCCAAGGTCAGGAGCAGGGTCAAGGGGACACACACAAAACGCTTAGAGTTCGATGCTTGCATGGCTTCCTCCCAAAAGATAGTGGAGGCCGCATCTTACCCGCTGTGAGGCGCCGGTGCCCGCAAGCTTCGTGAAGGCCCTGCGAATGGGACGGTGCTGTGAGGGAATGTGTGCATGGCCCACCTTTCGGCCAGCACGGACAAGTGCCTGCTGGTGTGGAGCCTGCCGGACAAGAAGGTGACTGCTTGCCTTGTCGGACCAGGAAAGCCCTCCCAAGGCTATTCCATCCTTTCACGGTGCGTCGTATAGTTCCTTCACCTCGATCCAGAAGTTCTTGGATGTTGTTCGAGGGCGCCCCAGCCATCCCCCGAGGCTCCGCCATGCAGACATCTCAAGACCGTCGTCCCCATCGTCGCTGCATTTCTGTTCACGGCGCCACGATCGTGGGCAGACCAAGTCACGCCGAATAGCAGAGCTGCAACCTGAGATTCGACGGAAGCGACCTCCGGGTGGCAGATGACAACTTCTTCCAACTCCACACCAGCACTCGCGAACGGATAGCCCAATGAAGACAGGCATCGATGCCCTGTACCTATTGCTCTTTGGAGATAGGAATTCGCTTCGGAACACTCGCAGGGGGGAAAACGGATTCCGACCAGGGGATGTTGTCCTCATCCGGGGTGAACCAGGATCAGGCAAGACGACGCTCGCTCTTCAGATTTCTGCCGCCTTCATCAGAGCCAATCCGACCGACTTTGTACAATACATGACCCTGGAGGAGCCAGATGAGTCAATGCGTGCCCGGTGCGAGCGGTTCAACTTCCCCTCGGACGACATCAATTGGATAGGTCGTAAAGCCGTTGAGGAACAGGCCAAAACCATAATCCTGGAAGAGAGCAAGATTAAGCCGACTCCTGGACGCAAAGCCAAAGTGGCAGCCCAAGTCGCATCTACAGCAACAAGAGTAGCCTCTCAACTCAAACCGGAAGTAGCCTTGCTCAAGGCTGCTGGCGCGGTGTAGTCCCGGCGATTGTTGAAAGTTGAGTGGCGGCTCCAGTTGGCCCCGAG
>CAZHUY010000241.1:0-9237 GCA_964535465.1 uncultured Myxococcales bacterium
TCCCGTGCTTTTCAACCTTTTTTCTGATCCGGAATCATGAACGGTGATTTAGCACTACTGTTGCTGGAAAACCTCCCCGACACTTGCCGCGCCCTTGCGCGCAGGATTTCGCGAAGCCGGACTACCGGCAGAAGGCGACCATGGTGCTGTAGGCGTCGGAATCGGAGCTATTTCCCGTGGACGAGTAATAGGCGAAGGTCGCGGCACCGAAGCCGGAGTCCGCCACCGCCACCTTGGGCCAGAGGGTCTTGAGATCGGCCTTCTGCCCCAGCTTCACCTCCGGCTGCCACGTGTTGCCCTGCAGCCTGCGCGCGTACGCGCCGTAGGTGATGTCGTTGATCTTCTTGTGCCACACGGCCAGCACGCTGCCGAGTTTGTCCACCGCCAGGACGGGATAGCCGAATTCGTTGTAGTTGCCTGCCGCCGTGTTGTCGTTCTCCAGCGGGATCATTTCGCTCCAAACGCCACCAACCTTGCCATGAATGGCCATCACGTTGTGTCCCGAGGTCGCCGTGGCCTGAACCCAGGCCACGGTGATGGCACCCGTGTCATCCAGAACCGATGACACCGTATAGAACTCGTTACTGTCCGCCACCTTCTGAACCGAGGTCCATCCGCTCGAGGGTTTGAAGTACGAGAGGTTCAGCGTCGCGGAAGCGTTGCCGTTCTCCGCCCACACCACCGCGCCCTCGCCGTTGGCGTTCATGGCAACCGCGCGGTTGTCCGCATTCGTGTTCAGTTCGACGGTGGTGTCCAGGATCCTCACAGCACTACGGGTGGCCTCCGTGAGAGTCACCGCCCCGACGCTGGTCTTCCCGGCCGCGTCATCGATGTCGAACACCAGGATGCCGTCTCCGGTTCCGCCCACCGCCAACTTGTGACCCTCGGGTACCAGGCTGTTGGGGTCGTTGGGATCCATCACGGGAGTTGGATCCGGCTTCCACGTGGTCTTGTCGTAGTAGGCCGTGAACAGCCCCTGCTGGTTGGTTCCCGTTTGGCGCTCCCAGGCGAGTCGGGCCGTACCATTGCGGGCCATGGCAAACGCCATGGAGAAGACACTGCCCTGGGCGATCTGGGTCGCTGGCGACCACGCCAGTCCGTCACTGGAGTGACTGACCCACACGCCACGACGCTCGACAACCGATCCGGTGTGCTGCTGGCGCCAAGCGACGATGACGTTGCCGGAGGCATCGGTCCCGATGTTCACATCGGCGGGAACGCCGCCATTCTCGATGGTCTTCACGTCGCCCCAGGTGCCTGCCATGCGGTCATAACGCCTGACCTTCACCTTGGTGCTCTCGTACCAGGCGACATACACGTTCTCGGTGATCGGCTCGACGGCCACCGCCGGGTAGTAGGAACGAGCCACGGTATCGTCTTCCACTTTGACCGCCGGCTGCCAGGCCACCATTCCGGATGCATCGCTGCCCACCTCGCCCGCGGTACCGCCGTCCGAGTCCGCGCCAAGAGCATCGATCGGAGCCTGGCCAACATCCTGCGCGGGAGCGTCGACGTTGGGGGCATCCACGCCTCCGTCGGCCGGAGCGAGCCCACCTGTCTCGTCGTCAAAGGCATCATCCCAGCCACGCTGGACGTCAGTCTGTGCGTCGGGAGACACGGGCGCATCATTGACTGCCGCATCGACACCGGCGTCGCCCACGACCTCGATGGGCCTCAGGACCAAGCTGATGGGACCGTTGGTCTTCTCGGCCAGGAGGCTGACCTCGACAAAGCCGCGAGACTGCACAACCCCGCCGATCTTGCCGGTGGCCGTCACGGAGGCCAAGCCGGCCATGCTGTCGGGCAGGAAGACTCCTGCCTGCAGGATCCCGTTCTTGGCCTTCGCCCAGTCGAAGTCCACCGAGCCGACCGGGACGCCAGCGGCGAGCACATCGATGGTCACGCTGGCAGGCGCGGCCACGTCTGCCTGCAAGGACACATCCACCAGCAGCAAGGTCTTCTTGTCTTCGGAACAAGCCAGGGTCAGCGCGGCCGCCAAACCCAGCCAAGCCAACTTGCCCATGTATTCACGTCGCGCGTTCATTGGGGAACTCCTAGGTCTTTGCATGTGGCGCCCGAGGGGCACTGTCCATCGGAGGTAAACACGCCGCCGGCGTAGAGCCCGCCCACGACACCCGCCACCACGACCACGCCCACCACGCCCCAGAACCACCCCTTCTTATAGAAGGGTTCCTCGGGTTCGGCGCTCGCGGGCGCGGGTTGTTCCGTCAGCGCCACCGCGGGAGCAGGCTCGGGCTCCGGCGTGGGAACGGGAACCGGAACGGGAACGGGAGCCGGCGCGGGAGCGGGTGGAGGCGCCTTGGCCGCCGCTTCCTCTTCCTGCTTCTTCTTCAGGGCCTCCATCTCGGCGATGTAGCCCTCGACTTCCTTCTTCTCGGAGACCGTGATGTCCTTGCCTTGCCTCAGATAATCCTGGAAGGCATTGATGGACTTCTCGGGCATCTTGAGGTTCTGGTAGCAGCGCCCGATGTTACGCAGGTACGTCGGATGCAGCTTCTCGGCATACAGCTTGGCGAAGATGTCCAGCGCGTCCTGGTAGCGTCCTCCGGCAAAGGCCTCGCGCGCCTTGATCTCGCGCTTGTCCTTGCTCTTGGCGGATGCTGCCTGAACCGTCAGGCTCGGCGCCGTGGCGCAGACGAGCACGGCTCCGGCCAAGGCGATGCACAGGGCCCGCGCGCACAGAACACCGCGCGCGCGACGAACCAAGGTGCGATTCGATAGCGTCGGGAATTTCACGTTTTCCTACCCTTGCAGGTTCCCTTGAACAGGATAACGACCACGCGCCAGTCGGGAACCCGTGATGACGGGCGCAGGCTTGGCCCAGGACTGTATCGCCTTCCCCGAAAGTTGACCAGAGTTCAACGCGATACGCGGCTTGCTCGCTCCAGCGTCTTCACGGTCGTGCCATCGGACATGCCCACCAGAACCTTGGTGGCCAGATCGAAGAAGAGGCCGGTCTCCAGCACACCGGCGGTGGCGTGCAGGCGAGCATCCACCGCGCGCAGGTCGACGTGGGGAGCGAACTTCACGTCGAGCACCACATGCCCGTTGTCAGTGACAATCGGGCCATCCTTCTTGATGCCCATGCGCAGGCTCGCTTGCCCCCCCAGGTGGGTCACCACCTCGGAGACGTGGGCCAAGGCGGGCAGAATGATCTCCACGGGAACATCGATGGTGCTGCCCAAGCGGGACACCAGCTTGCTCTCGTCCACCACGATGACGAACTGGCTGGACATGGAGGCGATGAGCTTCTCGATGGTGTGGGCCGCGCCGCCGCCTTTGATGACGTTGAGGTCGGGATCGACCTCGTCCGCGCCATCCACGGCCAAGTCGATCCGGCGACAGTCCTGAGCATCGAGCAGGGGAATCCCCTGTTGCTGGCAGAGCAGGCGAGACTGAAACGAGGTGGGGACACCGGTGATGCGCAGGCCTTCCTCGCGCATCCTGCGCCCCGCCTCTTCGATGAAAAAGCGCGCGGTCGACCCCGTGCCCATGCCGCAAATCATGCCGTCGGCCAGAAGCCCGGCGGCGCTCCGCCCCACCAACTGTTTGAGGGCTTGGTTGCTGGAACTGCTCTTCATGGATGGGCGTGCTTATAGCCCCCTGCCCGCCCAAACGGAAACGGGATCTTCAGCTCGCGCAACGAACCCGCAGGCCGGACAGCTCGTCGTAGAACCTTGACGTGATCTCGATGCTGTTCTCCAGCGACTCGAGGAACAGGACCATGAGGCCCTCGTTCTCATGTCGAAGGACCTCGTAGTAGCGCTGTCGATCGATCGAATGGACCACCGCCGGCAGATAACCGTCGCGCAACAAGATGTAGTTGGTCAGGAGGCGAGCCACCTTCCCAGAATTCTGAGTCCACGGGTAGGCCTGCAGAAGGCGGAACTGCAGCTTCACCGCCTTGACCACGCTGTGCAGGTTGCCGAACTCGGGCGAATCCAGCCATTCCGCCAACTTCCGCATCTTGTAGCCAATCTTCTCGGGCGGCGCGATCTCGTGATAGTAGAGCCGGTGCAGAGGGTTCTCCTTGCGGTAGGGCAACCCCTTGGCGACGGCGTCGGGCGTGACCAGCCCGTACAGCTTGCGAATGAACTCCAGATCGACCTGGGGCGGCTTCTTGGCCCTCGCCACCTCGCGGATGAAGTCCACGGCGATCTTGTGGTTCTTCACCTCCTGGTACATCGGGATGAGC
This sequence comes from uncultured Myxococcales bacterium, assembly GCA_964535465.1. Classification (GTDB taxonomy): domain Bacteria; phylum Myxococcota_A; class Polyangia; order Fen-1088; family Fen-1088; genus Fen-1137. Next base: position 4,217 of record CAZHUY010000241.1, read on the forward strand.
GAAACGTCGCTGATGATCCTGTGATCGATGGCGGCCTTCAACTCCGAGTACGACAGGACGATTCCTTCCAGGGCGTTGTCGTGGAAGAGCCACGACACATCCAGCTTGGTTTCGTAGTCGATCCTCAGCTTGTCCGGAAAACTCTCCGCCTTCGCGCGGAGCGCATCCATCTTCGCGTCAAGCTCGAACAGCCTAGCTTCCATTGCACCGCTCCTTCTGTCGTGCCGTCCTGAAGTGCGCCTTATACCCGCAAAAACATCTAGTGGTCAAGCAGGGTTAGCTGTTTTAGCCATCAAACTTGATGTGATACAGCTCACATTTTCCAGAGATACAAATTTCGTTCAACGCCGTGACCATGCGCGTCTGCAATCCCCCGCCATGTCCTCAATCTACGCGCAATTATTAGGAAAATTCTGATCTCAAAACTTGACATGGGGGGGACCGGCGGGATGATGGCTTGCCTGCGCGCACTTCGGCCTTGGACCGCCGGGTCAAACCGGTTTTTGGCGTCTTTTTCGCTTGGCCGGGTGAGCCAATCGAGAATTGGTCATGACCCAATCCGCCCATGCCGCCGTGCACCTCCCGGTTCTGCTCGAGGAGGCCATGAGCTTCTTGCTCCCGACGGCTTCGGGAAGCTATTGCGACGCCACCTTGGGGGCGGGCGGGCATGGCCGCGCCATCTTGGAGCGCTCGGGGAGCGGGCGGCTGGTTGGTTTGGACCGAGATGCGGAGATCCTAGAAGTGGCCAAGCAGAATCTGGCGCCCTTTGGGGATCGGGCCCGCTTCGCCCACGCACGTTTTTCGCAAATCCGGACGGTCCTGGAGCAGACGCAGGCCCTGCCGCTCGATGGCTGCATCGCCGATCTCGGGGTTTCCTCGCTTCAGTTGGACCAGGCGGACCGAGGGTTCTCGTTCCGCCGCTCGGGCCCGCTCGACATGCGCATGGACCGCACCGGCGGCGAGACCGCTGCCCAACTCCTGCAGCGCATCGACGAGGAGGAACTTGTCCAGATTCTGCGCGACCTGGGTGAAGAGCGTTTCGCCCGTCGCATCGCCGCGGCCGTGGTGCGCAGCCGGGAGAGCGGCGAGCTCAAGACCACCGCGGACCTGGCCAACCTGGTGGCCCGTTCGGTGCCCCATCGCGAGGCCGGCAAGGATCCCTCCACCCGGGCTTTTCAGGCCCTGCGCATCGCCGTCAATCAGGAGCTCGTGGAGCTGGAGCGATTTCTCCAAGACGCGCCCGAGTGCCTGAAGCCGGGCGGACGTCTGGTCGTCATCTCGTTCCATTCCTTGGAAGACCGCATGGTCAAGCGCCGCTTCAAGAGCCTGGCCGCACCTCGCGAGGCGGGTGAACGAGGCTTTCGCATCCTGACAAAGCATGTGGTCACGGCCTCGGACGACGAGTTGGCGAACAACCCACGTTCGCGATCGGCCAAACTGCGCGCGCTGGAAAGGCTTGCGGCATGAAGACACCGACACAGCCCGCGCAGACCCGCGTGGATCTTGGTCACGGCAAGCAGCGGGCCAGCCTGGCCGTGGTGGCCCTGGTCATCCTGGGCCTGACCCTGGGTGCCTTGGGGCACGTGGCGGTCCACGCCAAGCGCCTTGAAGTGGCCCTGCAGCTGGGCGAGGCCGAGCGTGTTCACCGTGAGCTGGCCGAACAACGCCGTCATCTGGAGATCGAGATTGGCATGCTGAAGGACCCCGATCGGGTCATCGCCATCGCGCGCGACCAGCTGAAAATGGGCCCGCCAGCTCCCGAGAACATCCGGGCCATCGCGGCGAAGGGAACGCGCTAGCCATGATCAACCGCTGGACCAGGGTTCGCGTCGTCCTGTGCGGGGTGACCCTGCTGATCCCCGCCTTCCTGGTAGGCCGGCGCGCGGTGCAGTTGCAGATACGCGAGTCCGCGCAGTTGACCGAGTGGGCCGAGAGCAACTACCTGCGCGAGGTGGAGCTGGCCCCGCGGCGCGGCCGCATCCTGGACCGACGGGGCGAGAAGTTGGCCTCGACGGCCGATCTGGACTCGGTCTTCTGCAACCCACGGCAGCTGGCCCACGTGCCCGATGCAGTCCCCCGTCTGGCCAAGGCGCTGCATCTGAACGCCGGCGAGCTGGAGAAACAACTCGCGGCCCGTCGCACTCAGTACTTCGCCTGGGTCAAGCGGCAGGCCTCGCCACAGGAGAGTGCGGCGGCCCTGGCCCTGGGATTTCCCGGGGTCAGCGTGAGGAAAGAACCTCGGCGGGTGTACCCCAATGGCAACCTGGGCTCGACCGTCATCGGCCACGCCGGCCTGGACGGCCGCGGGCTGGAAGGCGTGGAGCTGCAGCACGATCAGGCCCTGCGTGGCAGCGGCATGGGCGTCATGGGCATTCGCGACCGCCTGGGACGCGATCTGCTGATGGAGGGAACCGTCGATTCATCGGCCACCGCCGGCAAGGATCTGGTGCTGGCCCTGGACAAGTACCTGACCTACGTGACGGAGCGGGCGCTGGAGAGCGCGGTCAGCAAGCACAACGCCAAGGCCGCCACCTCGGTGATGATCGATCCGCACACGGGCGAGATCCTGGCCATGGCCAGCGTCCCCGGCTACAACCCCAACGATCCCTCGAACCTGGCGGAGCGCGGGGCGCGCAACCGGGCCATCACCGACGCCTACGAGCCCGGGTCCATCATGAAGACCATCACCTTCGCGGCGGCTTTCGAGGCGGGTAAGCTACGCCCCGAAGATCGCTTCGACTGCCAGTTGGGGAAGATGCAGATTGGCAAGTACACCATCCGCGACGACCACCCCAAAGGCATCCTGACGGCGGCCGAGGTCTTCAAGTACTCGAGCAACATCGGCACGGTGAAGATCGCCCGGCGCATCGGCAAGGAGGCCTTGGGCCGCATGATCGACCAGCTGGGTTTCGGTCACCCGACCGGCGTGGGTCTGCGGGGCGAGCGCCGCGGAACCGTTCACCCGGCCTCGCGCTGGGGCGAGATCGAGATGGCGACCAACGCCTTCGGTCAGGGTTTGACGGTCACGCCCCTGCAGATGGCGGTGGCCTACGCGTCCATCGCCTCGGGCGGCGTCTATCATCCGCCCAAGCTGGCGCTGCGCTTGGTGTCGTCTGACGGGCAGAGCCAGCCGGTTCAGCCTCCGGCGGGCACGCGCCCGGAGACGCGTGTGATGTCCGAGGCTACGGCCCGCACCATGTTGCGCATCATGCAGGGCGTGACCGAGGACGGCACCGCCAAGCAAGCCGCCATCCCGGGTTACCCGGTCGCCGGCAAGACGGGAACGGCCCAGAAGGTCACCAACGGTCGCTACGATCCCCACAAGTACCTGGCGGCCTTCGCCGGAATCGTGCCCGCCGACAATCCCCGCGTGGTGATCGTGGTCATGGTCGACGAGCCTCACGGGGTACACTACGGCGGCGTGGTCGCCGCGCCCGCGTTCAAGGAGATCGCCGAGGCCACCCTGCGCTACCTGGGCGTGCCACCCTCGCAATCGACGGTGAGCTCGGCTGCGACCAAGAAGGATGCCCCCAAGCTGGCGTCCGCGCGCCATGCACCGCCCGACAATACCGAGGCCGAGGGGTACGGTGTCGACGAGCCCATGGCCGCGGAAGAGACGCAGGACGACGAAGCTTTGACTGCGGTGGCGCAGGCCGGTGAGGGCGAGGACGAGGGTGAGGCCACGACGTCGGAAAAGTTGGATGCTTCCATGCCGGATTTCACCGGCATGACCGTGGGGCAAGCCGTACGCGTGGCCCGACGCGCCGGTGTCGAACTTGTACCCGAAGGCAGCGGGATTGCGGCAGCCCAATCCCCCAAGCCAGGGCCGGTGGCGCGAGGAACCCTGTGTCGCGTCTCCTTCAAACACGGAGGCTAAGCGTGTTCCGACTCTCCCACCTTCTGCATGGCATTCCGGACGCCACCCTTCCCGACGGCGCCGAAGAGACCCTGATCCGCGAGGTGCGCGACGATTCGCGCCTGGTGCAGGCCGGAGACCTGTTCGTGGCCGTGCCTGGAACCAAGCTGGACGGGCGCCGCTTCATCGACGAGGCCATCAGCAAGGGAGCCACGGCCATCCTGACCGACGATGGCGGGCTGTCCCCGGCCGGCCGGGTGGCTCTGGTGCAGGTGCGCAACGTGCGCCTGGCCCTGGGCCTGGTCGCGGCCAACCGCTATCGCGCGGCCCAGGACCTGACCCTGAGCGCGGTGACCGGCACCAACGGCAAGACCACCACCACCTATCTAATGGAGGCGGTCATGGCCGCCGCCGGTCGCCCCTCGGGGGTCATCGGCACGGTGGGCTATCGCTACGCCGCTAAGACCCACGAAGCGCCGCTGACCACGCCAGGCGCCCTGCAACTACACTCATTGTTCGCCGAGATGAAGCAGAACGGCTGCTCGGACGTGGTGTTGGAGGCCTCGTCCATCGCCCTTGACCAAGGGCGGCTGCACGGCTGTTCCTTCCGGGTCGCCGGACTGTCGAACATCACCCAGGATCACCTGGATTATCACGGCACCATGGAACGCTACCGCGCCGCCAAGGCCATTCTGTTTCGCGAGCTGCTCTCGGCCAAGCGCGGGGTGGCCGTCCTCTTCGCCGACGACGAGGCCGGGCGGGCCATGCGCCCCGAGGTGCACGGCCCGACCTTGACCCTGACCCGCGAGAGCAAGGGCGCCGACGTGACGGTGCTCGAACGCAAGCTGTCGGCCAACGGCACCGTCCTTCGCCTGGCCACGCCCTCGGGGCGGCTGGAGCTGAAGTCGCCGCTGGTGGGGGATTTCAACGTCGCCAACATTCTGCTGGCCACCGGCATGACCCTAGCCCATGGGATCGACCGCGCGGCCATCGCCCAAGGGATCAGCCAGGTGACCGGCGTGCCCGGGCGGCTGCAGCGCGTGCCCAATTCCCTTGGGGTGCTGTGCCTGGTCGACTATGCCCACACACCCGATGCGCTGGAGAGAGCGCTGGATGTCCTGCGGCCCCTGACCACAGGACGCCTGCTGGTGGTCTTCGGGTGCGG
>CAZHUY010000242.1:0-9231 GCA_964535465.1 uncultured Myxococcales bacterium
GACGTGGATGGTGTTGGCGTGCCGGATGGTGGACAGACGGTGGGCGATGGTGATGACGATGCGCTCTCGTCGCTGGGAAAGATCGCGGAGCGTCCCGGCGATCTCCTCTTCGGTCAACGAATCCAGCGCGGCCGTGGCTTCGTCGAGGATGAGCAGCCGAGGCTTGCGAATGAGCGCCCGGGCGATGGCGAGTCGTTGCCGCTCGCCGCCGGAGATGCGGAGTCCTCCCTCGCCCAACACCGCGTCGAGCCCCAGCGGCGAACGGGCGACCAGGGAATGCACGGCCGCGCCCCTCAGTGCGGCGAGCATCTCCTCGTCGGTGGCCTGAGGCGCGACGAAGCGCAGGTTGTCGCGGATCGTGCCCGAGAAGAGCTGCGTCTCCTGGGTGACGATGCCGAGCTGTCGGCGCAGCTCGATCGGGCGGATGTCCGTCGCGTCGATGCCGTTCCAGAGAAGGCGACCGGTGGTGGGTCGGTACAGGCCGACCAGCAGCTTCACCAGCGTTGATTTCCCCGAGCCCGAGGGGCCGACGAAGGCGATGGTGTCGCCGACACGGGCCGTGAACGAGACGCCGTCGAGCGCTGGTTGGGCGGCGGTGCGATGGCGGAAGGAGACCCCCTCGACCCGAACCTCCTCGAGCACGCCGATGGCGATGGGCTCCTCGGGGCGTTCGACCACGGGCCGCTTGAGGAAGCTGTCCAGGGCGACCAGGCTGCCCTCGGCCTCCCGGTAGAAGAGGATGGCGTTGCCGATCTCCTGCAGGGGACCCAGGACCTGTACGGAGATGAACTGCATCGCGATGAGCTCGCCGGTCGCGAGCACGCGATGAAAGATCAGCCAGAGCAGCGCGAACAGGATGGACTGCTTGAGGATGCTGAGCGCGCTCCCTTGCAGGAAGGACAGGGTCCGCGCCTTGCGGACCTTTTGCATCTCGAGCCGAAAGATCTCCTCGATGTGCGCGCGCAGGCGCCCCATCTCCTGGCGTCCGAGACCCAGGGTCCGCACCAGCTCGATGTTGCGCAGGGACTCGGTGGCGGCGCCCGCCATGCGCGCGGTCTCGCGCACGATGGACCGTTGCAGCAGCTTGATCCGCTGGCCGAGCAGTCCCGCCAGTCCACCCACCACCAGCACGCCCACGACGAAAACCGGCACCAGCGCCCAGTGGCGTGTGAGGGCGAACCAGACCAGGAAGAGCACGCCGACGATCGAGACGAAGAGGACGTTGACCAGACTGGTGACGAAGCGTTCGGTCTCGGTGCGGACCTTCTGCAGCAGCGCCAGCGTCTCCCCGCTGCGCAGCTCCTCGTATTCCTCGAACGAGAGGCGCATGGCGTGTCGGAGACCGTCGTTGAAGATCTGCACGCCGAAGCGCTGCGTGACCCTGCGGGACACGTAGTCGGAGAGGGTGCGCAGCAGACGCGAGGCCACGGCCAGGGCCACCGCGATGGCCAACCACCCGAGGACGCCGCGCGTGAGCTCTGCCTCGCCGCGCGCGCCGGGGTGCTGGACGTAGTCGTCGACGATCTTGCCGAAGATGATGGGATCGATGAGCGCCAGCACCTGGCCGGCTCCCGCCAGCGCGAGGGCGAGGGCAATCAACCAGCGCTGGCCGAGGAGGTAACGCCAAACGATGCGCATGCCAGACAGACTACCCCGAGCGACCGTCTCGCGACAGAACTCGCCATCCTGGCGAGATGGACGCGCTCGCTCTTTTGGCGACCCTGAAGGCATCGAGCGCTTCCTGCTCTCCGGGGCTACCCGTCGGCGCCGGCCCGCCAAGTCTCAGCGCAAGGCTGGCCATTGTTGCGCGAGAAGCAGCTTGCGTGCGTTCTCGGAGCGGCGCCAGGATGCAGCCGGAGGACTGATGATGCGAGCGCTTGGGACCCTTGGTTTTCTGCTCCCCCTCGTCGTGGCGTGCTCGGGCGCCAGTTCGGGCGCGGCCGATGCCGATCCGGGAGGACCTGCCGGCACGCCCCAGGTTCCACGCGTAGTCGGCGGTCGTTTCGACAACGGGATGTTTGCGGGGTTCGTTCGCCCCTGGCTCATGCGCACCTCCGCGTCCAGCGTGACCTTCGATTGCGGCGGGGATGCGTCCTGCGCCAGCGGCGCGCGCATGTGCGCCCACGTGGTGCTCGAGGGCACGGCCATGTCCGATCCTTTGGGGATCCCCTCCTACTACGAGCCGATGTCCTCCGTGCCACAAGCCGGCTTCGGACTCGCCCTCAACCAAGGCCCCACCCCCGACGTTGCCGCGCGGCCGTGGTCTCCCGTGGGGGACGGCCTGTACATCGCGTTCACTGAGGCCGTTGCGGACCGATTCATCGTTGAGCTGACCAACGAGGATGCGTCGTCCGGGGACACGCCCGAACGTTGGTGTGTCTCCCAACCGACCTCGGCAGCCCCCGACCTGACCGTTCGATGGGAGGACTTCCGGCTGTGCAATGCCCTGGACTCGCAGTATTTCTCCCCCACGCGCCCCATCCGATACCTCAACCTCTACTTCGAACCGCGGGGGCCGGAGGCGAGGGAACTCAGCCTGTGCCTGCTGGACGCGGTTCCCTTCGGCCTGCCCTCGGACACCATCTCCTGCGCAGACTGGTACCGCCATCCCATTCCGGGCACGTCCCACGTGCTCATCAACAACGTGTGGAATGCGCAGTTCGCGAAAGGAGCCCCGTATACGCAATGCCTTCGCACGCGCACGACCCAAGCGGGCAGCCAGTACGGCTGGACGTGGAGTTGGCCCGAGGTCGGCATGGACACGAGCACCTCGTACGCGGCCCCCGAGGTGCTGTTCGGGCGCAAGCCCTGGGACGGTGGCGCATCGACCACGCCCGACCTCCCGAAACGCATCGATGTCCTTCGCTCGCTGACGCTGGACTACGCCATCGAGATCATGGCGGGCCAGTCCTACAACCTCAACGCCACCCTGTGGCTCACCCGCACCGAGGCCGTCTCCGACGCGCCCGATCCCGCGAACGTCGTGGCTGAGGTCATGGTGCGCTTCAACAACCCGCTTGGCATGGGCGGGGGGAGCGTCGACGACGGTCGCGTCACCCTCGGCGGGGTCCCGTTCCAGGTCAGCCATCAGGACGCCCACGCCGACGCCTCGGGCGGCAGCACGCATACGTGGAGAATGGTCGTCTACGACACCCAGCTCCCGCGGCTGGCTGACACCTTCGACTTGGCACTCGTCCTAAAGGACATGCTCGCCAAGGGGCTGGCCCAGCCAGAGAACGGCGTTCAGGGCGTCGAGTTCATCACCGAGGTGTCGGGGGGCAAGGGCGAGGTGTGGCTCAACCACTTCGACGTGTCGGTGAACTGACCCCCGTGCCTGCCTCAGATCTCGGGTCAAGACTGCGCCTGCGAGACAAGCGGGCCGCTCACTGGCTGGCTCCGCTCAAAGACCCGCCGCCTGTGTGAATGAATCTGCGGGATCTAGCGGCGTTGTTGTGCCCATAGTCGTTCTTTCGGGCAATAACGCGCATAAATTGCGCGATATTTCCAAGTCACGTCCTCCAGTAGAGGAGTTTCGCGAAGAAACATCGCGACCATCTTGACGGTTTTGTTCGGCATGGCCAAACTGCTGCGCGGGTGGGATGCCAATGCGTGCGGCAGACGAAGACTGGAAGTGCAGAAGGGGTGGCGGCCGTACTCGGATATCGGGTGCGAGCGCGAATTGCGCCAGGTCCATTTCGGTGGGCAGGAATGACCAATCGTTGTCTGCGTCCGAGACTGCGAGCGATTCCCGCGCCGCGATGGTGCCGCGGATTCTGGTCATCGGATCGGTCCGCGACTTTCCGGGAGGAATCGAGAACTGGCTGCTGGCCCATGGGACCGAGCCTTGTTGCTGTGACGATGTCCGCGCGGCCCGCGTTGCGGCTTCGGCCGAGGACTTCGTGCTCGTCATGGTCGACGCAGCGGAGATCGAGGACGTCGGTGTGTTCGCCGAGCTTCGAGCCTGTGGCCAGCCAGGGACATTCGTCTCTCTTGGGCGGGGCAGTGACATTGGCGAGGAGGTGCGAGCTCTGGGTTCTGGCGCCGACATTTTCGTGTCCAGGCCCTTGCGCCCGGAGCAGCTCGACATCGCGATCTCATGCGCGCAGCCGCTCTTGCCACGTTCCTTGCCACTGTGCGAGCCCCTCTCGGTGATTCCCGCACACCACGAGGTGGTTGCGCCGGGCATCCGTTCGTTCCTGAGCGAGGCCGAGTATGAGCTTCTGCTTCTCCTGGCCGAGGCCCCCAGAACCTGGCGTTCGCTGGGCGCAGTCAATGAGTTGTTTCACTGGCGCCTCTGCGAGACGGCAGCAGCGGCGCGACTCAAGGACCTCGCGCGGCGGCTACGCAAGAAACTCGGGTCCTACGGCTCCTGGTTGATCTTCGACTGCCACAGGGGCGTTTGCCTGCGAGAGCCACAATGAGTCCCATCGATCAAGACCTGATCGCGGTGGCCAGCGCAGACGATCCCATTCGCGCAGCCCTGCTTGAACGGTTCTGCGGCCGCGACTTCATCGTGCGGGCGTGCGAGACATGGGGCGAATTGATCGCGATCGCCCGACAGGCGCGGCTGCGCCTCATCCTGCTTGGGGGCAAGCTCAAGGATATCTCCGCGGTGGAGGCGGGCCTCCGGCTGCGCTGGTACGGCGTACGGACGCCGCTTTTGCTGCTCGATCGGGCGCCAACTGCCGAACAGACCTTCCGCGCCGCTCAGCTGGGCGCCAGCGCTTTGCTTCCGGCCGACGACCTCGACAACGTGTTCAGGTATGCGGATGCGATGATCGCGCGCGAGCAAGCGGTCGGGATGTCCTCGATTCGGCGCGGTCCCTTCTTGGTCGACCTGGCCAAGAGGTACATTCGCATCGACGGCACCCGCATCGCGCTGACTCGCGGCCAGGCCCGCATCTCCGCTTTCCTGTGCTTGCACGCCAACACAGTCGTTCGCCTTGACGAGTTGGTCGTCGAGATCAGTGGCCTGGCGCCGAATGAATCCAGCCGCAAGGCCATGGCCCAGCGGGTGTTCCGCCTGCGTGCCAAGCTGGGTCCTTGGCGCGATTGCATCCAGACCTTGCGCGGCCTGGGCTACCGTTTGGACGTGCTCAGAGCGCGGGCAGCGAAAATGTAGAAGAGTTCCCACCACACAAGGTGCTCTCGTTGGACTAAGAGAGTAACCGGAGGTGCACTGTCCGGCGATTCGTGCGGATGGACGAGAGAGTCGAGCTCGGCTCGCCGGCTTTGGACGAAAGGATCGCCTCCGAGCCCGCTGTCATGGAGGGAGGGCGAGGAGTCTACCAGTCAAGGCAGGATCCGGAGGAAGAGGAAGCAGCGCGCCTCTTAGCAACAGGGGCCATTGGACGTCATGACCTGAAACACGAGGCGCCCTCTGTTTCGAGAGTCAGTCCTTGCTTAGCTTGTCGAAATCACCAATCGAGTGCAGTTCAACAAAGGAGATAGTCATGAAAACATCAGTCATTCTCGGTTCCATCCTTGCGTGCTCGCTCTTCATCGCAACCAGCGCACTGGCGCAGACGACCCACAGCGCCGCGGGGATTTGCCGAGGCAGGACGGCGGCGGCCAACGCCTGCTTCGATGGCAACAACGAAGGTTGGTTGTGGTACAAGTGGTCCGGCTCCGGCGCGTGCAACGGCCAGAGCGCACCGCTGGTCTGCGGCCTTGAGGAAGCCGCTTGCGTCAACATGACCAATCGAAGGCGAGTCACTGTGGACGGCAACTGCAGCTCCTCCATGAGTTGTTACCTTCGCGTTGTCCGAGCCAGTGATGGCGGCACGGTTGCTGGGTATCCCATCACTGTCACGGGAGGCCCCGGCAATTTCCACGTTTCTGACTTCCTACGGTGTGCCGATCTCGGGACCCGCAACTACGCGACCGTGCAGTGCGACGTTCCGGTTGGGTGCAAGATCTGGGGCGTGACCACCCGAGAACTCCCCTAGGGATCAAGAGGGTGTCTCAGAGACCCGGCGGCTGAGCGTCAAGCGAAGCGCCGGACCGTCTGGAGGATTGCGAAAACACATTCACCCTTTCACTTCGGGGAGAGGGCCGGGTTGGGGAAACGGACTTACCCTCAGCCCTGTCCCTCTCCCTCGCTGTTGCCACCAGCCGATAGGCCGAGCGTCGAGAGGAAGTCACCCATGAATAGGCTAGCACTGGTGCTCATGGCAGGTCTGGTTTCACTGGGAATCGCGGCGATCCTGCTCGTTTGGCGTGTTCAGATACCCGGCCAGGGACGTACAAAAGGAGAGAAGGTTTCGGTGCGAGAGGATCATCCGCGGGGCGTGGAGGGCCAGGGCCGTGCCGAGAGCGCAGAAATCACGGCCCTTTGGCGAGAGGCGGTTTCGCTCCGCCTGGAGATCGAGGCGCTGAAGACCGAGGTCTCGCGTTTGGCTCAGGCCAGTGCAGCCGGACCATCCGAAGAAGGGCCAGCGAGGTCGGAGCTGAGGGAAAACGACAATGAGGAGGATGTGACCAGCAAGCACGTATCCATGGTCGCGAAGGTTGCGGACGACTTCCTCAGGGAGGTTCGCGATCCCAGTCGCGCTGCGGCCAGGGAGTCGAGGATTCGCGAGCTGACTGAGAAGAGCGGGCCGCTCCGACACGCGATACAGAGCGTTGACTGCCGCTCGGCCACGTGTCGGGTGGAGATGGTGGACGACGCCGCCGCGAATCTTGGGGAGACGATGTCTCTCTTCATTTCCGATCTCACGGGAAGCTTGCCGCTGCTCACGACAGATTGGGTGAAGGCTCCTGATGGGACAGGCAGGTACATCCTCTACATGGGCGGTAGCTGACCGGGCGCATTGAGGCCTGGGCAGCGATGACAGCGCTTGCGCACGACAGCGCCCGGCGAGCCTCGGAGCAAGCGGCGGCCGACGTTCAGTGGCCAGCCGGCCTTGCTTCTCGTGCATCGCTCTGTGGTAGCCTGTGACCGTAGGCCTGCTGGTTTTGCAGGTCCCGTTGCATGGTGTGCAGGGAGAGATCATGAGGCACCGTCGATGGCCGGTCGTGAAAGGATGGAAGAGCATGTTGTGCTTCTCGCATCGGGTCCAAGGACGTCACGACGGCTTGCGCTTGGTCGTCCTGCTGGTCGCCGGATGCTCGTCGGGCCGGGTTGTCAGCAGCAATTCCGACAGCGCATTCATCGAGTCCTCGCCCGATAGGCCCGCCATTCTCGTGATTCCCGAGGTGAACACCAGCCAGACCATGGACGCGGCCGCGCCGTTCAATGGCGACGGCGGTTGCGTGCAATGCGTATCGGCCCTCGGGGCCTACTGCGGAAGGATTGGCGACGGGTGTGGGGGCGTGCTCGAGTGCGGAGAGTGCCCTGCGAATCAGGTCTGCGGTCTTCTTCATACGGAGCATGTCTGCGCTCCCGCGCCAGGGACCTGCACGCCGTCTCCTTGCGAGGTCGAGAACGGGAGGTATTGCGGAACCATTGGCGACGGATGCGGCAGCACCAGAGAGTGCGGCGCCTGTTCGGGCGGGTGGTCCTGCGGCGGGGCAGGGGTCGAGCATGTGTGCGGCGCCAGCCCAGACTCTGGGCTGTGCACCGCGTTTAAGTGCGAGCAAGACGGAGCTCGCGCCTGCGGCATCGTGGGCAACGGGTGTGGCGGCTCGCTCGATTGCGGGGCGTGCCCGGAGGGAATGAGCTGCGGCGCCAAGGTCGCACATCTGTGCACCCCGGCGATCTGCACGCCGGCGACCTGCAGCCCCAAGGGCGGGACCTATTGCGGGACCATAGGCGATGGCTGTGGCGGTGCGCTCGAATGTGGCTCGTGCCAGGAGGCGGGCTGGACCTGCGCGGGCAGGGGCATCGAGCACCTGTGCGGGGCGCCGCCTGGTAGCGGCGCTTGCCAAGCGATAACCTGCAAGACCGAGACGGGATCTTACTGCGGCACCATTGGCGACAAGTGTGGCGGCGCGCTCGAGTGTGGCGGCTGTCCCGCGGGGCAAACCTGTAGCGCCACGGGCGTGTGCCGACCGCCCTGCGCCTTGTGCGACAAGATCCCAACCTGCAGCAGCGGAACGACGACCATCTCTGGAAAGGTCTATACCGCCTCGCCCAGCGACCCCCATCCCGTCTACAACGCCCTCGTCTTCATTCCCAACGGTGCATTGCCACCGCTGGCGAATGGTGCCAGCTGCGAGCGCTGCACGCCCCTGGGCGCAGCCCAAGCCGTGACAAGCGCCCTGAGCGCGGCCGACGGCTCCTTTACCTTGTCGGACGTGCCCGCCGGCGACGATGTGCCCATCGTGGTTCAGCTCGGTCAGTGGCGCCGACAGACCACGGTCAGCGTCAAACCGTGCGTGGAGAACCGCCTGGCAGCCGGAACGTTGCGACTTCCGCGCAACCACAAGGAAGGTGACATCCCTCTCACCGCCATCGCCACCGGTCAATTCGATTACGTGGAATGTGTGTTGCGGAAGATGGGCATCGACGATGCGGAATTCTCCAATCCCGACGGAGACGGGCGCATCCATCTCTACGCCGGTACCGGGGTCAAGGTCGACGACCGTACTCCCAGAACCATACAGCTCATTGGTTCCCCGAGCACTCTGCGGAGATACAACCAAGTGCTCCTACCCTGCTATACCTCGATGTCATCTGATTCGTCCGCCTTGATGGCCTACGCCAACCAAGGAGGCCGGCTCTTCGTGACCGATCTGAACGTGGAATGGCTGTGGGACGATGGGCCGGTCGAGGCCACCGCGACCTGGGATTACGAAGGCGCGGCGAACCCCGAAACGCAGGCTGCGGGCTTGATCAACACGAGTTTTCCCAAGGGTGCTGGCTTTGCCAAGTGGCTCGAAAACGTCGGGGCCCTGTCCGGGGTAACACCGCCACAGATCACCATTGACCGGGCTTATGTCCGCGCCACCGGCTTGGTGGCCGGCGGCGGGGCGCAGGCATGGATCACCACGCAGTCCCCGAACACAGTACAGCACTTGACCATCAATATGCCGGTGAAGGCCTCGGCTGAGGCACTCTGCGGTCGAATCATCTACAGCGCCTTCCACGTGGAGGCCGGCCAAACGCACATCGAGTACTTCCCTCGGGAATGCGACTCCACCGCCATGACCGCTCAGGAGAAGGTCCTGGAATTCATGCTGCTCGACCTGGCGTCGTGTATCAAGGCCGACAGTGCCCCGCCTCCGCCACCGGCTGTCAGCCCCCCGCCGCCCCCCGAGAACCGGGCAAGAGGCCAGGTGCGTTCGCCC